>CAZLUR010000108.1:0-8399 GCA_964562725.1 uncultured Desulfohalobiaceae bacterium | reverse complement strand
AACTGAGTATTCAGGTTTTAGAAGGCCAGGGAGAATATCTGGCCCAGGACCAGACCCTGCCTGCAGAGGCAGGGGACATTCTGGTCTGCGAGATAGCAGAACCCCATGGTATCCGGGCCACAACCGACATGCGTGTCCTGGTAACAATTGCTCCGCCGCTCTAAAGGGTTTAATCTTGATTTTATCACTTCAACAAACTTAGATTAAAGGAAGATTCATGAGCATACCCGGAAACCTGTTGACCACTGCCATGGCAGTTATGCCCCACAAAGATGCGGACCAGGCCCTGCAGACAGCCTTAAGCCTGGACATCCCTTTTTGGCCCCAGCTACCTTTGCTCAGCTACTATGAAGATATGTATGTCCAGGCTGCAGAACATTTCCCAGGAATTTTGCTGGATGTGGAGCAGCGCACCTTACGCTTTTCCATGGATAAATTCATGCAGGAAGCAGAAGAGGCCATGGCCAGGATGGAGGCTCCTGAATACCTGGACATCAGCCGGGATTATTCCGCTGTCTATCATTCCTTTCTGGCCCTGGATCTGCAGGATAGACCTGCGATCCGGGGTCAGCTGGAGGGGCCGATCAGTTTTGGGTTCAATATCCTGGATCAGGATGAGCGGCCCATTCTTTTTGAAGATACTGTGAGGCCATTTATGCTGGAATTTATGGCTAAGCGGATCAATATCCAGCTAAGGCGCCTCAAGGAGAAGAATTCCCAGGCCTTTATGTTCGTGGACGAGCCTGGTCTGCAGTTCGTGTTTTCCGCCATGTCCGGATATGACGACCACAAGGCCAAAGGGGACCTGGAAGGGTTTTTCGCCATGGTAGACAGGCCCAGAGGCATACACCTCTGTGGCAATCCTGATTGGGACTTTTTGCTCAACCTGGACCTGGACGTGCTTTCCCTGGATGTCTTCTCCAACGGGGAGCGCTTTGTTTCCTATGTTTCTTCAATCAAGCGCTTTCTGGAGCGAGGCGGAGTACTGGTCTGGGGCCTGGTACCCACTAATGCAGAACCATTTTCTGAGATCAACTTGGATTCAATGGCTGTCCAAGTGGAGTCCCTCTGGAATACTCTGGATTCCAAAGGGATAGACAAAAACTGGCTTATATCCCGGAGCCTGCTTTCCCCTGCCACCTGTTGCCTGGTCAACCCGGATGGTACGCGTACTGTGGAAAAGGCCTTTGAGATGATCAAAGCTCTATCAGGCAGGCTACGCCAGGAACACAGCCTTGAATAGCAAAGACAGCCATGCAGCTCAAAAATCAGAATTTTCCTGCCTTGGCTGCCATATTCATTATAAGTGTCGTCTTGCTGGTCCTGGCCAGGGAGCTTGCTCCTGTTCCGGTCCTGCTGGCTGATCGCTTCCTGCCAGGCGCAGGCTGGCTGCAGATCCTCGTTTTTGGTCTATATGCAGCCTGGGTAGGCAACTTGCTTTTAGCCAGATCCAGATCTTCCATAAAAGCCAGGTCCAGGGTCTGGGCCCTTTTCTCTCTGGTCTTTTTTGTCCAGCTGGCCTTGGGCCTGGGTGGAGTACAATCCTTTTTAATGACCGGAGATCTGCATATTCCAGTACCTGCGCTGATTGCAGCCGGGCCGGTATATCGGGGAGGACAGGATCTGTTCATGCCCATTTTATATCTTGTGAGCCTGATCTTGCTGGGTCCAGCCTGGTGCAGCTATCTTTGCTATATCGGGGCCTGGGATGACCAGCTCTCCAGATTCGGTCCCCAAAGAACTCAACAGCTTTCTGCCTGGGCCACTCATGGTTTGCGGACCATGATTCTGCTCCTGGTTTTGGGCGGAGCCTACTTGTTGAGCATAGGCGGATTTGCAGCCTCTTCAGCTGCTTTGCTGGCTATCTGTTTTGGTCTGTTCGGAGTGGCAGTGATGCTTTTTTTCTCCAGTAAGACCGGGAACATGGTGCATTGTACAGTCTACTGCCCTCTGGGGCTTGTAAGCAATGTGCTGGGCAAGTTGAACCCTTTTAGGATCAGGATCAGCTCCGGTTGCAACAATTGCGGAGCCTGTATCCGGGTCTGCCGTTACAGCGCCCTGTCCAGTCAGCAGCTGGCTCTGGGCAGACCAAACCTGAACTGTACCCTGTGCGGGGACTGCGTCCAGGCCTGCCCGGAATCTGTTCTGGAATACCGGTTTTGGACCATTGACCCGGAGAAGGCCAGAATCCTGTTCATTGTCCTGGCCAGCAGCCTGCACGCAATCTTCCTGGCCACGGCCAGGGTCTAATATAATGGACCCTGCAACAAGGAGAAAATATGGACTCTCATAAAATTGATGGACCCCAGAAACAAACCCAGCAGAAAGTCCTGGAAGGTCGGGATCCACAGACATTGACTGAGCAGGATCTGCTCAAGGCCATGCAGTAGATCTCTGGCTATCTGGACATCACGCCGGGAGATCTGCAGGAAATTTACGCTCTGGCTTATGCCCAGGCCAAAAAACGCATTCTTTCCCGAACAGCTGGGGAGATTATGACCAGCTCAGTGCACACAGTGCATGAGGAGCTGCCGGTGCAGCAGGTTGTGGATCTGCTGGCCAGAACAGGTGTAGCTGGAGTCCCGGTACTTAACAGCCAGGGGCAGGTCACAGGGGTGATCTCGGAAAAGGATATTGTGCAGCGAATGCAAGGCGGCGGTCAAAACTTTATGCAGCTCCTTTCTGCATGTATGCATAGTAAAACCTGCCCGGCAGTAAAGATCAGAGCCGGCCTGGCCAGAGATATAATGTCTGCACCAGCGTTGACAGTGCAAAACGAGACTCCTTTGCACGAAATCTTCTTACTGTTCGGAATAAAAGGAATCAATAGGCTGCCTGTCACTGATTCCAATAGCTTATTACTGGGCATTATCTCCAGGGATGATCTGCTCCAGGCCTTGAATATTCTCCCAATAAAAGATGAGTGACCATATGAGGTTGATATGAATTTTTTAAGCAAAATGCGGGGTACTACCACCAGCCCGCCCCGGGTCAGCCCGGGAGAGGTCTTCTGGTCCTGGCTGGGTTCCTTTCTGGGGATTGCAGCAGTGGCCCTGGTCCATTTTCACGTTTTGTCTGGATCTGATCTACTCCTAATCATTGGCTCTTTCGGGGCCTCTGCTGTACTCATTTATGGAGCGATCAAGAGCCCTTTGGCCCAGCCAAGGAATCTGCTGGGCGGACATGTGATCTCCGCGATTATTGGCGTGCCTTGTTTTCAGGTCCTTGGAGGCGGAGTCCTGGCCTCAGCCCTGGCTGTTTCCCTGGCAATTGCTGCCATGCACCTGACCAAGACCCTGCATCCTCCAGGAGGCGCGACAGCCTTGATAGCTGTCACAGGCGGGGAGAATATCCATGCCCTTGGCTATCTATACCCCTTTGTGCCGGCAGGCAGCGGGGCCTTGCTCATGCTCGCGGTGGCCTTAGTGGTGAACAATATCCCTAAGCAGAGATACTACCCAGAGTTTTGGATCTAAGGCTGCCTCTGGAGTAAATTTCAAGGAAAAGAATTGATCAATGTCCAGGAAAGCTTATCACATCAAGCTCTGCTGGGGGATAGAGAAGGGGGAGTGCCATAATCTGCTGCAAAAGGACCCCAGCCTGAAGCATGATTTGGAGTCTGTATTGGAGGCCTCTGGCTGGCCGGAGTGCCTGCTGGATAATCTGCAAAGGGAAATTAAGCCTCTGGATCAGTTCTCTATCAGCATATCTGGCTGCCCAAACGGCTGCTCTAGGCCCCAGATTGCTGACCTGGGCCTTTTGCAGGCCCAGGTCCCGGAAGTGCAGCATAAGGTCTGCACAGGCTGTGGAGAATGCGCAACTGCCTGCAGGGAAGGGGCCATTGATGTCCAGAGCGGTGTAGCAGAGATAGACCCGCAGCAGTGTCTGTGGTGCGGGGTCTGTGTGCGGTCCTGCCCTGAATGGGCTATAATTCCCAGAAAGCAGGGCTACAGGGTGCAGGTTGGAGGCAAGCTGGGCAGACATCCGAGACTGGCTGAGGAGTTGCCTGGCATTCAAAGCAAAGACCAGATGCTGCAGATTTTAGAAGGGTGCCTTGAGCTGCATAAAAAACACTATCAACCCGGAATCAGGTTCTGCCGGGTTGTTGCTGAGCAGGGTGCTGCTCAGGTATGGAGATCCGGTGCATGATCATGCTCAGCACAAACGTGGTGGATCCAGGTCCTGCGCAAGACCAAGAATCAAGATTGCCAGCAGCAATCAGCCAGCCAGAATCCAGCAATCTCTCCACTCTAAGTGCAAGGACAGCCAGGAATAGATAGCTCAGTACCGAAAAATAAGCAGGATTTTGACTGCTTTCTCCTGACGAGTAGATCAGAATATGGTCTTGACCAGAACAAATGTCCAGCTTATGGTTTTTATTATGAACAAAGCCATCTACGAGTATATCATCTTGAAAAAACCCTACCTTTTTTGGGGGGTAGGAGATAAGACCCAGCTTAGAACCCGAGCGGTGGCTGAAGCTGTCTTAACCTATGGAGATTTTGATGATTTTCTACTGCTCAAAAAAGAGCTGGGCCTGAGCCGAGTTGCGCAAATTTTTGATCAATTGCTGAGATCCCCCAGATGTAACCTGCACCCAAGAACTATAAATTTCTGGAAACTTTATTTTGAAAGACATGCACCCCGGAGTGATCAACAGCAGCCAGCAAAGACTTCTGAATCTGATTCATAGCTTTTCAGATTCTTTTTATCTAGCTGGCGGAACTGCCATAGCCCTGCAAGCAGGTTATCGCCGCTCCATTGATTTTGATCTTTTTTCTGCGCAGGAGATAGATGCAGATAAGATTGTGAATGCTATTATGAGTCAAAACTATCTAATTGAGCATATCCTGCATAGAAGCAATAATGAGTTGACTATAGCTGTACAGTCAGTACGTTTATCATTTGTTTATTATCCATTCCCTGCACAATGTCCTATCTGGTTTAGGGATATTATTACTATGCCTGAACTGCTTACCCTGGCGGCAATGAAAGCTTATGCTTTGGGACGTAGGGCAAAATGGAAAGATTATGTTGATTTATATTTTCTTCTTCTGCAACACGTATCTTTTCAACAGATAACATCACACGCAAAAAGTATTTTTGCTGGGGCGTTTAATGAGCGTCTCTTCAGAGAACAGCTTTGCTACTTTGAGGATATTGATTATACAGAGCAAGTGGAATTTATTATTCAAAGCCCTCCCAGCAACAAAGAGATATGTTTTTTTCTCACGCAGATAGCTACTTCTTGAGCCTTTAATAACTGATTATCTTCTCGCTCTTCTTTATCAGGTCATTGTTTACTTTAGACCCAAGCAATCAGTTACTAGGCAATAATTTGCCAGGCTCTAAAGCGCTGCCTTGGGCTATCTGTACGCCTTGGTGCCGACAGGCAGCGGGGCCTTGCTCATGCTCGCGGTGGCCCTGCTGGTGAACAACATTCCCAAGAAGAGATACTATCTCGAGTTTTGGATTTAAGGACGGTTCAGGGTAAATATTCAAGGAAGATGCTTGACACATGTCCAGGAAAGCCTATCGCATCAAGCTCTGCTGGGGGATAGAGAAGGGGGAGTGCCCTAATCTGCTGCAAAAGGGCCCCCACTTGGAGCATGACTTGGAGTCTGTATTGGAGGCCTCTGGCTGGCCGGAGTACCTGTTGGACAATTATCCTGCTTTGGTCAGTTCTTTAACTGGACATCTGCCATTCTCAGGCAGCTATAGGTGCAAATTCGCCTATGGCTATTTGTCGCGCCAGTAGTTGTTGGCTGCGGCGATAGTCTAAAGTGGTGCTCCCCCATATGAGTTTCAGGAAAGAAGATAACCCAACAGGGCTAGAGTATGGTATATTCAGGAGCTATGGACTTGATTCCGGCCATTGTTTTTGGCTGCATATAAGGCTGCATCAGCATGCTGAATCAAATTTTCATAGGAAGCATCTTCTCCGGGCAACACCGCGGCCACCCCAAGGCTTAGGGTTACCACTCTCCACGGCATGGAATAATCGTGGATAATTCGCAGGCTTTCAACGTTCTCTCGTATTTCCTGAGCTAAATTAAAGGCCCCGTCTTTGGAAGTATTGGGCAGGACGACAATAAATTCTTCTCCCCCGTATCTGGCACAAAGGTCACTGGGTCTGTTGACGGTTTGTGCTATCTGCTGAGCTACTTGCCGCAGACAATTGTCGCCCTGGCCATGACAATAAGGTCAAAATAACTTTGCCCTTCCTGAAAGGCCAGTTCCTCCTGTTTATCGGTAAAAAAACCATATGACCAAAAAAATGAAGCAGATACAGCAAGTATCCAGACTCCGGTCAATAGAATAAAGACCTTGCGTACTACGTTCATGTCGTCATTGTCCCCTGGAATCCTCAATCAATAAAACCAAAGCATAAGCATTGCATCAGATACCACTTGTGCACTCAGGGCATTGGTCAGCAGGACGGCATAGGCGGCGTAAGGATGAGGTCCGGCATGTATGGTGGGCGTGCCCAGGACGATGCTCCCGGCATCCACCAGGGTGATGGCCAGCTTGCCGATATTGGTCACCGTTAGATTGAACTGCTCCACCCCTACCCCGCGCTCGACCAGAGCGGCAACCAGGTGATCGACTTTGAGTGATCGTCCGTTTTCTCATCGTCTACCTCCTGTGTTTATTTCTCATATACTGAGCATCGCTCATGATAACAACATTGCCAAAAGCTCTTTGCCTGGAGTGGAAGATAAGATTGAACACTGCAGACTCGTTGATCACTTAAACGGGTTGTGTGCCTTCACTCCATTGTACAGTTCCGCTTCTTTTAGGTCCTCTGTAAGTAATGTATTGCACCCGGATCTTTCTGCTGCAGCTACAATCAATGCATCCCAATAAGAAATTTTATACTGGAGATGGTTGGTTATCGCCTTCACGACCAACCAGTGATCCATGTCAACTAATGAAAGTACGCCCAATGTGTCTATTATCTCTAAAGCAGAAGCTGGAGCAAGCGGTTCTTTTATCTTTTTTGTGACCACAACAAAAAATTCTCCAAGTACCTGGGCAGATAATATAACGTTTTTTTCCAGCATACCTTGCCTCAGTATCTGCCGGGCAATGTTCATCTTTTGAGGTTGATGCGTATCGTAGGCATAAACAAGTATATTGGTGTCCAGGAAATATAGGGCCTGATCATCGCTCATGGAGTTCCTCCCTGCGCCAATTTCTTTTGCCCATATCCCGGCTGTGTTGCTCAAAGGTTTTTTCCAGTCTGAACATGGCAGTAGTTTGCTTTTCATCCTCCAAACTGGCTATAGAATCCAGATAATCTCTCAGCATCTGGGTCAAGGTAGTGTTTTTTTCTATAGCCACTTTACGAGCTTTTTTAATTATTTCATCATCTGCTTTAAAAGTAATATTACTCATAATTGTATTCTCCTGTGTAATAGCCTTATTAAGTTTTACCCTTAATTTTAATAGATTTAAGTTGGTTGTCAAGCTGAGGACATACTGAGGTCGAGTTTTTTGGTTTTGCTTCGTGTGCGAGTCACGCTTATGGCATATCTCCTAATGAGAGCGGGATGTTTTTAGAAAGTGAAGACCTTGTCCGCTTCTCTGGCCAGCTCGTACAGATCGTCCATCCAGCCTATGGGGCATGTGCTTGATCCCTCCAGACCGTGGGATTTCATGCATACCCCTCAGACGTAGAAATCGCCTTCAAAGGCATTAATCTGGCCCATGACATCGAACTCATCGCTTCCAGCCTGTTCAAACAAGACTCCCTTGCCCAGCATGAACACACTGACCTCGTCTCCCTTTTTAACCCCCACATTGGCCAGGCGCATGGCATTGAAAATGGTTTCCCCATCATTGGTGCAGATGATAAAGAGAGCATTCATACTTACCCCCTGGACAGTTTTTGGGACAGCAATTGTTCCATTTTACCTTTGTCCGTAGCCACATCCAGCAAAAGCAATTCATTTGTTATTCAATGTTTACCTTTAAATAAAAATTTATTGGACCATAAGTTCTCTGTCAAAGCTGAAATGCTTGCCATTTGGTCGCTAAGTGTTTACGCTAACCGATATAAGGAGTAGCTATGGATTCAACGGATAAAAAGGCTTTGCAAAGGGAAATCCTGCTCGGGTTCTGGAAAGTGCATATTCTGCATCATGCTGCTCAGGGGCCGGTGGTCGGGCAGTGGATGATCCGGGAGCTGCGCAGGCACGGCTATGAGGTCAGCCCGGGGACCATGTATCCCCTGCTGGCCAGAATGGAGCAGCTGGGCTGGCTGCGGAAGCGCCCGGATTCCGTTCCCGGACAAGGGGCCAGAAAAGAGTACGAGCTGACTGCCAAGGGCCGGGAGGCCCTGGCCTTTCTGAAAGATCAAGTCACTGAGTTGTACCGGGAGGTGGTCCTGGGCGAAG
>CAZLUR010000107.1:0-8463 GCA_964562725.1 uncultured Desulfohalobiaceae bacterium | reverse complement strand
GAATCAGGACTGACTGTCAAGGGCATGGCCGCCATTTAATTAATAGCCTGTATTTCCAGATTATTACAGTCAATTCAATTTTAGGCTAATGCGAATGGTCTAAATTATGCTTTACTTTTGGCCTGTAATTAAGCTAAATATGAGCTTTTACTTTCAGGGGCAACATTTATAATCCGGCTACATTATCCTGCTTTTCAGGAGGGATGAGATATGCAACAAAGCGATCTGCAGTATTTCAGGGAGCATTTGTACAAAATGTTCGAAGAAATCCAGGCTAAAGGACAAAGCACTCTGGAGGATATGTCCGGTTCCAATCAGATTTATGCAGACCCTGCGGACAGAGCCTCCCAGGAGTCTGACCAGTTCTTTACGCTGCGACTGCGGGACAGGGACCGGAAACTGATAAACAAGATCAAGGCTGCCTTGGAGAGGGTCGAGGAAGGCACCTATGGCATCTGTGAATCTTGCGGGGAAGAGATCAGCGTACCCAGGCTCAAAGCCAGACCTGTGACCACTCAGTGCATTAACTGCAAAAGCAGGCAGGAAGAAGAAGAAAAACTGAGACAAGGATAGGTCCCGCTGCCATGGAAGCCAATTTTTTGCGCTTCCTGCAATCTGAATTAAAAGCGCAGGTAATAGGCAAAAGGATTGAAAAGGTCTATCAGCCCGCTCCAGGGCTATGGACTTTCAAATTGGGTCCTTCTGCATTTTTGATGAGTTACGCTGCCAGGAAAAATAACTGTTTGTTTTTTTCCGATTCCAGGCCAGAGAATCCACTGCAGCCAAGTCCGCAGGTACAGTGGTGGAGAAAGCGCCTTACAGGACGCAAAATTATTAACTGCATTTATAATTGGCCCCAACGCCAAGTTGCCTGGGAGTTGTCTCCTGGTCAGGATAAATGGCTGTTTATGGATCTTGTGCAGGGACTTGGCCTGCAGACTGAACTTCCTGCTGATTTTGGTTTGCTGCCTGACTGGCCTGGACTGGAACAGGTGCTCAGCCAAGAAGAAATCTATCGTTTATATCCTCAACTCACCCCTGCCCTGCGTGCCACTTTGAAGAACATGGACAAGACCAAGGCACTTTGTTTGCTGGAAGATTTAGCTGCTGGGCAAGCTCATGGATTTTATTTTTACCAGCAGCAAGGCAAGCCTTATGTGCTTTTGCCCTGGAGATTGCCTCCAGGGCAGACCCAGGGGTTGCAGTGCACTAAGTACGAATCAGCCTTGCAGGCTGCACAGGAGTTTGGTTGGTCCTTGCTGCAAAAAAGTATCGGGACAGGCGCAACAGAATTAAGCCTGGGGCAAAGACGCAGGAAAAGGCTGCGTAAGACGCTTAGAAGACTGGAAAAAGAGGAAGAGCGCCTGCAAGAGATTGTCAATCTGAAGCAAAAGGCTTATATTTTACAGAACAATCTGGCTCTGATTGACAGGCATCAAAAGGTTCCCCAGCTTGAGGTCAGGGATTCCCAGGGCCAGGTCCTGTACCTGGAATTGGATCCTGGCCTGAGTGTACTCTCAAATATGCAGCTTTGGTTTAAAAAAGGGGCCAAAGCCCAAAAAGGCCTGCAGAATATTGCCCGGCGAAAAAAAGAAGTCTTGGAGGAACTGCAAAATTTGGATCAAGCTCAGCCCAGAAGCATAAATCAAGCTCAGGCTGCTACAGAGCCGGCAGCACAAACCTGGATTCGGAAAACACCAGCAGACAGACCACTTCCTGCACGGGTCAAAGGTCTGCAGGTGCATGTCTATCAAAGCAGCCATGGTTTTTTAATACTGCGGGGCAAGAACCAGAAAGCAAATCATAAGCTGCTCAGCCAGGCTGCCAAGCCTTTTGACTTCTGGTTTCATGTCCAGGAAGGTCCAGGGGCGCACGTGATATTGCTGCGGGACTCTCCTTTGCAGCAGGTACCATGGGGCAGTATGCAGGAGGCTGCTGTCTTGGCCGGCTTGGCCAGCGTACACAGCGCAAGTAGCAAGGCGGAAGTGTCCTGCGCCCAGGTCAAATCTGTGCGCAAGGTCAAGGGCGGAGCTCTGGGTCAGGTCCAGGTGCAAAAGATGGAACAGACTCTTTTGGTGGATCTGGATCAGGAACTGGAATCAAGGTTGCGCATCAGCTGATGACTAACAGGCTGTAGTCAGAGATAAAGGAAATAAAATGTTCAAAAATGATCAGCAGCACGGTTTGGGCTTGGTGGATAATTATGGACGCAAAATCAGTTACTTGCGGCTGAGCATCACTGATCGCTGCAATTTGAAATGTATTTACTGCAATAATTGCAAGGATTATAAATGGTTGTCCAATAAGGAAATTTTATCATACGAGGAGTGTCTGTCTCTGCTGCAAGTAGCTTGTGAACTAGGGGTAAGCAAGGTCAGGCTCACCGGGGGCGAGCCTTTTGTCCGCAAGGATTTTGTCTGGTTTTTATCCAGGATCATGCAGAGATTTCCTGATCTGGATCTCAGAGTAACCAGCAATGGCACACTTTTGCAGGAGAGCATTGGATTGCTGCAACAGATGGGACTGCGCGGTATGAATATTTCCCTGGACACTTTGCAGCGAGCCAAATTTGAACGTATCACCGGCAGGGATCTATACCTCCAGGTCAGGGAAAACATTGATAGCTGCCTGACTCATGGGCTGAGGGTGAAAGTCAATATAGTGGCCATGCGCGGTTTAAACGACGATGAATTGGAAGGTTTTCTGGATCTGGCCCAGAAAAATCCCCTGGATTTGCGGTTTATTGAATTTATGCCTGTGGGCAGCGATTCATTATGGGCCAAGAAATATTTTTGGTCTGCGGATGATATTTTACAGGAACTTAAGCAAAGGACGGAACTTTTGTCCTTGCCCAGGAGCAGTGAGAACTGCGGCCCGGCCAGGATGTATGCCTTGTCTTCAGGTCTGGGCAGGATAGGCATTATCTCGCCTCTGTCCCATCATTTCTGTGCCACCTGTAACAGGTTCAGGATCACTCCGGACGGCAGGCTGCGCACTTGTCTTTTCTCGGATAGGGAGTACAGGCTAAGGCCTCTTCTGCGTGCCCCCAATCTTTCCCTGCAGCAGGTATACAAGGTAATGCGGCTGGCCGGGGCCAAAAAGCCCCTGGGGCATGACCTGCTCACTGAACTTGGTTGCGGTGGACGGTCAGTATGCCAGAGGGTTATGTCCGCGATTGGAGGCTAGATAAGCTAAACCAAGGAGGCTTACCTGGCAATCATGGAACGCAGGGTATCCGAGCAGAATTCACAATTTTTGACCATTTCGCTAAGACAGCCGATGAAATTAGTCAATTGGTAGATATCCTTGAAGTCCATTTCTGAGTTGTAGATCTCTGAAACCAGCTTTTTTTTGGCTCTGCTGATATTGTCCCTTCTTTCCCTGATCTTACGGTATTTCATCTTGCAGCCTTCTCGGTCCAGATGTTCTCCGTGCACCAGCCCTATGGTGGCCTTTAGCGCGGGTTCCAGGAGCTGGGCTGTTTCAGCGACATCATCTAAAAGATCAATCATGGGTTTCTGGAAATTTTCAGGGATATGTACATTGCGCATGCCCAGCCAGTGCAAGGCCTCTTGGGCCTCGTCCAGGATATTGTCCTGGCCCCTGGTATAATTCAAGAAGAGAGTCTTATCCACAGGCATAACCAGCCGCCTGGGCAGATGGTTGCGGATATTCCTTTTTATTTTGTCAGCATGGTACTC
This sequence comes from uncultured Desulfohalobiaceae bacterium, assembly GCA_964562725.1. GTDB lineage: Bacteria > Desulfobacterota > Desulfovibrionia > Desulfovibrionales > Desulfothermaceae > CAZBUB01. The sequence goes on along the minus strand of CAZLUR010000107.1, from coordinate 4,762 downwards.
AATAGCGTCTATTTCCCGCAAGAGCTCTTCAAATTCCCGGCAAAGGCCTGAGCCGGACACATAGCACTCCAGGGCATCTTTGATGATATTCACGCATTCAGATATTTTGCTGTAGTGCTCAATCAAGCCCATCATGGGAGATTTAGGGCTGAGCAGGCCAAAGAAAGGTAAACGCATATTCTTCTCCTTCCAGGCGTTTGCATTATATTTTATTGCCTTAAAGCAATAACTACAAATTTTAATATATATTCATATTATTGCAAGTACAATTCCCAAAGATTGGATCAGGGCAATGCATAGGGCAGAGCTAGAGAAAAATCCAGTGCAGCAGATTGTAGACTATCATGCAGGTGAAGGCTGCAATGGGCACTGTAAGCACCCAATAGGCCACAATTCGCCCCAGCACTCCAAAATCTACTGCCTTGAAGCCCCGGGCCAGGCCTACGCCAACTACTCCGCCGACTGCAGCGTGTGTGGTGGATACAGGCAGCCCCAGGTTGGAGGCTGCCAGCACCGTGGTTGCCGCCCCAAAGTCCACGGAAAATCCCCGCGTATTGTTTAAAGTAGTGATTCTGCTGCCCACTGTGGCAATGACCTTATAGCCAAAGGTCATGACCCCCAAGGAAATGCCCAGACCTCCCAGGGCCAGGATATAAATGGGAATCTCTGCTTCTGCCAAAAAAGCCTGTTCCTTGGCTATCATATAAATGGCTACTACAGGCCCCACTGCATTGGCCACATCATTGGCCCCCAGGGATAGGGCCACATAAGAGGAGGTCATCACCTGCAGCTTGCGGAAGATAAGCTCAACATTCTCAGCAGTATCTTCTTTGGATATAAGCAGCTTCTGCATGAGCAGTTTGCTGATTTTCCAGGCCAGCAAGGCAAGGAATAAGACCAGCAGCAGGTTGATCCAATTGTTAAAGGGCAGCTTGTTCCCAACCGGGGTCTTGAAGATAAAAGACAGACCAACCAGGCAGACAGTAAGGCCTATCCAGGCCGGGGCCCAATATATGGCCTGCAGAAGAAATTTGGGCTTGAACAGAATGTATTTACGAATATGGGAGAAGATCAGAAAAGAGATCAGGGCTGCCAGAAATGGTGAAATAAACCAGGACATGATCACGCCCAGCAGCACAAGCCAATTGACTACATCCAGGCCGCCGGCAAGCAGACCAAAACCCAGGATGCTGCCTACTATGGAATGGGTGGAGGAGACAGGCAATGCTGTCAGGGTGGCGATCAGGATCCAGATGGCTGCAGACAATAAAGCTGCAAACATGCCCACCATCATTATTTTGGGCTCGGCGATCTGCTCTGGGTTTATAATACCCTTGCTGACCGTGGCTGTAACATGGGCGCCCAGAAATACAGCTCCCACAAAAGTCAATAATCCGGCTATGAGTACAGCCTGGCGTACGGTTATAGCCCTGGCCCCAACTGCCGAGGCCATGGAATTGGCCACATCATTGGCTCCCAGGTTGAAGGCCATTAAAAAGCCGCCAGCCAGAGACAGAAAAAAGAAAAGGTCGTAGAGACTCATTCCTGGCGCTCCGCTGCGTTTGACATTTGTTGCCGGCCCTGCAGGTCCGGATTGAATAAGTTCTGCATATTGCAGTTAAATAGCAGTGCACCTGACAAAACAAGGTTGCATAATTGCTCAGGACTGTTTACTGTTATTCTACAATTTGTTGAATATGATCAGCAGACCCAGACAGACAAAGCCCAGCCCGGAGATGCGTTTTATCCATAGAGGCGATATGTACTGTACTATGAGCTGGGCCAGTAATATGCCCAGCAGGGTGACCATAACCAGGGCCAGGGATGCGCCCAGGAAGACCAGCCAGGGTTTATTGCTTTGAGCGGCCATAAGAATACAGGCCAATTGGGTTTTGTCCCCAAGTTCCGCAATAAATATGACCCCAAAGGTCAGGCCGAGAAGTTTCCAGTCCATGACAGCCTGTATTTATTCCAGCATTGGATTTTGTCTGTGTGTTTTGTATTGGTTCGCGTTTTGGTCTGCTTTGATCAGGCATGTAACAAATTTTGTTCTTCTGGGCCAGCAAAAAAATGACTGATTTTTTCTGAAAGGCAGCCCGGCCCTGATAACCATTTTAAACAGGAGGTTAACTAAAAAGATAATGACCGGACAGGAGAAGAAAAATCGAGAGCTGGAGTTTCAGGATATGGATATGGCCAGGGAGCTGTTTGGAGCCGGCGAAAGAAACTTGGGCATATTGCAGGACAGGCTGGATGTGCAGGCTCAAAGCAGGGGCGGCAGATTGATCTTGACTGGCCAAAATGAGCAGGACCTGCAAAAGGCCTGTAATTGCCTGTTGCAGATGTATGAATTGTTGCGAGTCGGGCACAGAGTCTATCCCCAGGATATTGACTATGCACTGGGTTTGCTGTCTCAGGACCCTGGCGCAGATCTGAAGTCTTTTTTTACTGAGTCCGTGTTTGCTGTATCCCGGAAAAAGACAGTAAGCCCTAAAACTCTTAGCCAAAGAATATATCTACAGGCCATCAGGGAAAAGGAGCTTGTGTTCGGCATTGGGCCGGCTGGTACAGGCAAGACCTATCTGGCCGTGGCCATGGCTGTAGCCTATCTCATGCAAAATAAGGTAAAAAGATTGATTCTGACCAGACCCGCCCTGGAGGCTGGGGAAAAACTGGGTTTTCTGCCCGGAGATATTCAGGAAAAGATTAATCCTTATTTGAGACCACTATACGATGCCCTGCACGATATGCTGGAACCACTCAAGGTGCAAGAGATGCTGGAGACAGGGGTGATTGAGATTGCGCCTCTGGCCTTTATGCGGGGCAGGACCCTGAACAAGGCTTTTATTATTTTGGACGAGGCCCAGAATACCACACCGGAGCAAATGAAGATGTTTCTGACCCGCATGGGGTTTGGCTCCAAAGCTTTGGTCACCGGCGATATAACCCAGATAGACCTGCCGCCAAAATCCACTTCCGGGCTGATTCAGGTTAGGGAGGTCTTAAGCGATCTGCAGGATGTGCAGTTTGTGCATTTTAGCCAGGAAGATGTGATCAGGCATGCCTTGGTGGGCAAGATAGTACAGGCCTATGAACATTATCAGGGCTCCCAGGATGTGTAATATATATTTGTCGGTCCTAGCAAACTTTAGACTTGAAATCCAAGACAGGTTAAGCTTTGACCGGCTTTGAGATTTATAGCCAGAGCAGTTGGTACAGTCCCTGGTCCGGATTGGAGCTAAAGGAGATATTACCTCAAATAATGGAGCTTTTCGGCCTTTCTGGATGTTTTTTGGAGCTCAGGCTTTGCGGGGATAAGGAGATATCTGGATTGAACAGGGAGTTTTTGGGCCTGCCAGGTCCCACGAATGTGCTCAGCTTCCCCAATCAGGAATCCGGTGGGCAGGGTAAGGAGCTATTGGGCCAGATCTGTATTTCATTGCCGGCAGTCTATCGGGAGGCTGTACTTTACGGCCAGCAGGCCAGAATTCATATGCTCAGGCTTTTACTGCATGCTATTTTGCATCTGGCAGACTACCCCCATGGAGAAGAAATGCAGGACCTGACTGAGCAAGGCTTGCAGCTTTTTGGTTTGCGGGATCATTAGTGCCATCAGAATCAAAAGATCCAATGCTTTTGGATATTGCGCAGGCTGAGCAGAAACAAGCCCGGGCAGAATGCCGTAGGAAGTTCAGATTTAGTGCCGCGTCAATTTTCTATTGTCGTATCTCAAGGACAATTCACTTTGTTTCTAATTCCCCTCCTTGCCGCCTGTCTTTCAGGCGGGAGGGAGGGGTTAGGGGAGGGTTCATAATGTGCGACACTCGTTATGTGTCAAGTCACTAGTGCAAAGGGCAAAATATGTGCTCCATGTACTGCCCCATGCAATACATCAGTCACAGTCACCGCAGATGCCTGGGCAGGGCTCATGAGACTGGAAAAGCATCTTAAGTATGCAAGTTACTCATGCACGGTTTTAAGCAGCATCCTTTCATTTCCGTTGTGGTGCCTGTATACCAGGAACAGGCAACCATACAGGCCTTTTTGAACCATTTGCACCAAGTATTTTCTGGTGCAGAGCATGAAATCATTGTTGTGGACGGCAGTCCAGGCCGGGAGACTCTGTCCAGTCTCCATGATCCATGCATAACAGCCTTGTGCTCTGCCCCAGGGCGAAGTACACAAATGAACTGTGGGGCAAGTATGGCCCAGGGCGAGATCCTGCTTTTTGTCCACGCTGACACCTGGCTTCCCATCAATGCTCCAGGCTTGATTATTCAGGCTTTAGAGCAGGAAAAAATTGTTGCCGGGGCCTTTTCCTTAAGCATAGATTCCTGCGATCCTTTTTTACGTATCATTGCCTGGGTTGCCAACCTGCGTACTTCCTGGACCAGGGTACCTTACGGGGATCAGGCCATATTCATACGCAAAGATATATTTAAGAAAATAGGCATGTTTCCGGATATTCCGCTCATGGAAGACCTGGAATTGATGAGCAGGGTCAAAAATAGGGACTGGCGGATCAAAATTCTGCCGGAAAAAGTCTTGACTTCACCCCGGCGTTGGGGGCAAGAAGGTAGACTGGTTTGTACTCTCAGGAATTGGGCTCTTCGAGTTCTTTATCACTGCGGGATTCCAGCGGAAAAATTGGCAGCATATTATAAACTCGTTAGAAAACCCGGAAATTTCAAACAACAAAAACCAAAGTAATAAACTGTTTTTATTGACTATATTCAAGTCTCTAACTGCCTGAGTTCGTATT
>CAZLUR010000106.1:0-8777 GCA_964562725.1 uncultured Desulfohalobiaceae bacterium | reverse complement strand
CCAGACCCCCCAGATGATGACCGCCCCGAGCAGGGCACCGCGGTTGTTGCCGCTGCCGCCGGCGATGAGCATGACCCAGACCAGGAAGGTGCCGAACATGGGATCAAAGGCCTCCGGGCTGATAAAGGTGGTGAAGTGGGCGTACAAGGCGCCGCCCAGGCCCATGATCATTGAACCAAAAACAAAGGCCTCCACCCGGAAACGCAGTACATTTTTGCCCGCGGCCTGCACTGCATCTTCATTGACCCTAATAGCTCTCAGTACACGTACCCAGGGGGAATGAAACAGGCGCTGTTGAGCACTGTAGACCAGGAAAACAAAAGCCGCTATGACCAACAAGTAAAGCAGCGCATCTGCACCTTCAATGATTCCGGACAGGGGCTTGGGTATGGACGCAATGCCCCGGACTCCATTGGTCAACCATTCCTCATTTTTCAAAAACAGGCGCAGAATTTCTGCAATGCCGATACTGGCAATGGCCAAATAATCCCCGCGTAGGTTAAGGGTAATCAGACCAACCACAAAAGCTACCAACCCGGAAAAGAACATGGCCAGGGGCAAGCCAGCCAGAAAAGGCAAGCCAAAGCCCCCAAAATGATCAGGCGAGGAACCAGTGGTGGCAATGGCCGCAGTGTAAGCACCAATGGCAAAAAAAGCAGCCACGCCGATATTTATCTGCCCGGTGTAGCCCCACTGTACATTGAGCCCCAAGGACAAAATAGCATATATGCCGGCCATGGTCAGAAAAAATACCAGGTAGCTAAGCAGGCCTGCAAGTTCCATTAGACCCTGCCTCCCATAATCCCCCTGGGCCTAAAAATGAGCATAATAACCATAATAGCAAAGGCCACTGCCGGCTTGTAGGCCGGACTGATAAACAAGGTGGACAGCTCCTGGACAATGCCAATAGTCAGGCCGCCCAGAATAGCCCCATAGAAACTTCCGATTCCGCCTAAAATAGCAGCTGCAAAGACAGGCAGCAACAACCTCCAGCCCATAATAGGATTCAATCGGGTATCCAGGCCAAGAAAGATCCCGCCTGCAGCAGCCAGGCAGGCTGCGAGCACCCAGGTCCAGAATATGACCCGCTCGGTATTGATGCCGCTGATCTTAGCCAGATTGATATTATCCGACATGGCCCGCATGGCCTTGCCCATCTTGGCCCTGTGCAGGAACAGATGCAGCAGAACCATCAGCACCAGAGCACCAAGAACAATTGTCAACTGATCAAGCTTGATGCGCAGGCCCCAAAATTTATATGAAAAAGAAATACCTGCTTGATAAATCTGGTTGTCCGGACCCCAGATGATCTGGACCAGGCTGCGCAGCATAAGGGCGGTGCCTATAGAGCTGATAAGCATGATAATTGGAGAAGAGTTGCGCAGGTGTCTATAAATGACCCTATCTGCAGTAACAGCTACTGCAGCAGTACTCAAAAGGGCCAAGGGAAAAACTACCAGCATGGGCATATTCAGAGTGACCAGGCCCACCAGGGCAAAGTAGGCACCCAGGGTCATCATGTCTCCATGGGCAAAGTGGGCAAAGCGAAGAATGCCGAATATCAGAGAAACACCAATGGCGCCCAGGGAAATGATACTGCCCAGGACCACTCCGTAGATAATAAGCTGTATTATTTCCAACCGCCGGCCTCCTTATCCTCCAAGAAACATTTCCGCAACTTCTTGATTATTGAGTAGGCTCTGTCCGGTGTCTTCATAGCGATTGGCACCCATGACCAGAACATATGCAAAGTGGGACAAAGCCAGAGCCTGCTTGGCATTTTGCTCAACCATCAGGATACCCACCCCTGTCCTGTTAATTTCCTGAATACATTCAAAGATTTGTTCAATGAACAAAGGGGACAGACCTGCTGAGGGTTCATCTAAAAGCAGCAGTTCTGGGTCCAGCATCAAGGCTCGGCCCATGGCCACCATTTGCCGCTGTCCTCCAGAGAGGTGTCCTGTGGGCTGCTTGCGTTTGTCTTTCAGGGGCGGGAATAGTTCGTAGACCCGGTCGATCTGGGCAGAGAAGTCGTCTCTACGCACAAATGCACCCATTTCCAGATTTTCCTGGACGCTAAGCGAAGGAAATACATTGTACTCCTGGGGCACATAGCACATGCCCTGACGAACGATAAGATCAGGCCTCATGCGGGTAATATCTTTGTCCTTGAACAGGATCCGGCCCTGGCGGACCTGAATCAGACCAAAAATGGCCTTCATCACTGTGGACTTTCCAGCCCCGTTGGGTCCGATGATAGAAACGATTTGACCTGGCTCCACCTTGACCTGCACATCACTCAGGATATCTACTCCGCCGTAGCCGCCATAGATTGCCTCAGCGCTTAAGAGCGACATGTTCTATACCTCTTGCCCTTCCAGCTCCACTGCAGCACCAAGATAGGCTTCCTGCACCAGCTTGTTCAGTTGCAGTTCCTGCATGGCCCCCTGGGCCAAAACCTTGCCTTGGGCCATGACCACCACTGGATGGCAAAGCTCCATAATCAGATCCATATCATGTTCAATAACACAAAATGTATAACCCTTTTCTTGGTTCAGCCTGCGGATATCGTTGGCCAGCTTGCCCAACAAGGTTCGGTTCACCCCCGCGCCCGGCTCGTCCAGCAGGACCATTTTGGCCTCGGTCATCATGGTCCGGCCTAGCTCCAGAAGTTTTTTCTGCCCCCCAGACAGATTGCCGGCCAGTTCATAGGCAAGATGGGTCAATTGCAGGAATTCGAGCACTTCCTCAGCCCTGCCCCGGATTATTTTTTCCTGGCGGCAGATCCGCTTCCAGAATAAAAGCGGCCCCCATACACTTTCCCCGCTTTGATCAGGGGGCACGATCATCAAATTTTCCAAAACAGTCATTCGATCGAATTCATGGGGAACTTGAAAGGTACGCACCAGTCCTTTGTGAAAAAGACGGTGGGCTGGCATGCCGGTGACATCCTCGTTTTCCAGGAACACCTTCCCGGAATCCGGCCTTTCAAATCCGGCTATGACATTAAAGAGGGTAGATTTACCTGCTCCGTTGGGTCCAATCAACCCGGTGATTGTGCCCCTGGAGATGCTCAAGGAGCAGCCGTCAACAGCTACAAGACCGCCATAGCTTTTCACAATGTCTTGAACGTGTATCACAAAGGATTACCTGATACTTTTAATATGTGCATACCCTTATTGGACTCGCTGTCTGTTCTGCTCCAGGATTCCGCCTGAACTCCGGCCCTAGTAGTATGTTTTCTTCCTTTTTTCAATCCCAAATCTAGTGATTTTATTGACTGAATGCACTGCAGAAGGATTCAAAGCCCTAAAATTCCAGCTCAATATTTATTGATTTTTACAATGTATTTCTGTCTAAGCCATCTGACCAGGAGAAAAATCAGCAGTAACAAAAACAAGAATACTGCAAAAAGCAAGGGATTCATTTCCATGGCAGAGGCCCCAAGGCCGACAAATGGTATACCTAAAAGGAAATTAACTGGCCAGCCCAATCCCAGATAGTATCTCAAGGGCACACCAGAGAAGGCCAAAATATAATTTTTCAGTACATAAGGAGGTCCAGGAATGGCCATAAAAAAAATAGTAAAAGGAATTACTTTGTCTGTAGGTACTTTAGGCAAGCTGTAACTCATGGATTTCAGGACTTTTTGAACTAGCATCCGCAAAAATGAATGGCTAATAAGAAAGGATGTCAGCATGTGGACAGGTATCAGCAAAGCAGCTGTAAAAAGCCCTCCTATAATTCCGAATTTTATTCCGGACAGCACAAGGAATACGCTTAGAGGGAACCCCAGGCTGGGCAAAAATGCCATAAGCACGAAAAATAGCAATGGCGGTGTGTTCACATTGATCAGCTTGTGCACCGAGCTTGCAAAATCATGGCTAATAAAAAAAAAGAAAAGAATGCCAAAACAAAGCAGGACAGCAAAGATGGAGATCAAGGACAATGGACGCATCAGGATAGTTCCTGCTGGGCAGGTTTATATCTATTCATAATTCTTTAGGGCGCTGACAGCTGCTGTAGTTTTTTGAGAAACAAGGCGCCATTGGGCCTTGATGCCGCGGAGAATGGAATTCCAGGAAATAAGCTGCTCAGGAAACCAGTCAGGTTCCTGCACCAATTCGCTGCAGACATTTTTATAAAGCTTATTAAGCATTTGGGCGCAGTTTTCCCTGGAAAAGAGTCTGGCTGTCTTTAAAGCTCCTTGGGCCCATTGTTTCTGTTTTGCTTTATCCTGTACAAAATCTTCAATAGCCAGAGCAAAGTCAGCAGCAGAGGCCTTAGCTGCCAAAAGCCTACCGTTTTCATTGTCCTTAACGACTTCACGCGCCCCTGAAGCGTTTAAGGCTATCACAGGCTTGCCTGCAGCCATAGCCTCAGCCAACACCATGCCCTGGGTTTCCGACTGGGAAGCAAACACAAAGAGATCCATGGCCTGGTATGCGTCTGCAAGATCCTGCCCTTGTTGTTTTCCAGCCAAAATTATCCTGTCTTCAACTCCATTTTGTTTAAATATCCTTTGCATATCCTCCTGCGCAGGCCCAGAACCAACCACCAGAAAAACTGCTTGCTGATCCCTGTTAAGATATAGGGCCACTGCCTTGCTCAGATAAACCAGATTTTTTTCCGGTGCTAAACGTCCCAAATGGCCGATCACCAAAGTATCGTCACTAATTTCATAAGATTTCCTGAAAACTGCTTTTCTGCCCTGAGCAAAAGAATCAATATCAATACCAGTGGGTATCTCTTCTATGGGCCTGCTAACTCCTCTTTGCTTCAGCAAACGGGCTACACTGGCGCTGGGAGCAATTACTTTGTTGCACATATTGGCATACTGGGTGGAAAGATGGATTACGAAACGCTTCATTTGCCTGGAATCAAGGGGCACATAATGAGTATAACGCTCATAAAGGGTATGGTGAGTAAATACAAGAGGCAATTTGTGCTGTATAGCCATGCGCAGTGCTGAATCACCCATTAGATAGGGATGGTGGCTGTGGATAATATCTGGTTTGAATCTTTCCAGCCTGTTATTGATAGTAAAGGGCAAAGGCAAACGTACAGAAAAATCACTCCCGTTAAAATTCTGCAGAGCAGGCACGCGCACAACTTGATGCTTTTCCTCTTCCCTGGGCGGTGCTTCAGAGAAAGTAGGAGCGATAATAAGTACGCTATGCCCCATGGCGCTCAGATCTTCTGCAAACATGGCTACAGACCTGGCTACGCCGCCTACATGGGGCAAGTATGTATTGGTAAACATGCATATTTTCATAGACCAGTATCCTTAAAACACAGGTCATTGATTATTTGTTGCAGGCAGCAGACGTAAAGGCCTGGTTGTATCTGTCATATCTGTTTTTTCAAAGCCTGGCACTGCAATGATTATCCTTGGCTGCTCCTCACGCCACTGAGCATCAACTTTTGCGAAAAGCTGCTGCTCTTCCTGGAAAAGGCTGACAGTGATCGGCCCATAAGGGGTCAGTGTAGGCCCGAAGCTGATTTTATCCTGGGGCTTAAGCCATCTGGGGAAAAGGCCGGAAAAGAGTATCAGACTCTTATTTTCTTCGCGCACAAAAATGTTGCGCATGATCATGACCCATTCCGCAGCAGCCCAACCATGTTGACCGTCTCCCATGCACCCCCCTTTGGTGATAGGATGGATGGCTTCTGGCCATTGACCGGTGGGCGAGGCCAGATTGGCTACTGTTTGTACCAATTCCTGGAAGCCTGGCACATTATGGCGCAAAAGCGTCTGGGCAATGCCCAGCGTCAGGTAGGGGTTAATGCCGGAATGAATCATATCCTGGAAAAAACCCCCTTCATGGAAACAATGATCTAGCAAAAATTTCGCTGTATTCAATATTTCAGGATTACCGACCGGGTAAAGCTGCAAGGGGTAATCAGCTACCAGGGAACCAATGGCCCCAGTGTCCATGCGTCGATAAGGCGAGGCAGGGATGGCCCCTTTTCTTCTATATGCAGGAATGGAGGAGATGCTGCGCTGAATATCCTGTGCATAACTGGTTGCAAAGTTGGCTATCTGTTCGCTGCGATCCGGGCTACGCCTTTCTTGGGCCAGTCTGGATGCCGCGTATAAACCTGCCAAACTCCAAAAATTATCCCAATAATAATAATCGTTGGGTCCAAAATGCTCCGCACTGAATCCCGCAGGCATCAATCCAGCATGCGGAGCATCCTTGATCCTGGTCAACCTCTTGCGATTTATCCACTGCACACCCTTTTCCAGGGCTGTCCACCAATTCTCTGGCAGGTTCCGTCCGGTCAGTGCCTGGTAACGCCCCACAATCCACAGCACTTGCCCGTTGGAGTCCCATTCCCCTGCTTGAGAGTGAAAATAACCTGTGTGTTTTTGACGTAAGGGAAAACGATCAATTTGTCTTGCGCAGCGATCTGCACAACCCAAAACCAGCAATGCGTGCAACATCAAGCAAGCATCCCTGAACCAGAAACGCTTATAAGTATAGGGACCGGGCACGATGTCCCCTGCAGAGAGCAGTAATAAGCTGCGCACAGCAGCATTATAGAGGAATTGGAACTGACTGTCAGGTATTTGTAGACTGGCAGTATTTTGTAATATTCGAGCCCAGGCCTGATTTGAAGGCATAATTCTTTTTTGTACAGCTTCTTTTCCCTGACGCAAAGGAACCGTAATGTCAATTTTTTTCTGCAAACCAGGCTCAAGGGGATACAGGGCCGCGCCAGTAGCCATACCCACTTCGCATTTGACTGTATGTTGTATATCCTCTGGATGTTCTTGGATCTTGTGCAGGACATCACCGTTTTTATAGTCTGAATGCAAAACTTTTTGCGGTTTTTGGTTAAACAAGACATCATGTTTGTTGTTTACCAGCCACCTGGCAGATTGTTCATGAAAGTCAAGCCGCTCTATAAACTGCACCCCCTCTGGATTATAAGGCCGCAATGAGACCACCAGCCATCCAGGCTTGGCGCTTTGGGCTGCAAGCTTGATCCTGGCCTGAGGAAAGTCTTCCTGAATCTCCATTGTTACCGAAGTCTGCAGTTCTTGCCCCTCTTCCTTAAAAGAAGTCAAAACTTCCAGATTTAAATCAAACCGCAATTCCTGTCTTACTCTGTCTGCTTTGGATGGCAGAAAAAGAAGTCCGTTTTGGTCAATAACCCAAAAATCAAGGGACCAACCGTCTAAATGAGGAGTGACCAGCCCCCGGGGATCCACAATGGGATATAGCGTTAAATCCGGATGGCCTACAGCAGTCCAGTTGCGATGAGTTAAATTGACATGACTAAAAGAAAAGGCCCTGGGGATAAAGGACAACTCTCTGGGATTGAACTGCTTTTGCACCCAGAAAGGCCAGACCCAATCCAGATTATACTGAATGGCCCTGGTGTTAATCAGACCCCGGGCATGGAAGATAATTCCAGCCCGCAAGAGTTCAATTGGTTCCTGCACCTCAGATGGCTGGGCAAAGCGGCGCAAGCGGGCCAAAAAGCTGATGGGGTCGATTACACCATAACTGCGGGCTGCTCGTTTGATAAAATATTTCCAGGGTAACCAGCGAAAAATAAGCGCCTCCTTATAGACTTCAAGGTTTAAAATCCATCCTGCACTCACTTTATATATGCTTTTATTGTTGACAAATCAAATGCTTTGCATAAATTGAAAACACAAATCCAAAATTTGATTTGGTCCTTAAGCGTGTCTGCTGTCAACCCCAAAAACTGACCTGGGGCCAATGCTAACCAGCATTGACTGTGTTGGACATGACAGGATCATGCAGTGTATGCTTGATCTGTATATATGCCCTAACATAGTGCAACGTGATGTGGACAGTATGACAATCCATTCCTTATCTTCCAAAGAGGCATAAGACAAAGGAGACCTTAACATGGCAAAACAGTTCAGCCGTTCAGAATTTGAAAGATGCATCCAGGTGGGAAGACCACCCAACGTTTCCCAGCTATTTCCCAATTCCAAGGCTTTGCTGGTCAGCGGAAAGTATATCGATCGTGCTATGCGGGCCAAAGGCCAGGCCATTGCCATGGCTGCCAACGCCAGAAACAACTTTGTGCTGAAAGGGGCCCTGCTTGGAGCGCAAAGAGCCAATTCCTGCCTGATCATTGAAATCGCCAAATCTGAGGGAGGTGCCAACGCCTATTGTCCGGTCAATCTCTGGAACATTGCCAGACAGGTGGATGCTGCTTGCAATGAATTGGAAATCACGGTTCCGGTGGCTGTACATGGCGACCATTACGGAATAAAAAAACAAGAAGACATTCAGGCTGCCAAGGTAGAAATACCCAGCCTGTTTGATGCCGGATTGACCTCCATAGCCATTGACGCCTCCCATCTACCGGATGACAAAAACCTGCTGACCAGCATTGAGCTCAAGCCCCTAGTCCCTGACTGGGCCGGCCTGGAGACCGAGGTGGGAGAGATAAAGGGCAAAGCCGGACTTTCAACTCCTGAAGAGGCCTTATTCCTCATTCAAGGCTTAAATGCCCACAAGATCTTTCCTAACTGGATCGCCTTGAACAATGGCTCTACCCATGGCCTGGAAGCCACTGGCGATGAAATTGACGTGGAATTGACCAGAAAAATTCATGAATTGTTAGAACCTTATAAGGTGGCAGGGGCACAGCACGGAACGTCCGGCAATAGTTCAGCCCACCTGCGGGAGATCGCCCAAAAAACCAGGACCACCAAAGCTAATGTAGCCACTGCTCTGCAAATGGTGTCCTGGGGGGTCAATGTCAATGATTACGGCAATGCCATC
>CAZLUR010000105.1:0-8783 GCA_964562725.1 uncultured Desulfohalobiaceae bacterium | reverse complement strand
CAACTGGGTCAAATATTCCAAACAAAATTCTATAGAGAAATTGCCATATACGGGTATTAAACTTTTGAGACGCGGTGCTAGATCTTTTTATTTCCTGCGACTTGGTGGGTTATAATCTGCTTAGCCAGACGTGGCCATAATCCCGGATAGCCCGGGTAAAGCGCTTTTAAGGAGAATACAGATGTCCAAGACCAAACTGCTCAGCTACCTGCCCGGGATCATGTTTTTGTGCCTGTTTTATTTTGCCTATACCCAGGTTTACCAGTATACAAGCTGGACCCTTGTCTTTCCTGCCCTGGTAACAGGCTTTTGCACTTGGGGGCTTTATCAGTACCGGATATTCAAGAGAAGGTGCATAGCCCAATGTTTTCTCCAGCAGGGCACCTGGCCCTATATGATCATGCAGGGCTGGCTTTTTTCCCTGCTTTCTTCCCTGATCATCTCAGTTGTCTACACTGCTTCTCTTATGTCGTTTATTGCCCTTGGCTCCTGGGCTGGTTTAACGTACGTGCTGGGGAACCTTGTGCTGGTAGCCTTGCTGTATTCTTTGCTGTATCCTGTCCTGACCAGGTGGGTTACAGCGAGCATTTCTGACAATATCAGCAGAAAGCTTGTGGCCTGGGCTGCTTTCATAATCATGCTCCCTTTGTACCTCTGGGTTTCCTTTAACACAGCAATCCCCGAATATGTTGACCCTGATTCCCTGGCCAAGACCATCAGCAATGCTTCATACCAAGTTGGCGCGCTTTGCCCGGTTACAAATTTTGTGCTCAAGGCCAGCCATGAAATTGAGGCCATGTTTTTTTATTATTCTACTACCTCCTCTCTGAAACTGGAGCAAAATTGGCTTAAGTTCTTGATCTGGATGGTTTTTTTCCTGAAATCGTCCCTGGTTTTCCTGGCCATGAGCAGGTTTAATATTGAAGTGGTTTCCAGAATTGCCAACTATTACTTTGACTATATGGGCCGGGCAAAAATAAAAGCAAATGCTTCGGAATTAAGTCAAAGACAGCCCAGATATGAGCAGTCAGAATAAGAATCAAAAAACCAGCTTGTCATTTGACCCATGGATTGTCCTGGGCCTTGTGCTGGTTATCGGCCTGTTTACAGGCCTGCACTTTCTTTCCAGTAGCAATGAATATGAACAGATCAAAAGGCATTCTGTTTTTCTGGGTGATCAGTTTGAAAAATATACCAGCCAGGTCTTGAAAAGTGAGTTTTCTGGTACAGCTCAATGCATTGATCAGCAGATTGAGCAGGCATTTGAGCCGGTTTACCAGGGCATAGGCAAAGTGGCTGACCAGCATTATACGATCAAAGGCCAGTATCTGGAGCTGGTGTCTGATTATTTTATTAACCAGGTAAACCAGCTAATGCTCTTAGGACTGGACCAGCGCCTGGAATCAGCAAATGAAGCCGTACAATCTGCTTATTACCAAGAACTGGAAGCCAAGACCAGGATGTTTATCAAGGAAAATAATCCTGAGTTTTTTTCTGCAAGAAGAAAGCTTTTTAATGAGCTGTTTGAATTTGTTCTGGATGATGCCTGGCAGAGGTTCAAAACCCCTGAGATAATTGCAACCAGGGCTGCTTCTGCCGGCATAGGCCTGGCCGCAGGTGTTCATACCTACAGAAAGGTTGCTGCAGCCTGGACAAAGCTTGCTGCCAGACGCTCAATGGGCACTGGCTCAGCCATGGCTCTTGGAGCAGCTGCGGGCTCAAGTCTTGGACCAGCGGGTATCCTGGTTGGTGCCGGAATAGGTGGTGCTGCTGCCTGGCTGGCTTCTGATGTACTGATTGTCAAGCTGGACGAATACCTAAATAGACAAGAGTTTGAGGCTGAACTAAGAGCAATTGTTGATGCACACAAGCTTGAAATCAAAAGTGCCTTAAAAATTCAGGTCCAGGAAGCAAATATGAACATAGCTCAATATACCCCCAGGGAGCTGATCACAGGAATCCAGCAGGAAAAATGAATTCTTTATGCTAACTTGAGAGTTCAACGTTCAACGTTCAAGGTTCAATGTTCAAGGTTCAATGTTCAATGTTCAATGTTCAAGGTTCAACGTTCAATGTTCAAGGTTCAAGGTTCAATGTTCAAGGTTAAGGCAAAAAATTCAGGATGATAAGAAAATAAGGCATCTGAAGAACTGAAAGCACACAGAAACCGGATAAACTTTAAATCCGACATTGAACTTATGACTCAGAGCACTTAGCCTCCAGGATTTAGCTTGAGCTGCGGATCACTTCCCTGGCCACTGTATAGCGATCCAGCTGCTGCTCATCAACGCTCACCCCTAGCCCTGGCCTTGAAGGGATATCCACCGTAGAATCGGGGTTTAGCTGTATCCTGGGATTAATAATGTCGTCTGCCGCGTAAAACTTGGTGGGCAGGGTATCATTGGGGTGTACGCAGTTTTCCAGTGCAGCAACAGCCAATCCATAGTTCAGGCCCAGACCTGTTTCAATCATCTGGCCCACCCAGCAAGTCAAACCATGCTCCTGGGCAATATCATGGATAAGCTTGGAAGGTCCCAGGCCACCCACCCTACCCTGCTTGATGTTTATGATTCCACAGGCCCTGATTTGTGCTGCAATCTTTGCCTGATAAGGGGAAGTAATGGACTCGTCCAGGCAGATAGGGGTTTTTAGTTCAGCCTGCAGCTTGGCATGGCAGTGCAGGTCTTCATAGCTCAAGGGTTGCTCGATCATGGTCAAGCCAAAACCATCCAGGGCTTTAAGTGCCTCCAGGTCCTGCGGATATTCATAAGCGTTATTAGCGTCCACCATCAGGACCAGATCGGGATAGGCAGAGCGAACAGCCTCCAGGGCCTGCAGATCAAATCCAGGCTTGATTTTGAGTTTGATCCTCTCAAAGCCGGCCTCCAGATACCGGGCCACAAGGTCCAGCAGTTGGGCCGAGCCCTTCTGGATACCGATGCCCATACCTACAGGGACTTTGGTTTTAACCCCGCCCAGCAAACGGCTGAGAGGGATTGCCTGTTGCTGGGCCTGGTAGGCCCAGACCGCGTTCTCCACAGCCGCCTTGGCCATGTTGTGGCCCTTGATGGCAGAAGCTCGGCTCTGGTAGTCCTCTACTCCCTGCATTTCTTCTGCCATGACCCTTGGCAGCAAGAAATGCTTGAGTACGGCTTGAACCGTTTGCGGAGTTTCATAAGTGGAATCAGGTCGATCTTTGCAGACACATTCGCTAAAAACCACAATCTCAGGGGTATAAATCTTCAGGATGAGCTTGTCCACATTCTGATTCGGGGTATAACTGGTCTCGTAAGGGATGAGCAGCGGGATACGCACATGGATGATGTCCACTCGCTGGATCAGCATGTTGGTAATTCCTCTCAAAGCAAAAGGGGGGCCAAGCCCCCCTGCTTGGCTTGATTTTCAGAAATTATTTGAATTCCGCTACCTTAAGCATCAAAGTCTCGTTAACAGGTAAGGTCAATTCCAGACTGGCATTTGCTCCATAGATGCTATTGATGACATTGACCGGCATCCAGTAGACTTGCTCTTTGACCCGTTCTTGAGCCTTGTAATAAAGCCGTTTTCGATCTTCCTGATCAAAGGTATAGCGGGCCTCTTCAATCCAGGCGGCCAGTTCTTCATCATTGGTGTAACTTTTGTTGGAGTCTTCTCCGAACCAGAAGGGCAAAAACCCGTCTGCATCCAGGAGCATGTAGGAGGCCCAGCCGAAATTGCCGATATCTTTGGCTTTTCCGCTGTCCCGAACTTTTATGGCCTGTCCGACATTACCCACATAATTTTTGAAGTTCAAAGTAATGCCCACTTTTTCCAGATAGCCCGCCGCAGCCTCATTGAATTGTTTGGATACCGGGTAGTAAAACATGATATCTGCCTCAAAGCCGTCTGCATATCCGGCTTCAGCCAAAAGTTCCCCGGCCTTATCCGGATTGTACTCGTACCATGTCATGTCCGGATTGTAGCCGAAATCAAAGGGACTGAGACAGGTATTCAAAACTTCGCTGTGGCCCTGGAACATGACCTCGATTATTTTCTGGCGGTCAATGGCGTGACAGACAGCCTGCCTGACCCTTTTGTCCATAAACGGAGTCTCTCCTGCCCTGCCAATGGAATCGAACTGCCAGAAGGTGACGCGGTGGGAGGGTGTCTCCAGGACTTTGGTCCCTTTATTTTTTTCCACCATGGGGCATTTGTCTGGATCAAGCTTGGAGATGATGTCCACGCCTCCGTTGAGCAATTCTGCAATGCGGGTGGACTGTTCAGGTATAACCCTGACCACGACATCCTTGATTTTGGGCAGCCCTTCATTCCAATAATCTGGATTGGCGGTTAAGACCACCTGAGAGCCTCTGTCCCATTTGACAAAAGTATACGGGCCAGTGCCCATGGGCTGTTCAGCAATAATGTCCTCGCCCACTGCTTCGCACCACTGTTTGTTGTAGGGAAAGAAGGTATGCATTCGGTCGTCGGTCAAGGGATAGGGACCTTTGGTAATAATATGAAAAGTATGTTCGTCAATGACTTTTACATCCTTAATGAACTTGAAGCCAGGGGCCTGGCGTGACTTAAATTCAGGATTCAATATGCGGTCCATGATGGTATACCGGATATCCTCCGCAGTGAGCGGGTTGCCGTTGTGAAAGGTGATTCCTTTCCTAAGGGTGAATTCCCAGGTGACATCATCCAGCCGTTTCCAGGAAGAGGCCAGGTTGGGCTTAAGCTCCAGAGTCTCCAAATCCCGCTCTAGAAGAGAATCAGAGACCATGTAGTAAATATTGGTCAAGTTCAGGGATGTGGTGCCGTAAATATCCATGGTTGGAATCTTGCTGCCCACAGCCCAGACAAGCTTGTCCTTGGCTGCAGCAGGTTGGGCCGCCAATCCAAAAATCAAAAAGCAGGCGACCAGCAGCGCAGTTTTTGCAAATTGTTTGTACCTCATGTTTGACCTCCTTGTGTTGCAGGTTTTTGGTCTATTGATTCTACCAACCAACACCTTACACCGTGACTGTAACCAGACTGATCCTGCAGACTGAAAAGCGGGGGCATTTCAAGGCTGCAGCGTTCAAAACACTGAGCACAGCGCGGCGCAAACAAACAGCCCGGCGGCGGATCAATAAGCCCGGGCACTATGCCGGGAATCTCCTGCAGAGCCTGCTTGCCGTGGCTGAATTTTCGACCCGGCCTGGGTATAGAGCGCATCAAGCCCTGGGTATAAGGATGCCTTGGGGCGCCAAAAATGATATCCACCCGGGCCTGCTCCACAACTTTACCAGCATACATGACCACCACCTGATCACTCATCTCCGCTACCACGCCCAGATCATGGGTGATCATCATCAGACTCATACCGGTCTGTTCTTGTAGATCAAGCATAAGGTCCAGAATCTGGGCCTGGATGGTTACATCCAGTGCAGTTGTAGGTTCGTCAGCAATGAGCAATTTGGGCCTGCAGGCCATGGCCATGGCGATCATTATCCGCTGCCGCATTCCGCCGGATAGCTGGTGCGGATATTCGTGAATGCGTTGCTCCGGGGAGGGAATACCCACCTGAAAAAGAGTATCCTTGGCCTTTTGCAATCCAATCCTTTTGGGCAGGTGTTCGTGGATCTTAAAGGATTCAGCAATCTGCTCCCCAACTGTATATACCGGGTTGAGCGAGGTCATAGGTTCCTGAAAAATCATGGCCATCTCAGATCCCCTTAACTTGCGCATTTTTTGAGGAGATTCCCGGGCCAGATCCCGGCCTTGAAAGAAAATGGAACCGTTGACGATCCGGCCCTGGGGTCTGGGCAGTAAGCCCATAATGGACAGAGCAGTCACACTTTTTCCGCAACCGCTTTCCCCCAGAACCCCTAAGGTATGGCCGGATTCGATTGCCATGCTCACGCCGTCCACTGCCATGACCCTGCCTTCCGGAGTATCAAAACAGGTCTTAAGGTCTGTAATATTCAAAAGCTTTGTAGAGTGCATAGACAATCTTTTAGACCCCTGCATATTTGTGACAGGCCACTTGATGCCCTGGGGATATTTCGGTCAAAACTGGGCTGATCTCTCTGCACTGGTTTTGCGCCTCTGGACATCGGGTATGAAAATGGCAGCCCTGGGGCGGATTAATCGGACTGGGCACATCTCCCTGGAGCAAGGCCCGGTGTTTTCTTCTTTGACCGGCTTGGGCCTTGGGTACGGCTGAGAGCAAGGCTTTGGTGTAGGGATGCAGAGGGTTTTGATAAAGTTCCCGGTCAGAGGTTAATTCCACTATCCGCCCCAGGTACATGACCCCGATCCGATCGGAAATGTGCTCCACTACCCCCAGATCATGAGCAATGACCAAATAGCTGAGCTGATATCGAGCCTTAAGCCGGTCCAAAAGGTTCAAGACCTGGGCTTGAATGGAGACATCCAGTGCTGAGACAGGTTCATCCGCCACGATCAGCTTAGGTTGCATGGCCAGAGCCCGGGCCACTCCAATTCGCTGGCGTTGCCCTCCGGAAAACTCATGGGCGTAACGATCCATCTGATCCGGGGAAAGCCCTACCTCTTGCAGCAAGTAGGCAGTCTGGTCCCGCCAGTTTCCGTCCTGGTGTAATCTGTGTACTCTAATAGCCTCGCCGATGATTTCCCTGACCCGCATTCTTGGATTCAGGGAGGCATAAGGATCTTGAAACACCATTTGGACCTGGGTGCGGAAACGGATTAAATCACGACCCTGAATCCAGGTCACATCTTTGCCTTGAAACCAGATGCGCCCCTCTGTGGGATCGTACAGGCGCAAAATGCAGCGGCCTACAGTGGATTTGCCGCAGCCGGATTCCCCGACCAGTCCCAGGGTTTCTCCGGGCCGAATCAGCATATCCACCCCGTCAACAGCAAAGACATGCCCCACTGTTTTGGAGAGCAGTCCTTTCCTGATGGGGAAATGTTTCTTGAGGCCGTCAAGGCGCAACAGGGGAATTGTGCTCTGCATCAGTCTTTCCTCAAATGGGGGTCGATCAGGTCCCGAAGTCCGTCTCCCAGAAGATTAATGCCCAGAGCACTCAAAAAAATGGCCAGACCTGGAAAAGCAGCCAGCCACCATTGCATAAGCATATAGTCCCTGCCTTCGGCCAACATTGCCCCCCAGGAAGGGGTTGGGGGCTGAATCCCCAGGCCTAGAAAAGAGAGCAGTGATTCCCGAATAATAGCTCGGGCTACTTCAACAGTGGCCAGGACCAGGATTGAGGGCAGGAGATTGGGCAGAATATGTTTAAGCACGATACGCAGGGTAGAAAAGGCCAGGGAGCGGGCTGCAAACACGAATTCCATTTCCCGTAGTTTGAGAGTCTCCACCCGGGTGACCCGGGTAAATATGGGCCAACCAGTCAAGCCCAGAGCGATGATGATGTTTTGCAGGGAAGGCCCGAGCACAGCGACCAGGCTCATGGCCAGTAAAATAAAAGGAAACCCGAGCATGACGTCAACCATGAAGGATATGCTTGAATCCACCCAGCCCCGGTAGTAGCCTGCAGCTAGCCCCAGGAAGACACCAATCACCACCTGCAGGAACACCGCAGTCAGACCCACCACTAGCGAGATCCTGGAACCATGGATGATCCTGCTTAACACGTCCCGGCCAACCCCATCCGTGCCCAGCAAGTGTTCAGCGCTGCCGCCCGGCATCCAGGCCGGAGGCTGGAGGCGATTCAGGATATCCTGTGCAAAGGGATCAAAAGGAGCCAGCCAATTGGCCAGCAATGCTGCGCCAAGCAGGCCCAGAAGAATGATGCCGCCCAGTATGCCCATTCTTAGCCGGCTGATCTTGGTCCAGAGCCGGCGGGCCTGAGATGGTCTGGTACAGACCCTGGTCCGGGGTATGGTTTCTGAAATTGCTTCCTGCATGCTGCTCTTTACTCCTGCCGGATCCTGGGATCGATCATTGCGGCCAGAATATCAGCCAAAAGGTTGCCGATAACCACACACAAGGAAAAAAAGATAACAATGGCCTGAACTACTGGATAATCACCCATGAGGATGGAGCTTACTGCCAAGCGTCCCAGGCCGGGCCAGGCAAACACTGTCTCTGTAACCACAGTGCCACCCAGCAGGATGGAAAACTGGAGCCCGGTGACAATAACCAAGGGAATGACTGCATTTTTAAAGGCATGCACGAGAAAGACACGACATTCTCCAGCCCCTTTAGCCCGGGCAGTGCGGATATAATCCTGATTAAGCACATCAAGCATTCCGGACCTGACCAGCCGCATATTGGCCGGCAGGAGATAGGCTGCCAGGGTTACAGCAGGCAGAATCAAGTGGGCCGGGGTCTCGCTGCCGGAAATAGGCAGCCAGCCCAGCCAGACTCCAAACAGGATGATCAGCATGATTCCCAGCCAGTAAAGGGGCATGGCCTGCCCCATAAGCGCAATAAGCGTGCTCAGATTGTCGATCAAGGAATTGCGCCGGACAGCAGCAAGAATGCCCAGGGGAATGGCTACCAGGTTGGCGATGAGCACTGCAGTAATAGTCAGCCTCAAGGTGGCAGGGACATGATCAGCAACCAGCTTCAAGGTGGGCACATTGGCCACGAAAGAGTGGCCAAAGTCAGCATGCAATATGACCTTACTAATAAAATCAAAATATTGGACAATGATTGGCCGATCAAAGCCCATCTGCTCCTTGAATGCGGCTATATCTTCTATTTCTGCTTCCGGCGGGAGCAGGACCAGGGCCGGATCTGCATTAAGAAAGAGCAGAAAAAAGGAGATCATGGAAATGACCAGACAGACGGCAATTGCTTGGATCAGGCG
>CAZLUR010000104.1:0-8910 GCA_964562725.1 uncultured Desulfohalobiaceae bacterium | reverse complement strand
AAAGCAAGGCAGCCAGACTGCTGGCAATAGCAGTCACCAGGAAGTACAGGCCCAGGGTGAAGCCGAAAAATCCCAGCCTAGCCTGCACAGTGCCGAACACCACTGACAGGGAGAGGTAGGAGAAGCCGGACAGCAGCAAGGCCCCTACTGCTGCGGATATGCCCTCCAGGTGGTGCCATTTGCCCTGGTGCATGGTCCAGAACTTGAATATCACAAAGGCGAAATAAACACCGTAGAGCACAGCCATCCACCAGATGGGTGAGCTGGGATTAGGGGATAGTCCCACCCAGATGACATTCATGAGGGTAGTCCAGGGTCCCAGGTCCAGACCCTTGCACATCAGCCCGGCCAACAAGGTGGCCAGGGCCAGCAGGGCAGCCCGCTTGGCCACAGGGTACAGATGCTTGGCTCCGAATACTGTAGGCAGGGAGGATATCACTGTCAGGCCTCCAGCAGTGAGTCCAAAGAAGAGATAGCCCGCCATGGGCAGGCCCCAGAAGACTATATTCCTGGTATTGTAGATGCCCAGGCCGGTAAACACTGTATTCAAGGCCACATAAGCCCCCAGGATCAGACCCAGGGCCAGGACCACGGCCCAGATTTTGGGGAATGCTCTTGTTGCGCTCATGAGAGGCCTCCTTTACTCTGCTCATATGTTCCAGGATTAAAGCTCCTGATATAATAGATCTTGGGCTCTGTGCCCAAATGCTCCTTCAGCCTGTAAGGCTTATACTTGCCCAGGAGCATGCTGACCTCACTCTTAGGATCGTCCAAGTTTCCGAATATTCTGGCATCTGCAGGGCAGGCCTCCACGCAGTAAGGAAGCTCACCATTTTGCAAGCGGTGATCGCAAAAGGTGCATTTCTCAACCACTCCCATGGGCCGCTCCACAGGCAGTGTCCTTCCTCGATCCATGTTTTCGTAGGGAGGGGAGCGGTCCAGCCCATAGACAGAGGCCTGGGCCAGCCCGGTACTGGTGCAGCCAGAAATCAGCTCCTGCTCCTGGCTCCACCTCTGATGGGGTCGCTCCCAGTTGTAGGAGATCACTCCATAGGGGCAGTTGGCTATGCAGTACCTGCAGCCAATGCACTTATTTGTATCATGCATGGTGATTCCGCCTTCTATCTTGTGCATGGCCCTGGTGGGGCAGCCCCGCACACAAGGGGCGAACTCGCAGTGATTACACAAAGTTGGGATATAGTGGAAACGCACATGAGGGAAGGTACCCACTGTCTCCGTGATCTTGTAGGACCAGGCAATGCCCTCGGTGAGATTGTTCTCGTTCTTGCAGGCAATAATGCAGGCCCCGCAGCCCACGCAGCGCTGATGGTCAATGACCATGACGTATCTCATCTTTTCCTCCTTATGCAGAGGTTGGTCTTGGTTTACAGCTTGACTATCTTGACACGGGTGGTGCTGTAGTATGCCGAGGATCCGCTCAAGCGGTCATAGTCTGCAGGCAGGATATAGTTGTTATTCCCGCCCCTGGGCTCCTTGCCAAAGACCTTGGCTGCCAGGGACCCGTAGGCCCAATGCCCCTGGCCATAGCTCTTGGCCAGGCATCCTGGTCTGACACCTTCCCAGAGCCTGGCAGTGCACTCTATCTCGCCCACAGGGGAAACAATCTTGATCCGGTCCCCGTTTTGCAGCCCCAGCTTTTCAGCGTCTTGGGGATTGATCTTGGCCACGTCCTGGTAGTTAACCTCCCCTGGATCCAAATCCTTCAGCTCATAGTACCAGGAGCAGTTGGCGGATCTACCCTCCCGGTTCAGCCTGGCCTTGTGGTCCACGAAAAGCAGTGGGTATTCATCAAGATCCCCGTGCACATACGGATCTTCATGGTGGGGGACAAAGGCCAGATCCCCCCTGGCCTGGTACTTGCAAACCTCCAGGACCTTATCCACGTGCACCCCATGCTTTTTGGCGTGCTTCTCCAGGGCCTCCTGCAGGGTCTGGCTATAAAACTCGAACTGGCCGCTTTTGGTCTTCATCTTGCCCCAGCGCGCCCGGTAGGGATAGGGATCAGAGTTCCAGACCCCTATTTTCCTGAACTCCTCCCAGCCGTCTATCCTGTCCCCACCCTGATATTGCTCAGGATCCCAGAGCTTTTGGGTGGCTATCTTGGCGGCGAACTCTGAGAACTCCTTTTCATCCTCAGGGGCCTTGCCTGTCTCAGGATCCAAAAACTGCTGCACATGGTAGCGGTGCAGGTTGTCAAAGCCCTTTTCAGCAAGTTTTTTGCCCAGCAGAAAAGGGATCTCTGTCTCATCAATCTTGAAATCAAATGGCATGTCTATAATGGGCTGTAGCAGAGGCACGTGGCGATATCCAGCCCCGGTGGACTTCAAAAAACCCCATTTCTCGAACATATGATGGGTATCAGGCAAAACCAGATCCGCAAACCAGGAGAACTCAGAGGCATTGGTGGTGATGTGCACCAAAAAGGGGATCTTGCTCAGGGCCTGGTCCCAACGCTGTCCCTGGGGGGCAGAGAAGTTGAAGTTGTTCATGTAGGCCACAGCCACCTTGATCTCGTTGGGATCCTCATCCACTATGCCATCGGCAGCCCGGTTGGTGATAACCCCGCCTCCGGACTTGCCTTTCTTCAAACAAGGAAACTCCAGCCTGCCCCGCTGGTCGATCTTTTCGTGCTTCAAACCCATTTTAGCAGTGTCATCCAGGTACTGATCATAATCTGGAAAACTCTGGGTATATTCCTTGTTGGAAACCATGGTTCCACCTAGGTTGTCGCAAGAGCCCGCTAGACCGTTTAAGGCGTGGCAGGCCATGCTGGCATAGGCCCCCCTGACCTGCATCACCGGTCCCCCGCCCAGCCAGGAAATGGCCTGGGGTGCTGCCTGGGCAAACTCCTCTGCCACCCTCTGGATCTGCCAGGCATCCGTACCGCTTACCTCCTGGGCCCACTCCGGGGTCCTATCCTTGAGCTCCAGGTTCCACCACCTGACCAGACCGGATGTGTACTCCTCCTGGAAGAGATCCTCCTGCACCTCTTGTCCGGACTCAAACCTGTTCCTACCGTCCTTGAAATCTCCCACAAAATCCTTGTTCCAAAGCCCCTTGACCAGGATCACATGGGCCATGGCCACTGCCAGTGCCCCATCATAGCCTGGCTGAACCGGTATCCACTCATCAGCCTTGGCAGCTGTGGCAGACAGCCTGGGCTCTACAATCGCCACCTTGGCCCTGTCCAGGGCCTGACCCCAGACCTTGGAGTAGTAGGAGACCTGGCGGTTTGCAGCCAGGGGATCAGCTCCCCAGAGCAGGATATAGCGGGTGTTCGCCACATCGTATTGCCGATAGCCCCAGAAGCCCTCTGTATAATAGGGTCCGAATTTCTCTGCTTCTGCACATATAGCACTGTGGGAAATGTTATTGGGCGAGCCAATGATCTTGGTCATGGAATCGTACAGGATATCCCGCATGTATGTATAGCGGCCCCGCATGAGCATGTACTTCTGGGTCTCCTGACTCTTGCGCAGCTCCATTATCCGCTCTGCCAGCATGTCCAGAGCCTCATCCCAGCTGATGGGCACGAACTCCGGATCCTGATCCCTGCCTTTCTTTGGGTTACTGCGCTTCATGGGCGTCTTGATCCGATCCGGATCATAGACCTGCTGCAGGGCCAGATGCGATCTGGGGCAGCTGGCGTTTTGATTAACCTTGGAAAAGGGATTGCCCCTGACCTTTACTGCCCTACCATCCTGGACATAGACCTGTTTGGAGCACCAGGAGGTGCAGCCTTGGCAGGCAGCAGGCCTCCATTCCCCGGATGTTCCAGGTTGCGCAGCCTTGGCTTCTGAGCAAGGGACAAAAGCCTTAAGCCCTGCACCAGCACTAAACAGAGCTCCTGCTGCTAAAGACGTGCCAATAAAAGTCCTGCGTTTGATACTCAAGCCCTGATCAGTGCGCACCTCTTGCATAGCTTTGTTTTGCTTCATTTTTTCCACCCACTTTTTTTTCGGTTGGGACCTGTCCTGGGACCAACAATACTATTTTATTGACAATCATTTATACGGTATATAGTCTATATTTTTGGTATAGATAGCCTTTATATAAAACTGTGTCAAGCCCTGGATCAGACGGAAAATTACAAGCTGGTCAGTGTGGAGACCAGATACAGGAACACCAGATGGGTCCTGGAAAGTCTGCTGGCCTTGCAGCCCAGCAGACTTTTGATTAATCAGGATTAAAAATGTAAAAATCAAAAATACTAGGCTTTTGATTGGATCTGGTTTAAAATTATACAAAATCAAGGATAACTGTATTAAATTATGTCTGATTTGATAACCGACCTGCACCAAAAGAAAAAGATTGAATACGTGGGCGATAGACAAATAGGTGTTATTTCTGTTTCCAATGAGCATTATCTGGCCGCACAATACAATCTTGAATGCAGAAATATCCAACAAACAGCCCTTGAGCAGTCTATACTCCCTCTGCGCTATTTAAGGAATTTTGGTACAATAGGTTTTGGTGGCCAGTTGAAGCTCCTGGACTCCACAGTTGGAATAGTAGGCATAGGCGGATTAGGAGGTCTGATAGTGGAGTTATTGTCCAGGATGGGAGTTGGGCATCTGGTAATGATTGACGAAGACGAATTTGAAGACAATAACCTGAACAGGCAATTGTTCTCAACAGAAAGCAATCTGGGAAAAAGCAAGGTTGAAGCAGCGCAAGAACGCATATCCATAATTAATTCCGGGACATCATTGACCTTATATGCTCAAAAAATGACTTCAGAAAACAGTCAAGAATTATTGTCTCCCTGCCACATTGTCATAGATGCCCTGGACAATATGTCCAGCAGATTTGTGCTGCAAAAGGCAGCCAAGGCCCTGGGCATACCCATGGTGCATGGAGCCATAGGAGGCTTTTTGGGTCAAGTGAGCACGATTTTCCCTGAAGACAAAGGTCTGTATGCTTTTTACCCAGAAGGGGAGAACACCCCGAACAGACTTGCTGAAACAATATTGGGCAATCCTGCTGCCACTCCCTCCATGGTTGGATCCTGGCAGGTACAGGAGGCAATCAAATACATCACCGGCAAGGGTAATTTGCTCAGAAACAAAATGCTGTTTTTTGATGCTCTTTCAGCAAACGTGGAGATATTTAAATATTAATGCCTGATACACATATGCACATGAGGGTTCAACGCTCTAGGTTCAACGTTTAAGATACATGCTATGTGGTTTGGGCTGATTATAAGCTACTTAGGCCAAAGCCTGGTACAAAAGACGAAGGCTGAAGATTATCAGGACGGTCGAAAAAATCAGTGAGATGGTCCTGCCCTGCATCTGGGAGGCCATGAACCTGGCCCCGACCTGGCCTCCGGCAAAAGAGAAAAGAGCTGCAGCCAGGAAAAGGATAACGGCCATGAGGATAGAGAAGAGTTGAACGTCTATCAGGCCGTTTACACAGGAACCAAAGGGTGCTGCCAGGGACGAAGAGAGGATCAAAGGCAAAGAGAGGAAAAAGTCGACCATTTTCTTGCGCCCGTAGGTCACAGCAGCAGATGAAGCGGCCACCAGGTTGAGAAAGAGGGAAGTGGATGCAGCCCCTGCCTTGGACAGGCCGAGCATGAGAAACAGGGGAGAAAAGATGAGCCCCCCGCCCAGGCCGACCATGGTCAAGACAAAGGAGATGGTCAGCACCGCGGCCCAGAGAGAAGCGAAGTGTAACATGGAATCTTCCTATAAAAACTTCCGGGCCGCTTTGAAAAGCGGCCCGGAAGTTTTTACTTGTCCTTTGCTTCACCCTGGTTCCCATGGGCACACGGATGATCAACTTCTTCACCGTGGCACTCCTGGATTTGCTCCTGGCTGCAGTTTTCAGGTTTGTCCTTCAGTTTGTGCGGATACTGGCAGTGTTCTTTACAGCTCATAATGGCCTCCTTTGATATCTTGCTTTGTTGATATGCCAAGTTTGTTTACGGAGCAAACTAGAAAATGTCTCTTCTTCGTTTTTTAGTGTCCACTCTGGAAACGTCTTGTTCTTGAGAAAGACATTACAATAAAGGATCTTCATAACAAAGATACGTCCTTGCTGTGCCCTGACAACCTAATCAGGCCAGAGCCTGTCGATCCCGGATGCTATAGTCGGAGTTCAAGATTAAACTTTGTTTCATGCTAGATGCTGCCTTTCGGTTGCATCCCTGCTGTCTGTAGGACTTTTCGTGCCGATCATCCTGTCCAGGGGCGGAGTGAGCAGTGTCCCGACTATATTCCTCCATCTTTCCAAGACGTCCCAGTTCAGAGCGTAGTGCACATAATATCCACGCTTTTCAGGCCGGATCAGGTCAGCATCCCGAAGGATGCGCAAATGTTGAGACACCGCTGCTGCCGTCAGCCCTAGTTCCTTAGCCAGTGCGTTCACACACAGGGAAGAGACTTTCAAGATTTCCAAAATCTTGACCCGATTGGGGACTGACAGGGCCTTGCATATTCGGGCAACTTTGTTTGGATCAGGCATAGTGCTCCTGAGCAACTTTGCTGTTTGTTTAATTTAGCTATTTAGCAAAAGCTAAATCAGTTTGTTTTTTCTGTCAAGAGTTAGAGTGACTAAAAATATGAAGAGATTTGATATGACTCAACATTGACATAGCTCTGTTTAATATAGTATTTACGAAATTCCTAAATCAGATTAGCTTCAAGCCAGCTTCTGCTGGCCTGGTTGTGGCTCAAATACTGAAATGGAGGAAACTGGCAGTATGAAACAGGCCCTAGCAGTAAATAACTTGTCCAAACAATTTGAAGATGTGCAGGCGGTATCCGGCATCTCTTTTTCCGTGGAACAAGGAGAGCTTTTCGGATTCTTAGGCCCCAACGGGGCGGGCAAGACCACGACCATCAACATGCTCACCGGCCTGGCCCGCCCGGATGCAGGGAGCATGAGCATCGGAGGCCTGGACTGCACCAGGCGGCCCAGATCAGCCCAGCACCTTATAGGCGTGGTTCCGGATGAGAGCAATCTGTATCCGGAACTGACCGGGTATCACAACCTGTGCTTCTGCGCTGCCTTATACGGGATTAGCAAACAGGAACGGCAGGCCCGGGCCAGACAGCTCCTGGAAGACTTTGCTCT
This sequence comes from uncultured Desulfohalobiaceae bacterium, assembly GCA_964562725.1. Taxonomy (GTDB): domain Bacteria; phylum Desulfobacterota; class Desulfovibrionia; order Desulfovibrionales; family Desulfothermaceae; genus CAZBUB01. The sequence goes on along the minus strand of CAZLUR010000104.1, from coordinate 1,809 downwards.
GAGTCAGGCGGCTGATCGCAGATTCAGCAATTATTCCAAAGGTATGAAGCGCAAGCTGACCATTGCCGCCGGGATCATCCATCAGCCCCGGATCCTGTTTCTGGACGAGCCGACCACAGGTATCGATGTGGCCAGCGCCCGCCAACTGCGGCAGCTGGTGGCTGCTCTGAACCAGTCCGGTACCACGATCTTTTTGACCACCCATTATATCGAAGAGGCCGAGCGCCTCTGCGACCGCATCGCCTTCATCGTCTCCGGCCGCATTGTGCAGATCGACAGCGTGGACAACCTGCTGCAGCCCTTGCAGGCCAAACACGTAGTGCAGATCACCTGCGAAGAGCCTGTAAAAGAAATACAAATGAGCCTTGGGGAGGCTTTTCCCTATCTGGAATTTTCCAGGCCCCAAAAGGATATCCTGCAGGTGGAATCAAATAGACCGGTCCAGGCTGGAGCCGTGGTCCACTTTTTGGAAGAAAAGGGGCTGGAAGTAACCGAGGCCCGCAAAGTCAAACCTTCTCTGGAAGATGTTTTTGTGCACATCACCGGGATCGAGGCAGAGGCCATGCATACAGGACAGGCTCAAGGAGGTGGAAAATGAAGCTGTGGATCGCTTTTCTCAGTATTTTATATAAAGATATGCGCACCTATTATCTCAAGCCCCCGAACATCAGCTGGGGGCTTATCTTTCCCCTGGCCTGGACCGCCATGTTCTTCATCAAGTCCGGCAGCGGCCTGGGCAGCATTCCCAGTCTGCTGCCGGCTGTGGTGGCTGTGTCCATTCTGTTCGGCACTACCTCCATGCTGGCGGTAACCGTGACCTTTGAAAAAAAACAGCGCTCCTTCGAGCGCCTCCTGCTGGCGCCCATTCCTCTAGAGCTCTTAATGCTGGCCAAGACCAGCGGAGCCATACTCTTTGGAATTGCCAACGCCTTTGTGCCAGTGATCATGGCCGCTTTCCTGATGGACCTCTCCCAAGTGGCCTGGGCCGCTTTTATTCCGGCCGTGGTCTTGATCTCTGTCAGCTCCACCTTTCTGGGGCTGTTTATAGCCGTGGCTGTGAGCGAGGTCTTTGAAGCCCAGACCTTTTCCAATTTCTTCCGCTTTCCCATGCTTTTTCTCTGCGGCCTTTTTTTCCCGGTCCAGCAGCTGCCCGTTTTCTTAAAACCAGTTTCCTTTGCCCTGCCCCTGACCTACGGGGCGGATGTCTTGCATGGCTCCGTGCACGGGGCACACCTCATGCCTTATACTCTAGATCTCTCCATCCTGACAGCTTTCTGCATAGGCTTATTTCTCCTTAGCCTGCGCAATATCAAGCGGCACTGGATTGTTTAAAAGGTAACAGTACTCCTTGTACTTTCTTGGCACTAAGCTAAGATCTGTAACTACAATATTTGTGCGGTTGTCATGGGATTTCTTGGTTTGGGAGATAGCGATGAATTGCTGGTACAAGCCACCGGCCGGGGTGACCTGGAGGCCTTTAACAAAATCGTTAAGCGGCACCAGGCCTGGGCCTGGAAAATCGCTTATCGCTTTATTGGAAATGAAGAGGATGCCTCGGATATCGTCCAGGAAGCATTCCTGCGCCTTCTAGATGCATCCGAACGCTATCGACCCACAGCGAAATTCAGGACCTTTTTTTATCAGATCGTCTCCCGCCTCTCTCTGGACCGGGCGAAAAAGAAACAGCCTTTATTTCTTGAAAAGATTCCGGACGCTCCCGATCCCCGCCCCACTGCAACGGACGCGATGATCCGCCAGGAAGCCGCCCATGCGGTTCGCTCTGCCCTCGACGCCCTGCCCCCCAACCAA
>CAZLUR010000103.1:0-8931 GCA_964562725.1 uncultured Desulfohalobiaceae bacterium | reverse complement strand
GCCGCAATTCCTGCAAAATCTGCTTGGGGCCTGGCAGCTCATACCGACCCTGGACATACTCATTATGCAGCCCTGTGCCCGGGATAAGCATTACAGTCAAGGCACCCACATAATCCGGATCAATTTTGGTCAAAACCTGGCCGGTGGCCCTGGCGTGTTCCAGGGAATCCTGTACACCCGCAATGCCCAGCAGCACTGTCACTGACAATTTGATACCGGCCTGTTTGACCTTGCGTCCCATGAGCACCATCTCTTGGGCGGTGCTGCCCTTTTGCACCCTCTGCAATACTTTGTCTGATCCTGATTCCAGTCCCAGATACAGGATAGTGAGCTTGCGCTCTTGCAACTCCTGCAACTCTTGCAGGGACTTCTTGCGGATAGCCTTGGCATTGGCATAGGAGCCTATCCTCTCCAGCCAGGGCATATGCTGATTTATCAACTCTAAAAGAGCAATCAACTTCTTTTGGGGCATGATCAGACAATCCCCGTCCATGAGGAACAATCTTTTCTGCCCGCGCATATGCCTGGCGGCGTAATGGATATCCTGCTCAATTATGGACCAGTCCTTGATCCTGAACCTCTTTTGCTTATAGCTGCCGCAAAATGTACATTTATTGTGGGAGCAGCCCACAGTGACCTGCAATAGTATGCTCTTTGCTTCACTGGGAGGACGGATACAATCTCCTTCATAATGCAGCCCTGAGTCAGAAACCATCATTACTCCTGCCTTGGATTTGTGCCAGCCTGATTATCCGGCCATTGCCTGCTCTGGTTCACTGCCTGCCTTAGGCCGCGGCCCAGATCAAGCCGGGAACACCTTGACTTCTCAGTTTATTTAGGCAAAGCTCCATTAGTACTTGACGCAGCGCCAAATGTCCAGCTGGCTAATTTGGGCCGGGCTTAAACCAGCACTGCGCTGAATCTAACACCAAGCATCAAATATAATATGCAGCTGAAAAATGAATATGCACACAAATTAGTCAGCCCAGAACAGGCCGTGCTAAAGATAAAAAACGGCAGTCGAGTCTTCGTGGGCACTGGTTGCGGAGAGCCGCAAATGCTTATCAGGGCTATGGTCCAGGAACAGCGGTTGCAGGATATTATTGTCTACCAGATGCTCTCCTCCACCTTTGGACAATATTTAGATGATCCTGATTTTCTGCGCAGATTCTTTTTGAAAATCTTTTTCATTAGCCTCCCTATGCGCAGGGCGGCCTTTGAAGGCAAGATAGACTATATCCCGGCCTTTTTGTCCCAGATTCCCGCTCTATTTAGTTCCCAGATTGAACTGGATGTCGCCCTGATCCAAGTCAGCCCCCCGGACAAATTCGGCTACTGCAGCCTGGGCATTTCTGTGGACATCACCTTGGCCGGGGCCAAGAACTCCAAGACCGTGATCGCCCAAATAAATCCCAAAATGCCCAGGACCTGGGGAGACAGTTTTTTACATGTGGATGAACTGGACTACCTGGTACATTACGAGGAACCCTTGGTTCAGAGTTTGCCGGTAGAAAAAAACATAGAAGTGTTGGAAAGGATTGCAGGCTACGTGAACCAGCTGGTGGAGGATGGAGCAACTTTACAGGTGGGATTCGGCCATTTGCCTGATGCATTATTGCCTTATCTGTCCAACAAAAAAGATTTGGGCATCCATACTCAGGTCATTACAGACGGTCTCTTGCCCCTGTTGCAAAAAAGGGTGATCACCAATCGCAAGAAAAATTATCTACCGGATCGGGTGGTGACTTCGCTGTGCATGGGCTCCGATCAGTTATACCAGTATGTGCACGACAACCCCATGTTTTACTTCCGTTCCTCAGCTTTTGTAAACGACCCCAACGTTATTGCCAGGAACGATAACCTGGTCTCCATCAGCTCTGCCCTGGAAGTGGATCTCACCGGACAGATCTGCACAGATTCCAAGGGGTATTTGTTTTACAGCGGGGTCGGAGACCAGGTGGACTTTATCCGGGGCAGCACCATGTCCAAAAATGGCTTTTCCATCATTGTCCTGCCTTCCACAGCTCAAAACGGACAGGTCTCCAGGATAGTGCCCCACTTGAGTGAAGGCGCAGGAGTAGCTACCACCAGAGGTGACGTAGATATTGTGGTTAGTGAATACGGCATTGCAGAGCTGCACGGCAAAGGGATTTACCAGCGGGTCATTGAGCTGACCCAGATCGCCCACCCCAAGTTCCGGGAAGATTTGATCAATGAAGCCAAAAAGCGGCGTTATATATTCCCTGACCAGCTTCCACCCAGCAAGGAAGACCTCCTTTTTCTGGAGAATTATAAGTACCACCTGCAGCTGGAGAAAAACAAAAGGGTTGAGTTCAGGCCTCTTTTGCCTTCGGATGAATTCGCTTCCAGAAATTTTTTCTACTCCCTGCAGGAAACTACTGTATATTACAGGTTTTTCGACAGGAAACGAGTCTTCTCCAGGGAGATGCTGCAAGAGCAATGGGCTGGCGTGGATTATCGCAGGAACATGAGCCTGGTGGGCCTGTTTCAGAAAGGCAGAAAAAAACAGATAGTTGCCATCGGCACTTATGCCCAGGCAGAACAGGATGTGGCTGAGGTGGCTTTTGTTGTCCAGGAAGAATTCCAGAACCTGGGCATAGCCTCCCATCTGATGGACCTCCTGGAAAAGATAGCCAGGGAAAACAAATACAAGGCATTTTGTGCCTCAGTGCTGGCAGAAAATACAGTCATGATTCATGTCTTTCAAAAGAAATATCCCTGGGCCAAGATTACCAGGGGTCAGGGAGGGGAAATAGAAATCTATATGGAATTCGATCCCCCTGATGGTTACCAGCCTGACAGGGCTTGAGCATAATTTTAATGTTTCCGGTCTTTAAAAGCCGCGCCTGACCTGTCCTGTATCCAAGGAGACTCTTTGCACTGCCCGGCAAACCTGGCGCAGGGACTTGAGTCCCTTGTGCTTGAGCAGGGGCAGCAAAGCCAAAAAGATCTCTGCAGCAGTCATAGCGTCCCCCAGGGAGGTGTGCCTGGCATGGATGCGCACCCCCAGCATTTTGGCTGCCGCTTCCAGACTTTGATCTTTGTGCTGGGGCATGACCAGGGCAGAAAGCAAGGCTGTATCCAGGACTGTATTATCCAGCTCAACCTGGGCCAGGGCCTGTTTCCGATGTAAGAACTGCATATCAAAAAAAGCATTGTGACCTACCAGGACAGTGCCTTGGGCAAACTTCTGAAATATCGGCAAGACTTCGGTGATAACAGGCTGGCCCTCCACCATCTCCGGCCTTATGCCATGGATTTGGATGGACTCAAAAGGGATGGCTCTTTGAGGATTCACCAACTGGTTAAATATTTCCTGCAGCTGCAATCGCCCATTTACTATGCGCACTGCGCTGATGGAGACAATCTCATCTCCAGCCTTGGGATTCATGCCGGTAGTCTCGGTATCAAACACTGTATAACTGAGCTCTTCCAAATCCTGGTCCAGCTCATCATAAACTGCCGTGCCCTGGTCCAGGATCTGTAAGCGCGCAAACTGCAGCCCATCCCTGGGCAGGATCTCCCAAGGACTTTCTTTTATATCCAAATACAAAAGTGGGAATTTCAACCTGAGTACAGCTGCAGAACCGTTTTCAACTTCCTGCATTTCAAGCTCGATCTGGTGCAACTGCAGCACATCCTGCACAAATAGTGCTGTATTCTGTGCATCAAAACCCACCAGGGGTGAACCCTTCCAAAATTCAATCAACTCATGATCCGCTCTGATCCCGGGCAGTTTAATCTCCAAGCACAAGGCATCCTGCTTATTTATAATCTCGTAGTAATATGTCTGCAGAGCACAAAGTTCCTGGCATCTATACAGCAGAAAAGAAAACAATCTTTGCAACAAGAAAATATCAGCCCGGATATTGTACTCATCTCCAATTTTTTCCGCAAATAAGCTTAGGCCTTGCTTCTCTGCGACCATGGCCATGATCTCCTTAAGGCCCACCAATTGCTTGGGCCAGATCAGATTAAACCTCTCCTGCCCCGGCTCAAGCTCAATCTGCTGATCAATTTCATAACAAAGCAGTGTATAACCCAAAAATATCTGTTCCCTCCACAGCGGTACCATCTGCATGTATAACAGCCTGTCTTCCTGATTGCTGCAGATAAAACCCAGGGCCTTTTGCGCGCTGGAAAAGACGATGCTGTCCTTTAATTTCTGCAGGATCATATTGATCAGGCCAGGATTGAGCAGTTCATATATCTCTTTTTTCAGGCCCAGGAAACTGCAGGCGGGAAAGCTCCCCTGTTCTTTTGTGGCTGACGCAAACATGGAGCTGGCCATTTTGTTGTAGGCCACAATTTCTCCTGCTTCGCTGCAGGATATGATGCCTAAAGGCAGGTCGTTCAAGATCCCCAGGTAGAAATCCTTTTCCTTTTCCAGCCGAAAGTATTGCTCACGAAAGTTCTTATAGACTTTATCCCGCACCGATTCCAGTTGCTCAGCCAGAGAATTTACGCTGGCAGCTATATCCTGGATCTCCTGGCAGCCTTTAATCTGCACGCGATGTCCGGGATTGGCCCTTGCTATTAGAGTTGTTTCTTCCTCCAGATTGTACAAGGGCACAATATAATGTTGAAAGATTTCGTTAATCATGAACAGCTGGCCCATAAAAAAACAAAGCCCAACCAAAAATATGGCCCCGAAATTGTCAGCCAGCAAGGCCTTGATCTGTTCTTGGACCCCCTGTTCCATCTCTGTCCAGAGATACGCCGCCAGTACCCCCAGAAACAGGGTATAGACCAGGACAAACAGGGTAATGAACAGCCAGTATTTCCTTTTCAGATTCCAGCCTGACATAAGCCCTTATCTCTGAGTCCCGGCAGCAAAGCCTGACAGAAAAATATTAATCAGTATCTTCCCAATCGATTACAAGCTTAAAACACCTTGTTCAATATTTTGCTGCAGATAGCACAGAACAAAAGTCATACCTAATAAATTGCAGTGCACCCAAAAGCTGCACATAAGCCTGATCAGTCCTGCTGCAGTTCCTGAATCTCAGCAAAATATTCAAGTGATTCAGGGTTTTTAAGCGAATCCTTATTCTTGACCGGTTTGTTTTCGATAGTCTTTTTCACTGCAATTTCAACTTTTTTCATATTCAAGGTATAAGGGATATCTGGCACAGCTAAAATCTTGGCCGGCACATGCCTGGGTGAAGCATTTTCCCTGATGGTCTTTTTTATCTTGTCCTGCAGGGCCTGGCTAAACTCATATCCAGGATTGAGCTTGACAAATAAAATAACCCGTACATCGTTTTTCCGATCCTGGCCCACCACCAAGCTGTCCTCCACTTCTGGCAGCAGATCCACCTGGCGGTAGATCTCTGCTGTGCCGATTCGCACCCCGCCAGGATTCAGGGTGGCATCTGACCTGCCGTAGATGATTACTCCGCCGCGATCGTTGATCTCGATGAAATCACCATGCCGCCAGACCCCGGGGAAGTGATCGAAATATGCCTCATGATACTTGCTGCCGTCCGGATCCTGCCAAAAATAGATAGGCATGGATGGTGCAGCTGCAGTACAGACCAATTCACCTTTTTGATTAATTACTGGCCGGCCGTTTTCGTCAAAAGCCTCCACCTTCATGCCCAGTCCCCGGCATTGCAGCTCCCCGGCATATACTGGAGCGATGGGGTTGCCCAAGGCAAAACAGCCGTTGATATCTGTTCCTCCGGAAATGGAAGCCAAATGCAAATCCTGCTTGATTGCCCGGTACACGAATTCAAAGCCTTCTACAGGCAGCGGGGAGCCAGTGGAAAGCACTGCCTGCAATGCTGTCAGCTCAAACTCCTGACCAGGCTGCACCCCGGCATTTTGCAGGGCAGCGAGATATCCTGCACTGGTGCCGAACACTGTCAGTTTTTCTTCCTGAGCCATGCGCCAGAGCGCAGCAGGGTCGGGATACAGGGGATTGCCGTCATACAGGACCACCGTGGCCCCGGCAGCCAAGGAGCTTACCAGCCAGTTCCACATCATCCAGCCGCAGGTGGTGAAATAAAATACCCTGTCTCCCGGCTTGATATCCGTGTGCAAGACCAGTTCTTTAAGCTGGTTGAGCAGGACTCCGCCTGCGCTTTGCACCATGCATTTGGGCAGGCCTGTAGTGCCTGAGGAATACATGATATACTGCGGATGCTCAAAAGGCAGCTGCACAAAATCCAGCTCCTGGGCAGCTGAGGAGCAAAAATTTTGGTAGTGTATTCCCTTGGGCACTTGGGAGAGATCAGGGCTGTCCTCAGTAAATGGCACAACTACTACCTGCTCTACTGAATCGATCTCTTGCAGGATCTGCTGAATACGGCCCAGGATATCCAGACGCTTACCCTTAAAGCTGTAGCCGTTGGCTGTAAACAGGACCTTAGGCCTGATCTGCCCGAAACGATCCAGTACACCCTTAATCCCGAAATCAGGGGAACAGGAGGACCAGGTCGCACCCAGGCTGGAAGCAGCCAGCATGGCTATAATAGTCTCGGGCATATTGGGCATATATGCCGCCACCCTGTCTCCTGTTTGAAGCCTCAATTGCTTCAAAGACGCAGCCACCCGGGCCACCTCTGCATACAGCTGACCAAAAGTCAGATATCTGCCAGGCCCCTCTTCTGAGCGGAATATTATGGCCAGTTGATCATCTCGACGTTGCAGAAGGTTTTCAGCAAAATTGAGTCTGGCCCCGGAGAACCATTTGGCGCCAGGCAGCTTATAGGGATCATCCACTACCTGCTCATAACCCTGGGAGTGCTTGATCTGCATATAATCCCATATAGAGGCCCAAAAATCAGGGATATCCTGTACAGACCACCCATACAGCTCGCTGTAACTGGAAAAATTTCGGTCAAAATGCTGGTTTACATATTGCATGTAGTGCAACATGTTGCTGTTTTCAATCTTTTGCGCAGCAGGTTGCCAAAGCATTTTGTTGGACATGATCACTCCTTTCTATGGCCTTGGTATATCACGGCCAGAATAGTGGCGCTGTCCTGTTTGGCCGCAACCAGGTGGGACTGGGTGGACTGATAGTAGACGCAGTCTCCTGGATTCAGTTCAAACCTGTCCTGGCCCAACCTGAGCAGAACCTGGCCTTCCAGAACAAATATAAATTCCTCTCCTTCATGCACTGAGGTTTCTTCATCAGGATTTTCCTTTAGTTTGACCACCAAGGGCTCCATATGCCTGCCACTGACCTCAGGGGCCAAGCTTTTATAAGAGTAAAGCTCCTGGCTGCCCTTAGCAGTGGTGGATCTGGATACGGACTTGCGATCTTCGCGCCTGGTTATAGCGTAAGCCCGGTCCCCTTCTCCGGCAATCAAAGAGCCCAAGGCCCCTTCCAGGGCCTTGGACAACCTGATCATTGTACCCAACTGGGGTTGCACATCTCCATTTTCAATCCTGGTCAAAAATTCCTGGTCATAGCCAGTGACCCTGGCCAATTCTGACAAAGAATAACCGCGGCTCTTGCGTAATTGCCTGACCTTGGCCCCCAGATCCTGCACGTCAATAGTCTCTGGGTGCTGGATTTCTCCAGTCAAATCTTCAAAAAAGTCCACATTGGCCTGTCCTGGCTTTTCATTTTTGATCTGCATACAAACTCCTTGCACTACTGCTAAGAACGGCAAAAGCCCCAGGCTCTCGCTGTAAATTTTGTCCAGGGCTGGACTGTGAGTATCCGCATTTTGTTTCGCACAATCCAGCTGGACTCTTTGTCTGCGGAATCCGTCTGTCTGGGCCTAATTATCCTCATCACAAAAATGATAAAAATATGCGCAGACCAGATCACGCTGTTTCCTGCCAATTCTCAGGAAATTTCTGCCCAGGGGCTTCACCCTGCTTACTCTTTCTTTCCTTTAGACCTGGCCTGGCGAATTCAGGATGGCCCTCCCGCTCGGTGCGGCCGTTGATCACTGCCTCGGAGCGCAATCTGCGCCCTATGGTCTTCTCCATCATCTTGCCCAGCCAGAGGATCCGATCCAGATCATAACCATGCTCTATGCCCATCTCATCCACCTGCACCAAGAGGTCCTCCAGGCATATCAAGCCCACATACCTGGGATCCTTGTAGTAGTACTCACCGGTCCCAGGCACCGGCCTGTCGTCCAAAAAGTTCGCAGGCTGTCCGCCAAGACCGCCCAGGGTGGCTTCGAAATTGGTGATCCCGGCCTGCAGTGTGGCCAGCACAGATGCAGAAGCTATGCGTTTAGTCTCGTGGAAATGCGCAAGATGCAACCTGGTATCTGGGATCTGATCCAGGACCATGGAAAAATAACGATACACTTCAGCTGCATTGGCGCTGCCGTCATGATCTGCATGCTCCACATCATGGGCCCCAATAGACAGCCAGCGCTTGGTAAAATCCACTGCTTCCTGCAATTCCGTGGCCCCGCCAATAGGGCTGCCCCAGATAGTACTTACAGTGCCGCACATCTTAATCCCTGCATCATTGCATTTCTTAGTACAGCGCTCTGCTTCCCGCCAATATTCCGGCAGAGTTGTCCCGGAATTGGCAAAATGGTGCTCTTCTTCCGTGGAAACCATCATCAAGACCCGGTCCGGGCCAATGCCCTTTTGCTTCATCTCAATCGCCTTGTCCACTGAAGGCTCCCTGATCGTCACACAGGTCAGGCAGACATCCTCCAGGTTCACCCCCCGCTTGGCGCAGCGCTTGCTGAACCCTTCACTGCGCAGATAGCTCATCAGCTCTTCTGCATCGCTGAATTGGGGCATCAGATAAGGATTACCAAGGTTTGTGACCTCGATATTCCTGCAGCCGGCAAATATAAGCTGCTCCAGGTAATATTTCTTGGCCTCGGTGGAGATGAATTTTTCTTCATGCTGAAACCCATCCCTGATTGTGATATCCCCAATGGTCACCTTTTTGGGCATGCGGGGAAATATTTTCCAATA
>CAZLUR010000102.1:0-9026 GCA_964562725.1 uncultured Desulfohalobiaceae bacterium | reverse complement strand
GAAAAAAGGAGATCATGGAAATGACCAGACAGACGGCAATTGCTTGGATCAGGCGCTTGATGATAAATGTCTTCATAACACTTTGCTTCAGATAATTCGGGACCAGAGTCCGCCTGTCAGTTTTCCTGCCTGGTAGATTGCCAGCAACTTATCCCTGTCCCCTAGGACAGTGACATCTGCAGTAGGATCTCCGTTTACGATCAGGATATCAGCCAGAAAACCAGGGGCAATCCTGCCCAGGCGGTCCTGCATACCCAGCAGCTCAGCAGCAATCGAAGTAGCAGATTGCAGGGCCTCAGCAGCTGTGAAACCAGCCTGGACCAGTTCAAGAAGCTCCCAGGCATTACTCCCATGATGATTAAGCGGTGTGCCTGCGTCAGTGCCCATGGCGATTTTTACCCCGCCAGCTTTGGCTTTGGACAGGCCCTGCAGCCGGGCTGCACGATGGGCCTTGGACTTGGAGACCATATAGTCAGCCAGGCCAGAAGTCACTCCTCCAGCGATCATTCGCGCTCCAGCCGCCAGGGTAGGTACCAGGAACACCCTTTTTTTTGCCATTTCTTCCACCGCTGCCTCATCCAGATCATCCCCGTGTTCTATGCTGTCGATGCCTGCAGCCAGTGCATTTTTTACGCCTTGCAGACTTTGGGCATGGGCTGCTGTCTTTCTTCCAGCCAGATGAGCAGCTTGGATCCCGGCGGCCATCTCTTGCCGTGTAAGCTGCGTCTGCCCAGGCTCCACTCCTTTGGTGCAAACTCCGCCCGTGGCCATAAGCTTGATCACGTCCACACCAGCCTTAAGCTGGCGGCGAACGCCCTGACATACCTGATCTTGCCCATCTGCCTCCAGGCCGAACTGCCAGCCGTGTCCTCCGGTCATGCAGATCATTTGACCAGCACAGAGCAGGCGGGGACCTGGAATCAGCTCGTCCAGCAAGGCTTGGCGCAGAGCCAAATCCACATGCCCGCGGCAGCCCATATCCCGAACCGTGGTCACACCAGCACTTAAAGTTGCAGCTGCATGAGCTGCCATGTGCAAGGCCAGCTCAGCAAAATTAAGGGAGGTAATGAAATCAACAGGGTTCACAGAACCATTCAGCCCTAAATGCAGGTGGGTATCAATGAGCCCTGGCATGAGAAAGCTGTGCTTCAAATCCAGGCGATTCCCAACTTGAGGTGGCGGCGGCACAGTATATTCTTCTACAGCCACAATTGTATCTTGCTCCAACCCGACCCAGCCTGTTTGCACTGAGGCACTGTCGCTCTCAAAAATTCGGGCATTTTCAAAGATGATATCCATTACATGTTGCTCCATTTGAGCTTTTTCATAATTCAAATTTCATAAGTATGATATATGCACAGGCTAAAAAAAATGAAAAAAAAATTAGGAGCTGGTTTTTGGCCCCTGTCCCAGATGTTTTCTGTAGCGTGTGACCAAAACCCTGGACTTTTCAAAATGCTCATTCATATATATCCGGGCCTGTTCAGCATCCCGATCCAGTAGACATTGATAGAAACGTTGATTGTACAAAAGGTCCAGTTGCCCATCTTCATAGGAAAAATTTATTTTTGAGGTGAATTCCCGGGAGATGTTAATTGCAGCAGAGACCGAGGCTGCCAGCAATCGATTGTGTCCCGCCTTTGCCAATAATCCATGAAAAGCCACCTGTTTTTCCCGATCCACCCAACCCTGGGATAAGGCTTGACGGCTTTGGGCCAGATTTTGCTCCAAAATGTCCAGGTCTTCTGCAGTGCGATTCTCACAAGCCAGGCCAGCCACCACTGGTTCCACCAGGCGCCTGAACTGCATGACTTCTTCCAGGGTCAAGCCGCCCAAACGATAGCAATCAGTAACCACCTCCAGGATCCGTTCTGAATCCCCTTGGGCCACAAAGCTTCCACCCATGGCTCCCCGCCGCTTCTCAATCAATCCTTCAGCCACCAATTGGCCCAGGGCTTCCCTGACTGCTGTCTTAGAAACATGAAATTCATGGGCCAGGGTTTCTTCAGAGGGCAATTTTTGGCCCGGGCTAAAGCGACCAGACAATATGGCCTGGCGAATGAATTGGTGAATTTGCTGCGAAACCGGGACCGAGAGGTCTTTTCCTTTGAATTCATTAGCAAAGTTTTGCATATATAAAAACCTGAACCTGCAAGATTTGCTGCAGCCTTGACCCCTGCTTACTTCATACGTATGAAGATTGTCAAGGTAAAATAGTTAGAGATATATAAATCAGTTTAGAGTTCAACCTTCAAAGTTAAAGGTTAAAACAATAAATTCAGCTTGATAAGCCAAGTTAATACTTTTGGTTAAATTCTTAACAACCAGGAGGCCCAGCATGAAAACTACCCCTCAGGTCACGGATCATAATCGCTGTATCGTCTTGCCATTCCAAGCACAATCCTGGGAGGAAACCAGGGATTGCGGACTGGCTTTGCACTTCTTGCTGGGCAATGTCCTGGTCTTGCACCCTGACTTGCAGGAATTCTGGTTCGGCTGGCGGGCAGCCCGGATTTTCCCTGACTTTAATGCACTTTCAAATTACTGCCGGGACCCAGCCCAGAGCCTTGATCTGCAAAAGGCCGGCGTTGAACAGAATATCCGATTCTGGGTCTCTGGCCTTGGCCAGCAAAACCAAATCTACATGCATCTTTATGATGCCCAGTCCCAGGAATTGCCAATGTCCCAGAACATTACATTCTCCTGCAGGGACGACTTGATTGGATTCAGATCTGAGTTTTTGGATTGGTTTGGCAAAGCAGCCCGCCGGCCTTTTCCGGCCAGGCAGCAGCCAGCAGCCCTGTGGCCGGAAAAAACAAACAGGCAGGGCCTGCAGGCAGTGGGCAGTGCTTTGCTGGAATTCTACAGGTTTTCATTTGCAGAGGATCAAAACCAGATCAGGTTGCAGCCTTTTGAGCAGGCTGTGCTGGCTGCCCCGGATTCATTCATGGCCCGCAACCTCTTGGGCTGGGCCTTGCTTCGGAATCAGGAGGCCAGAAAAGCAGCAGTCTGCTTCCAGCAGGCCCTGAGCATTCATCCCCTGGGGGCGGGGGCTATGGCCGGCCTGATGTGGTGCGCCCTAAAGACAGGTGATCAAGAGACCAGCGTATACTGGGCCGGTCGCAAGGCCGAGGCCTGTAATCAGGATGTAGAGGCTGCAAAGAAAAAGGCCGAACAGAGGTTTGAGCAGGCCTGAGCCAAATTCAAAGCAGTCCAGCCCCAAAGAAAAAAGAGGTGCACTACAAACTATAATTCATAAACCAGCAAAGGATGGGAGAGCGTAAAATGATCAGCACTGTTTCCAGGCAAGACCCTGGAATGATGCGCCTGCAAAAAGTCAAAATTGCAGGCGCAGAGGACAGCCTCCGGCCTCTCCGAGATGTAGGCCCTCCGAGCCGGAAGCCATAGGGGTCTACGCCCCGGTGGGATGACAGAAAACAGAGGACCCTGCACTCAGCATCTCTGTGTGCCCGGCAGGCAGAAAAATCAATTTGTGCATTTATGTAAAACTTTCCAATTCAGGGCCTTGGTGTTGGGCCTGAGCATAGCACACACTTGACACCGTGGGTTTATAACATACTGAAAAAATAAGGTCTAAGAAACATTATACCAACCACCCCTTAATCCCCCTGCACTCACTTGAAAAAAAATTCTATTGCGCATCACTTGTCAAGCTTAAAGTCGGGCTGGGATTGTCCAATTCCAAAAGAAACAGCACATAAGACTAACCATTTTACAAGTGAGTGCAGGGAGGGGAATCGGAACCACCTGATCTTGCTCTGTTTCTATGGTCATCGGCACCTGTATACTAAGGTGCGTAGCCAAAAAACAAAGATAGAGGCCGCGGCCCTCTTAATTCCCCTCCTTGGCAAGGAGGGGTAAGGGGTGGTTGAATGATGACCTCTTCCTTATCCCACGGTGTCAAGTGTGGGTAAAGACCAGGGTGTTGGGCAGAGGGCTAAAACCCCTTATTGGTCAGGTAAACTCTCCGGCTAAGCGAGGTGCGATTTGTTACGTCAAATTTTTTGAATAAGTTACTCAAATGCGACTTTACCGTAGGTATAGAGATGAAGATCTCCCTGGAGATTTCTTCGTTTGTATACCCCTTAAGGACCAGTGATAACACTTCCAACTCCCGTTTTGTGAGCTGATATTCTTCCTGCAGCTCAGACTCAAGATTTTTATAGAAGTTTGCCGGGCATATCAGCACCAGGAAATGGTCCATTTTGGAAGGAATAGAGAAAGAATTGATGCGAACAACAAACTCCCTTAAGGATGGGGAAAGTATAGTTCTTGTTGCTCCCTGCAGGAAATCAACTTCCCGCCAAGTGCTCATGGAGCAGATGAAGTCTTCCAGCTCTACGTTCTTGCCAGCTATCTCCCGGGCCATTTCTTCGGCTGCCTGGTTAGCTAATACAACACAGTTATTCTTGTTTAGGATCGCCACACCCAGGGGTGCCTTGGAGATACTCTGCTCAAGCATCTGTTGTCTGTTTAGTGTTTGCCAAAGAAGCATGTTTTTCAACAAGATCTGAGCTATAAAATTGGAGAGGAGCCTCATTCTATCAATATCATCTCTCTTAAACCGATCCTTATGGGGTTTAAACAACCCAATTCCACCTATCATTTTTCCTCTGTTAAACAACCCAACTGCCAGCTCGTCGTAAATGCCCTGAACTCGGAGAAACTCATTATAAAATTCTGTCTTTTCGTATTCTTTAATTGTCATCACGTCCTGTACGGAAAGTACAGTTTTTTTAAAAAACTGGCTCAGAGCCTTTTGGGGATGAAAAATATCTGTACTAAAATAATGCATACAGTAACTTTGCAGGGAGTGGTTATCAATATTTAAAGCTACTGGGTCCTTCAGCTCTTTTTCCTCATCAACAATAAAAAAAGTGGACTGCTCGTAATAAAAGAACTTTGCTAAAGAATTAAGCACCTGATGCCTGAAGCTTGAACTGTCTTCTGAAACAATATTATCTAAAAAGTTAATTAACTTAATATGCTCCTGAGCGGTTAAATGTTCTTTTCCCGCCATGCGCCACTCCATATTTTTGAATGGGGGTTCTGCTCAGCATTGCTTGCCTTGCGAAGGCAAGCAGTATAGCTGAACAAGTTGTAACTGTTGACTTTATCGCCTTGCTCCTCCTGAAGCAATAAGTGCTCAAGACCTTCAAAAATCATACTAAAGTTTGAGATCTTTACCCTATTTTCCAACTTTCAGCTGATTGCGGAGTATTATAATACCCAACATAATAAAATTATCAAAATTTAACAAGGAGGTTGATATTTATGGGCAGTATTACAGGCGGAGCTTTGTTAGCCAAGCTTTTGAAGAATGCCGGAGTTAAATATGTCTTTGGCATTCCAGGTGGTCAATTGTTTCCCTTTATGGAAGCTGTATCCCGGGACAAGGAAATGTCTTTTATTTCTACGCGCCATGAAGAAAACGCAGCCCACATGGCAGATGCAGTGACCAGGCTTACAGGTAAACCTGCGGCCTGCTTTGGGACAACTGGTTCAGGGGCTACAAATATGTTTCCCGGCGTGGCAGCAGCTTTTAAGGACAGTATCCCGATAGTTGCCATAACACCCAATAATCAAAGTTTCTGTGTTTATCCCCACATGGGATCATTGCAGGACGGAGAACATCTGAGCATGTTCAAACCTATTACCAAATGGAACGCGGTGGTCAACAGTAGGGATAGAATAACCCGGATTGTTTCCATGGCCTTGAATCAGGCCCTAAATGGCAGGCCAGGCCCGGTACACCTTGATTTTCCAGTTGATGTGCTGTTTGCAACCATGCAGGAAGAAGACCTAGCTGATTTTCAACAACCAGCCAAGCCCAAGGCAGATCCCTTGTTGGTTAACAAGGCTGCGGATATGCTGAATAAGGCGAAAAAACCTGTTTTGATCGCTGGAGGCGGGGTTGTCAGGTCAGGTGGATGGGAAGAGTTCAGAGAAGTGGCTGCCCTGGGCATACCAGCCACGACTTCTCCCATGGGCGATGGATGTGTGGATGTAAAGAGCAAATATTTCTTTGGCACCTCTGGCTGGCTAGGAGGGGAAGCTGTGGTCAAAGCCCTTTCAGAGTCGGATCTTATTATTTCAATTGGCTGCCGTTTTTCCACTTGGATGGGGCTTGGTCAGCCCCCTATCTGCGGCCCTTGCGGCAAGCAAAAAATTATCCAGGTAGATATTAACGGAGAAGCCCTCGGGCAGAACGCAGCCATGGAACTTGGTATTGTTTCTGATGCCAAGCTGTTTCTACAGGACCTGAAAGAGGCTCTGACAGACAGCAAACAACCCAACAAGGAAAGCTGGGAAAAATGGGGTAAGGAACTAACAGAAGCTTACAAGGCCAGCAAAAATTCTATGCTGCAGTTGGCTGAAAATGTCTCCGAGCCCATGAACGAGGCTACAGCCCTGCGGGAAGTGGCAGCAGCCCTGGATGAAGATAGCATTGTGATGACTGACGGCGGACAGATCATGCAGTGGACCCATACTTTTATCAAGCCCAACAGTCCGTTGAAAAAGATGTTCACTGCCGGCATAGGGCACCTGGGCTTTGGTTTACCTTTTGCCAATGCTGCAAAATTAATCTTTCCCGGGCAGAAAGCCGTTAATATCACCGGAGATGGCGCTTTCGCCATGACCTGTCAGGAACTGGAGACAGCCTTAAGATATGGGATGAACTCCGTAACTATTGTCTTGAATGACAGCGCCTGGGGAATGATTAAGGCGGGGCAGGTGGGACTCTATAATAATCCAGCAGGTGTAGATTTAAGTGACCTGGACTATGCCGCAATTGCCAGAGGGTTTGGGGCGTATGGGGAAAAGGTGCATAAGCCAGCCGATATCAAGCCAGCCCTGGAAAGGGCATTTGCTGCAGAAAAGCCCGCTGTCATAGAGATCCCTGTCCAGTTTACTCCCCATCCCATTGATCGTTACTGGCTGGAAGTTGTGATGCGAGGCTGCCAGCTGCCCATTCCTGCCCAGGACTAAGTAAATTGAAAAGGGGGTGAGAACATGTTTGAAAATCAGGTGATTATTGTAACTGGTGGCGCCAGCGGTATTGGTCTGGGATGTGTTGAAAAATTTCTGGACCTGGGTGCCACGGTTGTTATTGCTGACATTGATGAGAAAAACGGCAATGCCCTTACGGAACAATACAAGACGCAGGGCAAGGAACTGCATTATATTGCCACTGATGTTTCCGACTATCAGCAAGTAGAAAAGATGTGTCAGCAGGCCGCTTCTATAAAAGGCCAAATTCATGTCCTGGTAAACAGTGCCGGCATGGTGACTGAGCCTGCTTACTGTACAGATATGGAAAATGAAAAGTGGTTAAAGATGTTGGAAGTTCACTTGACAGGCACGTTTTATTGCACCAAAACTGCAGCACGTGAGATGCAGAAATTCAAGTACGGCCGCATCATCAACCTTTCATCTCTGGCCTCTCCAGTAGGGCTGACTGGTAACTGCCATTACGCTGCAGTTAAGGGAGGAGTTATAAGCTTTACCTATGCCCTGGCTAAAGAGCTTGCTCCCTATGGCATTACCATAAATGCTGTCCAGCCTGGACTTATACGCTCAGCCATCACAGCTCCTTTTCTGGCAGCTGGAGAGCAATCTCTGGCCAAAGAAACACCTGTGGGCAGGATAGGCGAGCCCGAAGATGTAGCCAATGCTGTTGCTTATCTGGCCTCTCCCGGTTCTGGGTTTGTAACTGGAACTGACTTCAGAATTGACGGGGGTTATATGCTGAATTGCGGTCTTGATCAGCTAATGCAGGGCGCCATGGCACAACTATCCGGCTCAGGCTAATGTTTTGAGAAGGGAATCGATTCCAGGCTGCACATGCTTTCTGGTGAATAGATCTCTACTGGTACTCATGCCATGTGCAGCCTGTCATAATTGCAGATATTACTGATTAGTCCAGCTAGCTGTTCAGACATGCTTCAAGAGCTCCAGAGGCTCAGTCAGGATCTGGTCTGCACCCGAATCCATCAGCTCCTGTCTTCCCCTGAAACCCCAAGCCGCTCCCAGAGCGATCATGCCCGCAGCCCTGGCCGTGAACATATCCACGCTTGAATCACCCACAAAATATATCCTGCAAGGATCCAGACCCAAACTTGCAGCCACTTCCAGGGCCGGATGTGGATCAGGTTTGACCGGCTTGTCCGGTAGCGCCCCACGGACCACGCTGAAGCAGTCTTTTGGAAAAAAATGCTCCACAGTCTGGAGAGTGGCGTCATGTGGTTTGTTGGAAAGCACAGCCATGGGCATATTCTTGCGGTCTAACGCCTTAAGGGTCTGCAGCACTCCTGGATAGGGGGTGGTCTTGCTCGCCCAGCGCTTAGAGTATTCCTGGCGGACCTCCTGCAGGCAATACTCGAAGAACTCCTTGTCCTGCATATCTTTTGGCAGGGCCCTTTTAACCAGCATGGGCTGTCCGTCGCCCACAAACCAGCGATAGTTATGCACTGGATGTATAGGCAGCCCCTGTCTGGCCAGGACCGTGTTTACAGAATCAGCCAGGTCTTCCAGGCTATTGAGCAGAGTTCCGTCCAGGTCGAAAATAACACTATAGTCAGTCATGGCCGCTTTCCTACCCTGTTGCAGCTGTGTAAGTCAACTTGCCTGAAGCCTACTGTCTTGACACATTTTGAGTATCGCAGATTATGAACCCTCCCCTAACCCCTCCCTCCCGCCTTGAGCATAGCACACACTTGACACCGTGGGTTTATAACATACTGAAAAAATAAGGTCTAAGAAACATTATACCAACCACCCCTGCCCCTCCTTGCCAAGGAGGGGTAAGGGGTGGTTGAATGATGACCTCTTCCTTATCCCACGGTGCCAAGTGTGTGCTATGCTCAGCTCCCTCCCGCCTGGAAGACAGGCGGCAAGGAGGGAAGCAGAGACAAAACGGATTTTACCTGAGATGATGCAACTGCAAAACCTCAAAAATCAGGCAATGGTTAAAAACAGGGGGACTATAATTCATTGATTTTTCT
>CAZLUR010000101.1:0-9136 GCA_964562725.1 uncultured Desulfohalobiaceae bacterium | reverse complement strand
TTCCAAATGCTTTTGCTCATTCTTGCTCAGTTCTTTAAAGGTATCCTGCAGAGCTGTAGCGGTATCCATAAAGATCGGACCGCGGCCTTCGCGCAGCTCGCGCATCATCATATGGTTGCGCAGGCAGGTGGGAATCACTGCGCCGGTGGCATAGCCCCTGTCCTGATAAGGCTTGAGCATAGCCGCATTGGTCTGGGTGTAGTCCTCGCCATTGGCATTGGTGGCCTTGGCCTTGAAGAGCAGGAACCAAGCGCCAACAGGGCCGTAACCGTCCTTGAATCTGGCGGGCACGAAGCGGTTTTCCATCATGGTCATTTCCGCTCCTACCTGGGCGCAGAGGGCATAGGTGGAGCCTGCGTTCCAGACTGGATACCAAGCCCGGCCCATACCCTCGCCTGTGGAGCGCGGCCTGTAGACGTTCACAGCGCCGCCGCAGGCTACTAGCATGCCCTTGGCCTTGATGATATAGACTTTATTCTCTCTTACTGAGAAGCCGACTGCTGCTGCCACCCGGTTGGGCTCATTTGCGTCCAGGAGCAGTTTGACTATAAAGATGCGCTCCAGATAGCGGTCTTCGCCCAGTGCGTTTTTAGCTGCCTCGGCCACTATTACCTTATAGGATTCACCGTTGATCATGATTTGCCAACGGCCGGAACGCACAGGTGTTGCACCTGTCCGCAAGGAAAGGCCTTCAGACTTGGCCTTAGCGCCGTCCAGGTTTTTTCCGTCCTTTTTGACCCAGATGGGCAGTCCCCATTCTTCGAACAAATGCACTGAATCATCCACGTGCCGGCCCAAATCGTAAATCAGGTCTTCCCGCACGATACCCATCAGGTCGTTGCGCACCATACGCACGTAATCGTCAGCTGAGTTCTCGCCCAGATAGGTATTGATGGCAGACAGTCCGGGAGCTACTGCACCGGATCGTTCCAAAGCAGCTTTGTCCACCAGCAGGAGTTTGACGTCGTTTTTTTCTGCCCAGTTCACAGCTTCAAAGGCTGCGCCGCAGGCACCCATGCCGCCGCCCACAATCAAGGCGTCGGTCTCCAGCTCCACGACTTCAGGCTCTGCAAGGGGGATCCCCTTAGTTACATCCTTGGTTGGTATTTGAGGCATACTGCTTCTCCTTTATAAACGTTTGTTTTGGTTGTTAAAACCTTTTAGATCTGGCTTTGGTGTACTGCTGGGCCGAAAATCTACCTGTTCCCGCCCTCGCAGGATGTATCAAACCAGCATTGGGTGGTTTCCACATCCTTGACCTCAAACTTCTTGTTCAGCACTTCCTTGGGTGTGGGCAGGTCAGTTTCATTGAACAAAAATTGGCTTTCCAGGTCCTTGGGTTCAGGCTTGCCTTCATAAGGTTTAATAGAGCCTTCTGGAGTGGTGCGGATGGGGAATTTGAACCTTTTGACCTCTCCGCTGCGAAACTGGATGGTCCACATGATATCTTCAGCGCTGCGCAACGGGATGCTGGTACCGCCCATAGGCGCAAAATCTGCATAGGGCCGGGCTGTAATCGCGCCCTGGGGACAGATTTTAATGCAGGAATAACATTCCCAGCACTGGTCAGGTTCCTGATTGTAGGCCTTCATTTCCTTCTCATCCAGCATCATCAAGTCATTGGGGCAGATGTACAAACAGGCTGTTTTCTCCCCGCCTTTGCAACCATCACATTTTTCAGGGTTAACGTAGGTTGGCATGTTGCTCCTCCTTAAATCATTGTTTTGGGTACGTTTTGACTCACGCCTGTATATAAAAAAGGAAGTTGTTGCAGCCTGCAGCCGCTCTCAGTTCTAGGCTGGTTTTATATGCTTTGAGCTATGCTGGAACAAGAATCCAGGTTACGGCCAGCTGCAAGCACTGAGCAACAATTTTTTACAGTCTTCCTTTTAGTGCATACTCTAGAACACCAGAGTTTTGATTTTTGTCGGTCAGTCCAGGTTAGCTCAGGGCCGGTTTAGATTTCAGGCGCCGGCAGATAATCAGACTCTTTGGCTGCCAATTCCTTTATTTCGTCGGCCCTGGCCAGGGTATTGTCCACCACCTCGGGTCCCAGGGACTTGGCCTTGGCAATTTCTTCAAACAAAGTACGGTTGAAGGCCAGCGGGGTGTCTGTGATGCAGCCCCGGGAATCGGTGCGGGCAGTATCAAATTGCTGCATGATGGCGTTTGCCTTTTCGTCTGGCATTTCCATGGTAAATGCCCTGAGATTGCCACCGAACATATACTCGACTTTGTCCTCCAGGCCGCTGCCCTTTAGGGCCTGCATGCGCTTATCGTCCAGGAGAACTACAAATAGCTTGGACATAGATCATTTCCTCCTTCAAAGGTTGCGTGAGGTCAGGACGTTAGACATCCAGGTCTGGAAGGTCCACTTCCAGGTTTTTGTCCTGCTGGACCACGTAATTCTGGTTACAGAAGGGAAAGTTGAACTCTTTCCACCATTTGACCACTGCCTTGTATACTTCAGGCCGGAATATGACCCGGGGTGGAAAGATGCCTTCCCCGACCATGCCGCGGATAAAGCTGCCGCTGAACTTTTCCTTTTCCTTGGTGTGTCCGCAGGATTCGCTGTAGGCGATTTCCTGGCAGACCGGGCAGTACCAGAACTCTCTCATGTTTTGGGGCCTGATATGCAGACCATACTCTACATCGCAGATGGACCTGTCGAATCCAAAGCTGGGTATGCCCTGGTCCCACAGGGTCTGGGTAGCGAACATGTCATAGTAGTCCCCCACAGCAGCATGATCCCGGCCGAACATGTGATGGGTGCAGCCCATGTTCTGGCGGATAATACCGTGCAGCATGGATTCTAAAGGATTGCCATAGCGCATATCCCACAGGGTATAAGTGACCAGGTGCCGCTCAGGCTTGATATAGCCTCCCTGGTTCACAGCTTCGTGGCCTTCCAGGATGGATTCATCTGGATAGTCGCCTTTGCGTTTGACACCAATAATAGCGTTGACCAGAATCCCGTGACAGGGTTCGATGTCTCCGGTGTAAGCCGCATTTTTCATTAAATGCTCGTGTCCCACATGGGGTACGTTTCTGGTCTGGTGGTTGATCACTGTGCGCCAGCCGCGCTTCTGGAATTCTTCCCGGGATTTAAGCGGAGGGAACCAGAAACGGTCGAAAGGAGGCTTGAATTTGGGCTCATTGATGATGGTATACTTTCCGGCTAAAACCACTGGGTTCAGGCTTTTGTAAATGACCCAGCCCGGATGTTTGGCATTGAAGGCTTCCTGCACGACTTCAGGGTTTTGCTCAGGGCTGCCGAAAACCTTATGGGCCAGTTCCTCGGTATTTTTGATGCGCCAGACTTCCTCCACGTCCAAAATGGCAAAGGGTTTGCCCTTTAGCCGGAGCAGGACGCGATCTCCAGCGGTAACACCCAGTTGTTTATAGTCTTCCTCGCTGATATCAAAAACTATGGGGTAGGGAAAGATCCAGTTGTTGAGCAGCCTTCTTTCCTTAAGGATCTTTTCCACTTCAGCCTGCTTCATGGAGCCTTCCACCGGGCTGAAAAAACCATAGCAGACTGACATGATTTCCCGATATACGTTACGTACTGGCACCCCACTCTCGCTCAGGGTGGGTTTGATATCGTACACCGGGCAGCCCTTGGCCAGTTTCTTGGCCAATTGAGGATCTCTGACAACCCTTTCTTCAAGTCTTCCTCCATGCGGGGGAGGTGTAGTCATTCTCAATGACATTGCAAGCTCCTTGGGTTTTAAGTTCAATAACTTTTACGCTTCAGGCCCTGATAAAATTTGCTTGTGCAAAAATTAACAAGTCCCCTCACAGCTGTCAAGTTTGGGTTTAAAAAAACAGAGAATTAACTCCAGATATGTTCTCACGAAATAATAGTAAGCCAGGTGCTGGGCTTTTCTGATTCAGAAATTTTATTCTGCTGCTTGCCGGTTGTTTTGCTATCAGTTAATATGATTTCTTTTGGGGGTCAAGTAGGTCTGTAAAGCAGGGTGAGGTTACATTGTAACTAGCATCCCAAAAATTGAGATGTATATGTCCAGTAAGAAGAGATCAGGGTTTCAGTCAGATTCCTGGCAACAGGCCTTGCAAGCTGTGGATCAGGATATTTTGGATTTGCTCTGGAAACGCTCCGAGTTGATTAAGAATTTGTCCCGGGACAGGCAAAAACTGGGCCAGGGCATGGTGGACAGCAGGCAGGAAAAAGAATTGTGGCGGACCTGGCAGCACTTTTTTCAGCAAAAAGGCTTACAGGAGTATATCGGGCGCAAGATTTTTAATTTATTAAACAACCTGGGCTATGAAGTCTTGGAAAAAGCAGAGGAAAAGGAATTCTTGATCCAGCCTCCCCAGGGCGAGGTGCAAATTGATCAATCCGGACCCAAGGATGTCCTGCTGACCAGGATGGCCCTGGCTTTGGCAGCAGGAGACAATATTGCCCTGCAAGTATCTCAAGCAGTATTAAACGATGCCTTGTTCGAATTTATCAAGGCCAGCAACCAGGCTGGAGCAGGTTTTTCCTGGGACAAAGAACAGGTTGAGCACAGCCCAGGCAATGGATTGGATTTTAACCGCAAATCCCTGTTTGTTGGACAAGACAGGCTCAATTTATTTCTTTTGCTTTTCTTGGCCTGTAATAATGCGGCTTCTTGTAAATTTAGCGGAGCCAGCAGACTGAAGCTGGAAAGTTTGGAGCAGTTGCAGGGCTTAATTCTGCACATGGGGGCCAGGACAGTTTGTTTGCTGCCTGGAGGCCAGGGCCTGCCCCTAAGACTGGAAGCCAGCGGTTATATTAATCAGGTATTAAGTGTTCCTGGGCAGCACTCCGGGCGCGAAACAGCAGCAGCCCTTATCCTAGCGCTTAGCTGTCAACAAGCCGGGACTGAGGATCGAAACGTCATCTGTCCTCGGGATTTTTTTGAGTACGGCAGGGAATTAGCAACCTTGAAGTATATCCTGGGAGATAGGCTGGAGGTCAATGAACCGCAGCAAGAGGTACGCATAAAACAAGGATTCTTTCAGGCCCTGCAGGGCTTGGAGATCTATCTGGACCCTTTGCTTTGTGCTCCCTTTTTGGCCTTACCTCAAATTTTAGGAGGCAGGACTGTATTCAGGGGTTATTTCCCCCAAGAGCTGCCTTTGGGCCGAGCTGTGCTTGAATTGCTCAATCAATGCGGAGTCAGCCTTGAAGTGGAGCAAACAAAAGTCTCTGGCAGATTTGGGCAGCGTAACAGCAAGCTGGATTTGGACTGCAGGGTTTACCCTGATTTGCTGCCTTTGGCCTTGGGTCTGAGCCTGGCCTTGAACCAGCCAGCCCTGTTCAGGATTTCGCCTGGCCCAAAACTGGAATTTGGGCTCTTAGTTTTGCAAAAGCTAGGTGTAGAGCATCATTTAGAACAAGATATGCTCAGCATTGAGGCTAAGCCTGAAGTCCGGGCTGAGCCATTGCACATCAGCAGTCCGGATCCGGTCTGGAGTATGGCCTTGGCCTTGATTGCACTTAGCGGCAAAAAAATAATCATCAACAACCCAGGAGAAATGACCAGGCTCTGGCCGCAATTCTGGTCCCTGTACAGGAACTGTACCTCGAGCTGGGCCCAGAGAAATACACAAAGGGAAGTCAAGCATGCCAGCAGAAAACGCAGACGGATCCTGGGCTGAATTAAATGCTCTGGATATGGAGATAAACAAGCTGCGCTTGGAAACAGAGCTGGAGTTTTGTCGCAAAAAGAAGAACAGGCTGTTATTCCTGGACCAGGCCGGCAGGTCTGCAAAATAGGTTGCGCAGTGCTTAATTGGGCAGTCAAAATTTCTTTAGTAAGGGACTGTTTATATTGACTATATTCAAGTCTCTAACTGCCTGAGTTCGTATTTGTCTTATCAGTTTGAATTTATTGCCTTAACCTTGAACCTTGAACTTTGAACTCTGAAGTGCTTAAGAGTCAGAGCTTTTTTTCCAGTTGCAACGTGTTGCCTGAGAAGTCCATGTTGCTGGAGTATTCCAGGTGGTCCACAATATTTTTGATAATTAACAGGCCCATGCCGCCGTTTTGGGGGTTGGTGGGGTCAGGCTCTGGAATCTCATGTGGACTGAATCCAGGGCCAAAGTCCACAATATGCATGATGATCTTCTTGGACCCCAGCCAAAGCTTGAGTTCCAGCTTGCCCTGCTCTTGGTGCGGATAGGCGTGCCTGATCACATTGGAGCAAGCCTCGTAAACTATTAGTTCCAGATTGTAGGCCAGTTCATCCTCCCTGTCCTGTAGGCCTGGATGCCTTGTGAACAGGGCCTTGGCAAAATGGCCAATGCAGGGCAGGTAGATCATTTCAGCAGGTACTTGCAGGTAAATATCAGGCTCGCTGTTTATACTGCGCATCCAGACCTCGATATAATACTAAATCTGTTGATAAAAATTTTCGACTGTCCATTATTACAGCCCTTGTTGGAGATATTTCTAAGCAAGGCAGCAGTCTGGATCGGTTTAGTGTCCTATTCAGTACACTGATCAGGATCAGTCAGACTCAAAGGCTGGCCTGTGGATTCCAGAACAGCCCGCCAGTAATTGGAATAAGTGCTCAATTTTCGCCTTTCTTTGGTCACCAGCTCCAGGGGTAGGTATATGTAATGGTCCTGCAGATTGCTGACCACCATGTTTGTCTTGCCGGACATAGCGGCATGCACTGCATTTTGGCCCAGGAAGCCGCAATAGACACGGTCATTGGCGTTGGCTGGGATAGAGCGGATAATATAGCTGGGATCAATAAACTTTAAAGTTATTTCTGTGCCCTGTTTCTGGAAATAGTCCTTGATTCTGGCCTGCAGCAGGCTGCAGATGTCCTCCAGTACTGGATTGCCTGAAGGATCTGTGCCTACTTTTTCTCCGTTTAAGGGGGTTTCTTTGCGATAGATGTCCTGTCCTGCCCCTTCAGCAACCACTATTACTGCGTGGCCTCGTTTATTAAGCCTTTTGCGCAGGCTCTCCAGAAGTCCGTATGGTCCTTCCAGGTCGAATTTTTCTTCTGGAATGAGCACAAAATTGACATCCTTTTGGGCCAGAGTGGCTTCTGCAGCAATAAATCCGGCCTCCCTGCCCATGAGTTTGACCATGCCTATCCCGTTGGGTGCACCCAAGGCCTCTGTGTGGGCGCAACGTATGGCTTCGGTGGCCTTGGCCACTGCAGTATCAAATCCGAATGTACGGGAGACAAAATAGATGTCGTTGTCAATAGTCTTGGGCACGCCTATCACTGAGATTTTCATATTTCTCTTGCCCACTTCCTGGGCAATGGCTGAAGCTGCCTTCATGGTGCCGTCACCGCCGATCAAAAATAAAATACTTACATTCATCCGCTCCAGGGCATCCACAATTTCCTCAGGGGATTGCGGTCCTCTGGAAGAACCCAGAATCGTACCGCCAAATGCATGGATTTCAGACACGTTTTCTGGGGTCAGCTCCCAGACTTCATGGCCGTATCTGGGGATAAAGCCCTGCAGGCCGAACCTGATGCCCAAAGTAGTGGGAATATTGTACTGATGCTGGGCCTCCATGACTATGGCCCGGATCACATCGTTTATTCCAGGGCAAAGTCCACCACAGGTGACTATGGCGCATTTGGTCTTGCTGGGATCGAAATATATTTCCTGCCTGGGTCCGGCCTGTTCAAATTCGTAAAATACCGGCTCTGCAGTTTTGCCCAGCACTTCCTGGGATACGAACATGGTCAGCCTGGTGTCGTTGGTCACGCAGTTCCCAAAGGGCAAGGGTGTTTTGATTTTGGCCGGGCCTAACTCCTGGACTTTGGCCTGCCGGGCTTGTAATTCTGTCATGTTGCTCTCCTGATATTGATTAGCCTGTTATGGCTTAGTATTTGCTGCAGGCCCAAAGAGATAATAGGGCATGATACCCAGAGGACCTGTCTGTTTATACCTAATGCTTGACTTTACTAAACCAATTGTGCTGGCTTGACAATGGGTGAAATTCCCTCCATCTAAGATTTATACTTATATTAACAGCTCAGGAGGTGAACATGCAAGCATTGACAGTAAACAGCAACAAAAGGGAAGAAATGCTGGACATTACCCGTCAGGTGCAGGCTTTGGTCAAAGAGCAGGGCTGGCAGGACGGGATTTTATTCTTGTTTTGTACCCATACCACTGCGGCACTGACCATCAACGAAGCAGCTGATCCCAGCGTAGCCCAGGATATGCTGCACAGCCTGCAAGGGCTGGTGCCCTTGCAGGCAGGCTACCGGCATGTTGAAGGCAACAGCGATGCGCACATCAAGGCTTCCATTATAGGCTGCAGCGAGCAGGCGCTGCTCCAAGGGGGCAAGTTGGCCCTGGGTACCTGGCAGGGCATTTTTTTTGCCGAGTTTGACGGCCCCAGATCCAGGCGGGTCATTGTAGCACTGCAGAGCACAGAGTAAGGCTGGCCCAGAGCAAAATCAGATACAAGCAATGCAGATTGTTGGACCCTGGAACCTGGGATGTTCAGTTTAGGTATGGATATGAGGCAGGAAACAGGTCCTGGTTCTTAGTTGCTGTAATTGCACGTTTTTGCCCTGGCTGTCCAGGACCTGGGTCAACAGTTCTACATAGTCTGATTGCTCCGGCCTTAAAGCCACACTTTTGCTGAGGAGCAGCTCAGCAATCTCCGGGTCTTCGTCCTGCTGCAGATAAAGCCTGGCCAAAATATACATTGCTTCGCAATCTTCGGGATTGTTTGACAAGGCAAGGTGTAAATGCTCTCTGGCCTCTGCGAATTGCCCCTGCTCAAAGGCCAGCCTGCCCAAAAAGCGAAAGGCAAATCTGCGTCCAGGGGAAGATTGCCCTGCCCTGGAGTATAGTTCCCTGGCCCTGGATGTCTGCCCTTTTTGCTCTGCGATCTGTCCCAGCCGCAGTAGGCAAAAGCTTGGCTCCGGAGTTTTTTCCAGGCAGCTTTCAAAGCAGGTCTGGGCCAAATCAATATCTCCTAGTTGCCAGGAGATACTGCCGAGGTTGTATAAGGCCCTGTGATTATCCGGCTCCTGCTGCAGTACTTTTTCGAATTCCCGGCCGGCCATTGCATTATAGCCCAATCTTGCATAGCAGATGCCCAGAGAGTTGCGGGCCAGCGCGTTTTTTGCATCCAACAACAGGGCCAGCTTA
>CAZLUR010000100.1:0-9142 GCA_964562725.1 uncultured Desulfohalobiaceae bacterium | reverse complement strand
CCTGACCAATGGTTTTTCAGACAACTATGATTTTTGCTGCAGCAAGGGTGATTTTTACTGGGTTCTGCACGAGCCTGAAAGCGCCAAATGGTATGCAGAGCAGACCTACGCAGATCGGGAGCTGCCTATAACCAAGGGCAGGGCCTATGTCAGCGCAGCTTACATCAACCACTTGTACCAGGCTTATATCTGGGCAGAGCAATATCCGGATATTCACTTCGTGCTCGGCGGGCCAGTGGCAGCGCAGCGCAGCGCTCCAAATGCCCCCTGGCAGCCCTTGTATTTTGGCCTGCGCCCCGGCTATAGCTTTCCAGACAATCTGGAGATCAGCGGCAGGTCTCTGGAAGACCTGTTCGGCCTCCCAGATTTTTCCGGGGAATGGAAACTTCATGTGCCCAAACATTTGGTAGGCCCTGAAAGCCCGATATATTTTTCCTACACTCTGGACAATGGCTGTTATTGGGGCAAATGCATCTATTGCAATATCAAGGAGGCGCCAACAGAATTTTTTCGGCAAAGAAAAAGCCTGGATTATGAATTTTCAGGCCTGGACCACCCGGGGCACAAAATCGTCCGGCTCAATACCGGCTCCATAACTCCGGCCTATATCCGGAAGGTTTTTTCCAGCCTGCCCAATAGAAAGGACCTGGAATACAGGACTTTCATGCGCTCAGCCCGGGCAGAGAACAAGGCCTTGCAACAGGTCCTGGAACAAAGGGGGCCAGACTTTCCAAACCTGACCATAGGTATTGGCCTGGAGTTCCCCTCCCAGCGGATGCTGGAATATATGGGCAAAGGGATCAGCACAGAGGACATCTTGGAAACCCTGGAGATCTGTGCAGCCTATGGAGTGCAGGTCAACGGCAACGTCATTTTGGGCTGGCAGAATCTGCTGCAAAAAGACATCCAGGAGCTGGAGAGGTTTTTGCAGCGCATGCCAGCGTATTCCATGAGCAGCGCGCAATTACGCTGGCTCTTTTTGCATCCCCACCTGCGGCTGCATGAAGAATATCAGGGACAACCCATTTATCTGGGTCCGTTTTATCTGGGTTTCAAGGCTGAAATCGGAGCAGACCAGCTGCGCCTGAACCAGGATGCGCTGCAACTCATAAAAGATTTCAGCTCTGAGAAGCACTTCAGGATAGAGGGCCTGGGCAACGTACAGGGGTAGATTATGCGCCAGGACAGTGGGCCAGGGCAAAACAATGACTTTTCTCCCTGGAAGATATACCTGGACCTGTATCTGCGCAATATCAGCGCTAACCTGCTGGGCTTTGCAATTATTCTGCTCTTGATTGTCTTCACCCCGCCGGCATTTGCGCGCATCAGGGAAATTGAGCAGATATCCGCAGGAGGCTGGGAGTTTCTACTGCTTATCTTCCCTTTCCTGCTGGGTATAATCGCCTTTTTCCAGTATTATTTCCAATGCCCGGTCTGTTCCATTCTGATTGCAAAAAAAAACGCTCAGCAGTGCGAGCGCTACAGTCAGGAAAAAATTCAAAAGCGCACTTTGAACCTGCCGCTGAACCTGGCCATGGTAAATATGGCTATTTATCTGGTGGCGCCCATGGTCATTATTCTGGTTTTCTGGTTTTTGGACTTGCCTGTTCTGGATTTGCGGGGCACAAGGCTGCTTTTTTTCAGGACTGTGATGATCGGGCTGACCACCTCCTGCTTGTCCTTTTTCATTGTGGAGAGCTATTCCAGACGGGTTTTGATTCCCATGGTCTTTCCTGCAGGAAACCTGAGCACAATCCCAGGAGCGATCCGCATCAACGCACTGCGCAGGATCAGGCTTTTTTACCTGGCTGGAGCACTGACCCCGATGATCATTCTGGTAGTCACTTTATTTTTTGTGATCCAGGAAGTGACCAAAAATCCAAATATACCCAACCAGCCTGCTGTAGACATTTTCTGGTTCACTCTGGTCTTATGCACGATCTTTGTGATTATCGGCTTTAGGCTCAATGTGCTGGTGGGCCGATCCATTGCCCAACCCCTGGAGTCCATGCTCCAGGTGGTTGAAAAGGTTGAAAAAGGAGATTTCACCCAGCAGATCAAAAATGTTGCCAATGACGAAATCGGGGTGCTGGCCGAGGCAGGCAACCGGATGATCAAGGGCCTGGCCGAGAGGGAGCGGGTCCGCGAGCTGTTCGGCAGATACGTGACCCCGGAAATCCGGGATAAGATCCTCTCTGGCCAGATTCCCCTGGATGGGGAGAGGAAGATTGCCAGCATGCTGTTTTGCGACTTGCGCGATTTTTCCAGTTACGTGGAGGAGAATAGCCCTGAGGAAGTTATCCTCAGCATGCGGGAATACTTCACTGCCATGGAAGAGGCAATCCGCAAGAATAAGGGCCTCATCCTGCAGTATGTGGGCGACGAGATCGAGGCAGTCTTTGGTGTACCCCTGGAAATGGAGGATCATGCAGACAAAGCACTGAATGCAGCCCTGGAAATGAAGCGCCAGCTGGTGCATTTGAACCGCAACAGACAGGCCAAGGGCAAGCCTGCTTTCAAGCAGGGCATCGGCATTTGTTCAGGGCCGGTCCTGGCCGGCAATACCGGCAGCAAGAATCAACCCTCCTACGCCCTGATCGGGGATACTGTGAACAAGGCCTCCAGACTGCAGGAGCTGACCAAAGAACTGGACGCCGAGATCCTGATCAGCAGCGAAACCCGTGATCTCTTGCAGCAGGCCTATAACCTGCAGGAAAAAGGTCCCTGCTTCATCAAGGGCCATGTGAAACCAATAATGGTTTATGAGCTCAGGCCGCATGGCTGATGTCCAAGGCTTGCAGCACAAGGGTCTGACCATTGACAGTCAGTTATGCTATTCTTGCGGGTTGGTCCATGAAGGGTTTGGACCTGAGCCGGCAAAACCTCCTTCAGAATAACCAGTTCCTGTCAACTCCGGTCCTTTGCCTGGGGAGCCGGTATCCGGCCGTGGCCCTGGACCAGACCCCAGCCAGCGATAATGATGAGAGTGCCGCCCAATATTGTTGACCATCCAAGGGGCTCCAAAAACAAAATATATAGCCATACACAGCTATTTGTAAGCAGTGTCGTGATCCGGGTATAATGAGAGAATTCGCAGCCAGGTTTGCTCACGGAAAGCAACGCCTCGAAAGCCTTTTCCAATTCTGAATGTATACAGTCTGGCACCGTGTGGACCTGAGCGGGAAGAAATCACTTCCCAGTTCAAACCTCGGTCTTGATATACTTGCAACCAGGACATCTTCGATATTTTCCGCAAGGTTCCTAAAACAGCCAACTGTTCGGTTTTTTGCAGTCTGAAAAGATGTCTTTGAAATACGGGGTTGTTCAAATCAAGCTTGACAGGTTCATGATCTTGCCGGGACATCACTCTACTTGCTCTTCAATACTATTCAGGTCACTTGTCTGGGGTGGATTTTTTTCCGCCCAGTCGATAGCCAGGTCAAGATCCTCCTTTGTTTTCGGAGAATGAAGCCACTGCTCGTTTTCAGGAATAAATCGTCCGATTTTGAGGATCCAGACTCCTGCTTCTATTTCATCAACCAGGACTTGCTGACCGGCAAATTTTTTTCCAAGTGATACCTGACCACTTTTGCCTACTGTTTTTACTGTTCCCATATCTCCTCCTCATGATTGCATGAATGTATGCTAGCACTAATTCAGGAAATGTCAAACAAAAGGGGAAAGCGAATAGAGGACAGATTTGATTTGACTTTGTTGGCTTGAAAAATGTTGACATTGTCTATCTAATGTCTTACATCATAAATAATGAAGCTCTTCAAATGGAATCCGGAAAAGAACGAGATCCTAACCAAAGAGAGAGGAATTACATTCGAAGAAATTGTGCATATGATTGAATTGGGAGTGCCAGTCATAGAGACTGATCATCCAAATCCAGAAAAGTATCCAAATCAGAAAATACTCATTGTTGATATTGAGGGATATGCCTATCTCGTTCCATTTGTTCAGGACCAGGAAGAAATTTTTTTTAAAACGATTATACCAAGCCGAAAGGCTACTCGAAAATATATTGGAGGGGACAATGACTGAGAAACAAAAAGAAAATCAACTTGATGAGTATGAAAAAGAAATCCTCAATGCCTATGAACAGGGTCAGCTCAAGCCTTCACCTTCAGAGATAGACTTCCAGGCAGTGGCTCAACATACGATGAAAAAGGCTCGAAAAATCAATATCCGTATTTCAGAGAACGATCTTAGCGCATTGCAGCGAAAAGCGGCTCGGGAAGGCATTCCTTATCAAACCCTTATTGGAAGCATCCTGCATAAATACGCAAGTGGATTGCTCAAAGAGGTTTCGTGATAAAGAAATCTCATCATTAGGCTTTTTATCTGCCTTCGGCCATCTTATAGACCTCCTTGCGATGGCAGATACAAAATATCCTTACAGTCTGGTCATATATTTTGTACACAACTCTGTAATTTCCCACCCTGAGCTTCCAGTATCCTTTCAGGGTCTTGCGTAGAGGCAGGCCGTACTTATAGGGAGCCACCTGGAGCCTTTCTACAATCGCCTTTTTGATCCTGACTTGCATGTCAGGGTTTATAGCTGCCAGATCCTTTGCCCTTACTTCTGGATGATATTCAACTCCATACTTCTTCATGGCTCAGGACAGTGTCAGGGTCAAAAGTCTTTTCCCGGCTCTCGGCTATTTCAGCCAGGGCTAAGTCTTCCCGCAGTTCCATGGCTTCTTTTACCAAGTCACGTATGGCCATGGACTTGGAGATGCCTTCCTTCTCGGCTAGATCAGCAACGGCCCTGTAAAGTCCGTGCTCCAGAACCACATTGATTCTTGGGTGTTTGCTAGGCATTATTGCTTTCCTCCTTTGCCCTAAGTGTTTCACTTTAGATACACGGAGTCAAGTGGTCTATGCCAGGCTCTAGCTGACTCTGCTGGTTGATGTCTCAAATCTAAACCTCCAGATATACCTTAACCTTGCTGCCGGCAAACTGGGCGTACCTTTGAAGACTTCTGAGATCCGGCAATAAATCTATGTCTTAACTCCGGTTTACTTCTTCTTCAAATAACATTTAATAATAAAAGGACTTTATTATCTTTAAAGAACATAATTCTTGGTAACTACAATCAAAAACTAGGGGTAAAAGTCAAAAAAACATGAACTCCCCGGTCAAGCCGGGGAATGACGGACGAGGTGAATGTCACGTCGGACTCCCTCTTCGCCATTTCCGTGCAGGCGGAAATCAAGATATTTTTTTCTGGATTCCCAGGTCAAGCTGAGAAATGACGAAGAAGGATGATGACGAGCAGTTATGGTGAACAATTATATAACTTCCATTCCATCTCTCAAACCCTGCTCCGCATTGCGACGTGCTGAATTTTCTGGAAGCGTGAATTCAAAAAATGGACCTTACTTGCCCGCGATGATCTCCAGAGCTTCCTGTCTCTGGACATCCATGATGTATGTAATGCCAGTGACCCGGGCTGCTTCCTGGCTCAAGGCAGCCACTTCATTGCGGGAGATGCGGTCCACCCGCCACTTTCTGGCTCCAGCCATTAACTGCTGCAGTCCGACCCTGATCTTCTCACTGGCACTGTAGACACCTATGGCCCCCAAGGGCATCTGGTCCACTTCCGGGCCATACATATCCCGGAGTTCTTCGTAGCAGACAAAGATCTCCTCCTTGCTAGTCCCGAACCTGGAAACAGTGTTGGGTAACCCCCCGTCCTCTCCCTGCAGCCAGAGCCCGATATTCTTGCCCACCATGCCAGGAATCATCAAGGCCCTGCCCATACAGACAGCTTTGCAATAGGGTGCGCCCAGGGCCAGGGCCTTGAAGATATGATCCTCCGAAGAAAAGCCCCCGGCAAAGGCTATATCCGGGACCCACTGCCCCAATTTAGCCAGTCTGCGGCAGAGATCATAAGCCATGGAGTGCAGATAAAGTGCAGGTACACCCCATTCACTCATCATACGCCAGGGGCTCATGCCGGTCCCTCCAGGAGCGCCGTCAATAGTCACCAGATCCAGCCTGGCCTCTGAGGCCCAGCGCAAAGCCATGGCCAGTTCCCGCATAGGATAGGCCCCGGTTTTCAGAGTGATCCGCCTGGCACCCAGCCTGCGCAGCCGCTCCACTTCCGCCAAAAAGCCCTGCTTGCTCACAAAGCCCAGCCTGGAGTGGCGCTCAAACTCTTTGATGGCACCTATTTTGAAAGCTGTCTGATTGGCCTTGGATTCTGGATCCGGCGTTACCAGGTAGCCCCTTTTTTTGAGCTCTATGGCCCTTTCCAGATTACTGACCTTGATCTCTCCACCAATGGATTTTGCGCCCTGGCCCCATTTCAGCTCCAGGGTCTCTATCCCCAGCTTTTCTATCACGTACTCTGCCACCCCCAGCTTGGTATCCTCTACATTTAGCTGGACCAGAATATCCCCATAGCCTTGGTGGTAGCGGCGGTACTGCTCCAGTCTGCGACGCATATCCGGGGATTCCTGGACCATGCCCCGGCTGTCCAGCTCCAGGCCGGGATCAATGCCGCAGACGTTTTCCCCGCAGACCAGACTGATGCCGCTGATGGCCGCGCCCACAGCAAAATGCTCCCAGTTATTCTTGGAGATGTCTGTGCTGCCCAGGGCACCGGTAAACATGGGGATTCTCATCTTGATGGGCTCCTGGCCGCCAAAGGCAGTCCTGGTATCCACAGCTGGAAAAGTTGCCAGGTCTGAGTCCTGGAGCATGCCCTCAGCACCCAGGGCATAACCCATGATGTTCAAGTGGGAATAATCCACAGGATAATCCTTGTCCGCCCCGGCTGTGACCTTGCCAAACGGCTTGGGATACAAGAGCTCCCTGCTCCTGAAGCTGGCATTGAACAGATCGCAGTTGCCTTTGCAGCCGTCAACGCACCTGGAACAGATCCCGGATTGAGGAGCAACATCCCTGGAGCGGTTCCTGGTCAGCAGGGCCTCGTTGGCATTGGGTCGATGCAAATTCATGGCTCTAATCATCCTCCTTTGGTAGGCTTTTTTTGGTAATAAAGATTTACTGCAATTTGATATGTTTTGCAATGGCACTGCAAAAATAATTCAAAATAGTTCTTCATTGTCCACCATTTCCCAGATCCCGCAGGGGCAGGCTGAGGCACAGAAGCCGCAGCCGATGCATTTTCCGGGCTCAGCAGTCAATTCAAATCCATTTTCTGCTGTCTCCTGCCTGCTAATGGCCCCTGTAGGGCAGATGGCCTCGCAGATGCCGCACTCCCTGCAGGAACCGCAGGAGGCACAGGCCTGGGAACAGTCTTTAAGACTCGAAAAATCTGCAGATCTGGGATCATAATACTCCAGCCTTATCCTCTGCCTGTCCACTACAGCCTTTTTGTCCCCCCTGGGCCTTTGACCGCGCAAAATCTGATCAATAACCCTGGCCACCCTGCTGCCTGCACCTATTGCCTCTGTAATCAACCCTGGCTGCACTGCATCCCCAATGGCGAACACCTTGGGATCTGATGTCTGGTAATTCTCATCCACCTGAATAAAGCCCCTGTTTTGCTTGATAGTGGCAGGCAGAAAAGATAGATCCGGGACCTCACCCACAGAAATCAGCACAGTATCCGCCGGAATTATTTCACCGCTGCTCAGGGCCACCCCCTGTTTGGTGATCTCCCGGGTAAACACCGGCCATCTGAATTTGGCCCCGACTCCTTCCGCGGCCTGCCTCTCCTTGCCAAAAGATGCAGGCTGCTGCACGTCCAACAGGGTAATGTCCCGGGCTCCAAGCCTGGCTGCCTCTGTGGCCACGTCACAGCCCACATTGCCCGCACCTATAATGATCACCCTGGGACCTGCTGTGGCCTGGCCCAGCTTGCTCCGGCGCAAAAATTCCAGGGCGCTCCCAGCCCGCTCCAGGCCGGGAATGTTCAGCAGCCTAGGCTGCTGAGCCCCTATGGCCAGGACCAGAAAGGAATACTCCTGTTGCAAATGTTCAATATCTTCCTGAGTCAAATCCTGGCCCGGATTTACCCTGGGCAGCGCCTGGCGCATGCGTTGCAGCTCCTTTTCCAGGACCTCTTTTGGGATGCGGCTTTCAGGAATAACCTGTTTGATCTTGCCCCCGATTTCTGGGCTGCGGTCCAAAAGCACTGCTTCATGACCTTTCTGCCTTAATTGCCAGGCCACAGAGAGCCCTGCAGGGCCTGCACCAACTACCGCCACTTTATACCCGGAGAGTTCCGGCAAGGCCGGGATCTCGGCCTGCAGGCTGGCCTGGCCCAACAGGGCCACGTCCACTGCAGGCAGGTTCTGCTCCTGCCTGCTGCAATCCTGCATGCACAGATTGGGGCATAAATAACCGCAGACACTGGCTGGAAAAGGGGTGTAGCCCAGTGCCAGATTTACAGCCTCCTGCAGTCTATTCTCCCGGATCAAGCGCCATCTGTCCCGGACTGGAATACCGCTGGGGCAGGCAGCCTCACAGGGCGGTATATATTTGCGATCCTCCCAGACCGGGACAAACCTGCGTAGCTCTTTGGTAGTTATTACCGGGATCTGGCTGCGCTCATACCTGGCCAGATCTCCAATCAGCCCGCCCTGACCCAGTTCTGCATCCCAGGTATTTTGCCTAAAATCAGACATGCTTGTTCTGGACAGGTCCTTCTTTTGCAGGGGGCTTTTGGCCTGCAAGAGCTGCCATTCTTCCCGGCGGGTCAGTTGACTTAAAAGATCCATTCTCTGGATGCGCTGCAAAAAGGCCTGCAGATTTTCCTGCAGCCATTGCCAATCCTGATCTGCTATAGGCAGCAGCTGGGCATCAGCCTGGCTGAAACCCTCTATTTGGCCTCTGAAAAAGATCCTGCCTCCCACCATTCCTACACAGGGCCTGTAACCCAGGATATTTTCCCGGTTTTGGGGCTTGTGTCCGCAGGCCACTGCTACGCCCCCGGCCATGAATTCTGCAAAGTAGTCCCCCACAGAACCCAGCACCCAAAGCTCCGGAGGCTCGAATCTGGGATTGCGCTTGGTCATGGTCATGGCCCTGGAGCCCAGATTGCCCCTGACACTGATCCGGCCCTGGGCCATGGCATTGCCCACCCCGTTGCCGGCATGGCCCAGGACGACAATCTCCGCCCCGGCATTCAGCCAGCCTACATCGTCCGAGGCATTGCCCTGG
>CAZLUR010000099.1:0-9400 GCA_964562725.1 uncultured Desulfohalobiaceae bacterium | reverse complement strand
ATTTTGA
This sequence comes from uncultured Desulfohalobiaceae bacterium, assembly GCA_964562725.1. Taxonomy (GTDB): domain Bacteria; phylum Desulfobacterota; class Desulfovibrionia; order Desulfovibrionales; family Desulfothermaceae; genus CAZBUB01. Next base: position 9,393 of record CAZLUR010000099.1, on the reverse strand, counting down.
TTTACGCATTCTTTGGAGCGAGTTTTTTGCGTCCTGTTGGCCGAATCCCCGGGTCACTGGATAAGGTGGTGTTACTATGGTGAACAGTTACAAAAAACTAAAATTTCATTGTAGTGTGAATGAGAGCTAGTATGATCATGAACTGAATTGGCTGCTGGTCCCAGCCCTCAGTCTCAGGCCCTGCAGGCGGATAAATCCTGCTGCGTCAGCCTGGTCATAGGCATCTTCAGCCTCAAACGTGGCCAGCTGCGGATCATACAGGGAATGCTCAGCAGTTCTGCCCAGGACATAGACCTGACCTTTATAGAGCTTCAGGCGCACAGTACCCGTGACCTTTTGCTGTATACTGTCCATCATTTTCTGCAGAGATCTCCTCTCCGGGGAGAACCAGAAGCCGTTGTAGACCATACGGGCATAATCAGGTACCAACCTGTTGCGCATGTGCAGTTCCTCCCGGTCCAGACAGATGCCTTCCAAATCCTGATGCGCAGCGTACAAAATTGTTCCTCCTGGGGTTTCGTAAACCCCTCTGGACTTCATGCCCACAAACCTGTTCTCCACCATATCCACCCTGCCTAAGCCATGCCTGCCGCCAATACGGTTCAAAGCCTTGATTATTTTTACAGGGCCGGCAGGTTGGGAATTGACTGCCACAGGATTGCCCTGCTTAAAATCAATACTGATTATTTCTGCTTCATCAGGGGCCTGTTCCGGGGGTACAGCCAGTTGATAGGTCCCTGACCCAGGCTCTGCCCAGGGATCCTCTAATTCAGCCCCTTCAAAGCTCAGATGCAGCAGGTTGCGGTCGCAGCTGTACATCTTCTCCTGACTGGCGGGTACAGGTATATTATTTTCCCGGGCATAACGCACAAGGTCTGATCTTGATCTCAGGTTCCACTCCCTCCAGGGCGCGATAATTTTCAACTCCGGGGCCAGGGCCATGCTGGTCAACTCAAACCTGACCTGATCATTACCCTTGCCTGTAGCCCCATGCGCTATAGCCTGGGCCCCTTCCTGCCTAGCCACCTCCACCAGTTTCCCGGCTATCAAAGGTCTGGCCAGGGAGGTGCCTAAAAGATAACGCCCCTCATAGATGGCTGCGGACCTGAAGGCCGGCAAGATATAGTCCCTGGCAAATTCCTCCTGCAAGTCAAGAACATAGGCCTTGGAAGCTCCTGTGGCCAAGGCCTTCTCCTCCAGACCGTCCAACTCTTCTTCCTGGCCCAAATCTGCAGTCAGGGCAATCACTTCGCAATTATAGCTCAGCTGGATCCATTTCAGGATCACCGAGGTGTCCAGCCCGCCAGAATAGGCCAGGACTACTTTTTGAATTTCCTGCATATAACTACCTTCCAAATGTTATCAAGCTTCTAAATCACCAGCCACCCACTGCAAAAGCGCCTTTTGCATATGCAGCCTGTTCTCAGCCTGATCCCAGACTATGCTCTGCCTTCCTTCCAGGACTTCTTCAGTAATCTCCTGGCCCCGATGCGCAGGCAGGCAATGCATCACAAAGGCCCTTTTCGGGGCTTGGCTCAAAATCTCCTGATTCAACTGAAAGGAGTTAAACAACTTGTTTCTGAACTGCTTTTCCTGTTCCTGACCCATAGAGGCCCAGACATCTGTCTGGATAAAGTCCGCGTCTTGTACAGCCTGTAAAGGATCATGGCTTATATTGATCCTGGCCCCAGCCTGTAGAGCCCGCTCCAGGATATCTGAATCAGGCTCATATCCTTGAGGGAAGGCTAGATGCAGGTAAAAGGGCAGATAGCAGGCAGCATTTATCCAAGAATGGGCCATATTGTTGCCATCCCCGATCCAGGCCAGTTTGAGCTTGCTGAAATCAGGACTGTGCTCATGTATGGTCAGCAGGTCACTTAGCACTTGGCAAGGATGGAACTTATCGCTCAAGGCATTTATCACTGGTATGTCAGCATAGGCTGCCAGTTCCTCCAGGCTCTCCTGGGCATAGGTGCGCACGATCATACCCTGGCAATACCTGGAAAGGACCCTGGAGGTATCCTTCAAGGGTTCACTGCGTCCCAGCTGAGATTCCTGAGGGGTCATAAAAATGCTGGTGCCCCCCAACTGACTGATAGCCACCTCAAAGGATATCCTGGTCCTGGTGGAGGCCTTTTCAAAAATAAGCACAAAACACCAGTCCTGCAATGTGCTTTGCGTCCGGTTTTCCTGCTTGAGCTCCTTGGCCCTGCGCAAAAGCTTGTATATCAAGTCTGGCGACAAATCAAGAATCTGCAGCAAATGTCTGCACATACCCTACTCTCCTAAACCTTAGTCATAGCCTAAAATTACATTTGTATAACTTTCATTTTCAGCTTGTAAAGAGCAAATTTTGAGCACAATACTGAAACAAGGCAAGACCTGCACAGCACAGGCCAAGACCATGAAGCCCCCAGGTTACCAAACCAAAGGACTTGGATTAGATGAGTTCAAGAAGCAGGCTTTTGGTTTTTTTTTGAATACCATGAGCTATAAAAAAGAATTTTTGTCTTATGGCTGGCCTTTTAGCCTCTTGCAACTGATCAGCCCATGTGCAGGGTCACAGCAAAACAGTTGAACACTGCCCAAACCTGTTCGCCCGTGACTAAATCCAAGCTCCTGGCGTTTTGACTTGAAACAACAGCACTGAGCACTGTCCCGTCAGCAATGCGCACAGAATATTCTGTATTCACCCGACCTGTCTGCATATCTTCGATAATACCGTTTAGTCTGTTCTCTGCGCTGCATTGAGGCTCCTCTTTCCCTTTTTCCAGAATGACCCATGGTGCCTTGACTTCAGCAGTGATCAGACCGCCCTGCTGCAGGCCAAGCCGATCCAGGCTGCAGTTGGTGATAACGGTTGTTATCCGCTGACCGCCAATGGTAATAATCTCCACCCTAGCCTGTATATCCCCCTGCTCAATTATATCGACCTTGCCGAAAAAAGCGTTTCTGGCACTGGTTTTTCTAATAGCTTCCCTTTGCATAAAGGCATGCATGACCTGTTGGATATCATTTTCCGAAAAAGCCACATTTGTAGATCTCAGCGCGGGTGCAAAATGCCCTAACATCATCTGCACTACCTGCAGAGGCAGGCTGCTCTGCATCAGCTCCACAGCCCGGGCCCTGCGGATCATCTCCGGCCCTGCCAAGCGCCTGGAAAAACCACACTCAACTGCACGTTCATAAAACTTGCGCCGCACAAAACCAGCATCCACCCCAAAACCCCTGGACAGGAAATTTTTGAATTCAGAATCAGCAAGCGCCTGCTGTATTTCCCGGGCCAGGAGCGTAGAAACACTCACCTGCCTCGATAAATGATGTGCTCCACTGCCTTTGAAGAAAATAGAGTTCTTCTCAAAATCAATTTCAGTAAAGGGATTTAGGTCCAGGACCTCATTCAATTTGGCACCGGTATAGCGGATAATCAGGAAAACAATAAGCATCCGGCGGCGGGAAAGGCGCACGTCTTTTCGCGCAGCGCTTTGGGCCCATTTTCTAAAGCAGGCTTCGAGCCGGGTGAGATCAATTGTATCCAGGCACTGCCCCTTTTCCGGCATCGGCACATCTCTGCCCTGGCCCAGGCCTGTTTGCCCATGGTTATTCTTGTTCTGGGCCCTGGGGTATCTTTTCAGCTCAGAACTCATGACCAATGCTTTCTCCATTTATGCAGTTAAAAGTTCACCTGTTGCATTGTAGGCTGGACTCTTTTTCAAAAAAATACAAAAACTTCCTTGACCAGTCCAGGAGCTTTCTTTTAGTATTAACATGTTAATTATAATTTTCGTGTTAGTAATCAATTTTACAGAGAATGCCATGTTTTTTCCAACTGCCGGCATAGAAGTCTCGCCCTGGATTCCTCCCTTGGTAGCCTTTGTGATTTCTTTTTTTACTTCCATGGGCGGGGTTTCAGGCGCTTTTCTGCTGCTGCCCTTCCAAATGACCTTTCTAGGTTATACTAATCCTTCTGTGAGTGCCACAAATCAGCTTTTCAACATTGTGGCCATCCCCAGCGGGGTGTATCGTTATGTAAAAGAAGGCCGCATGGTTTGGCCGTTGACCTGGATAGTAATTGCCGGAACCCTGCCCGGAGTCTTTATCGGGGCGCTTATACGTGTAGCCTGGCTTCCGGATCCCAGGCACTTCAAGCTCTTTGCCGCATGCGTGCTTTTGTATATCGGTACAAAAATGGTCTGGGAGTTGTTGGACAGAAATGCAGCGCAAGGCGCCAAGTCCGACAGCGAAAAACGCTTCCAGGAGATGGTCCGGCGCCGCCGGGCAGAAACCAATGAAACAAAAGCTGCTGAAGAAAAAAATCTGCAAACTGTCAAGGTGACCCACTTCAACTTAAAGCGGCTGGGATACACTTTTTACGATGAATCCTTTGATGTTTCCTTCTGGGGCATATTAAGCTTGAGCTTTATTGTGGGCATTGTGGGTGGAATTTACGGCATCGGCGGAGGCGCTATAATTGCCCCGTTTTTCGTGACCTTTTTCGGACTGCCGGTCTATACTCTTGCAGGTGCTGCACTCATGGGTACTTTTGTCACATCTGTGGCCGGGGTGGCCTTTTACCAGGCCATTGCCCCGTTTTATCCTGCCATGTCCGTAGCCCCGGACTGGATCCTGGGTTTCTTGTTCGGAGTAGGCGGTATGGCAGGCATGTATCTGGGAGCCAGATCCCAGAAGTTTGTTCCAGCCACAAAGATCAAATGGATGCTAGCAGCCATTATCGTGTTTACTGCCTTGAGATACGTGGCCAACTTTTTCGGCTATTAACCGGCCGGACTAGGCCAGGATGAAAACCTGAGGCCCTGAGCTAAGCAGGCCGTTCAGGCCAAGTCTGAGCGTGAGGCCATTACCGCAGGGCTTGAAACGTTGGCTAAACAATGGAATGTGATCAAACCTCGCATGGAAAAGACTTAAGCCAGTGAATGAACAGCTCCCGGATAAATTGCCATTTCAATGAGATGCATTTTTAAGAACCAACTCATGACCTGCAATCCAAGGAGGATACAATGCTTCTTGAATCATATAGAAAAGAAATTTTCCGGCCCAAGTGCAATCCCAGCTTTAAGTCAGTGCACTGCATCGCCCGGCTGGATCAGGACATCTCTGCTGCCCTGCCTTATTTAAACGCGGAATTGGGCGGCAAGCAGTATTTCAAAGATCAGCCTGCGGTGATGTTCCATGCCCACGGCAAGATCATCAAGGTGGGGGGCACAGAGATAGCCATCAACGCCCTGCAAGACGAGCAGGAGGCAAACAGGATACTGGAGTGGCTTAAAAGCGAAATCAATCGGGTCTGGGAGGAAAGGGACAATATCACTCCTAGTGAAGAAAGCAGCAAACAGCCCCAGGTGCTGGAGATCTTGAAGCTGCTGCCCAAGACCAACTGCAAAAAATGCGACCAGCCCACCTGTATGGTGTTTGCGGTCCAGGCGGCAGAAGGCGGGCGCAGCGCAGAGGACTGCCCTGAGCTCGACCCGCAAAACAAGCAAAAGCTTGAGGCCTATCTGGCTGGATTCAGCTTTGACTAGGCTGGGAAGAAATGGTCCAAAAAAACCTGGAAGAGATAAAGGATACTCATTGAATAAAATGACGCCAAAAGACCAAGAATCATCTTGTAGTCTTATCAAGGAAGTGATCCAGGCCTGTGCAGACTGTGACGTCTGCCGATTTTTGATGGACGAAAGCTGCCTGTTTTTCCCTGAGCTGTACAGGCTTTTTGACAGGGAAAAAGAAAATAGCGACCCCCCGACCGAAAAAGAGCTGCACCAGCTTCTGGACATGTGCACGCTGTGCGACCTTTGCCCATGTTCAAACATCCGGACCGAAATCATCAATGCAAAAATCGCCAGGGTCCGGGAAAAGGGGATGCACATTGGGGTGCGGCTTTTGGCAGACGTACAAAAGGTCTGCCGTTTGGGAAGCAGTATTCCCAAACTGGCAAATACAGCAATCCAACTTCCAGGAGTATCAAGCTTTGTCAAACGTGTTGCCCGGATTGCAGAAGAACGAGCTCTGCCCAAATTTCCAAAACAAGACTTCTTCTCCTGGGCCCGCAGTAAGGGCTTGACCAGCAATTCAGCCCAAACCCCAAAAGCAGCCTATTTTGCCGGGTGTACAGCAGCCTATCTTTTCCCTGAAGTGGCCCGGGCGGCAGTGGCTGTGCTGGAAGATAACGGCATTGCGGTCTATGTCCCTTCCCAGCAATGCTGCGGCATGCCCACCCTGGTCGAAGGCGAGGAAAACATAACCCGCAGTCGGGCACAGGAAAACCTGCAAACCCTCTTGGACGCTGCCGAATCCGGGTGCGACCTGGTATGCTCCTGCCCCACATGCGGTTTTTTCCTGAAGGTGTTGCTTAAGGAAGGCGCTTTTTTTTCTGAAGCCTATCAAGAGGCACCCATCCGATCTGGAAGCCGTGAACTCGGGGGTTCAGATTTAAATTTAGGCCATAGCAGCCATTTTTCTTTTCAAAAGTCAATATACTGGAATATGTTAAAGGACAAACCATATTTTGCCGGCATCGATCCTTTGGCACGTATTAAGGTATCAGAAAAGGTATCAGATCTGGGGTATTATCTAGAGCGCTTGCATGCACAAGGCCTTTTGAATATGGATTTTGGCCGCATTCAGGAGCGCATGGCCTATTTTGCCCCTTGTCACCAGCGTGAGCAAAACATCGGCAGCCCCTATGAAAATCTACTGGGCCTAATTCCCGGGCTTGAACTAAAAAAAGTGGGTGGTGCCATGGATTGTTGCGGCATGGGCGGAAGCTTGGGGTTCAAGGCAACATTCCATCAGGCTTCCACCCGGCTAGCGGAACCCTTGATCCGTAAAATCCAGACGGCATCTCCAGAGGCCCTGGTCACAGACTGTCTGAGCTGCCGGCTCCAAATCCGTCACCTGCTGCCAACTCTGCCAGTTTTCCACCCCCTGCAAGTACTGGAGCAGGCTTACAAAAATCAAAGCTGAATTGCCTTTTTGTCCAGCGCTGCCTCAGCCCCTAGCTCTTATCTTTCTCTTCCATTGGTAATGTTGCAACAGGAACTCTGAGCAGATCTGCTGAATAAAAGTTATCTGTTAGAGAAAATCGGCACCCTTTCCACAATACGATTTTTAGAGATTTTAGAAGGTGTTAAGCTGCTAATGGAACCAAGAGACATCGAATAACAAAAAGCACCGCTGGTTCCTTGTTCTGCTTTTTGCCGGCGATGATTTGCTGCGCTTGCATAATCATCTTTTATATAGACACGCCATTTATCCAAGCCCCAAACAATCCATTCCTTGAAGGCTTGACAAGAACTTTTTATTGGTTATTATACCAAATAGCTAACAATAGTCCAGCAGGTGTCAAAAAACCTGCACGGTATTTTCCTTTCATTAAAAAATAAAAACAGCAGGAATTTAGGAGGGGCAAATGGAAATGAAAGATCAGCAAGTAAACGGAAGCATGGAACAGTCCAGAGTGCGTCAAACCGGGGAAAAAATGATCGAGTTGCTGGGGCTTTCAGCTTCCCCTGTTGCGGTAAAGCTGGGTCAGGAAAAAATCGCTGAAGGCTCTCAAGTGAAGCACTTGAGCGGACACCGATACTGCCAGGCCATGATGCGGGCCAGGCACGGGGCATCAGTCTGGCTGGATGCCGAAGGCATTTCCTGTCCGGCAGCAGCCGCTGCCTTCGGTTTCAAAGAGCTCCCGCAGGCCCTGCAGACCGGCAAAGGCCTTATGGGTTTCGGCATTGTGTCAGATCCCGAAGTAGGCGCAAAAATGTTTCAGAATATGTCCCGCCTTGCACCCGGCGCGGTAAAGGGGCTGCACTTGACGCCTCTGGAACTCTGCACTTTTTCACCGGATGTGGTCATCGTAGAGGACGAGGTCGAAAAACTTATGTGGATCGTCCTGGCGTATCTGCATGCAACCGGCGGTGAGCGTGTGCCGGGGGATACCGCAGTACTGCAGGCCGCGTGTGTCGATTCAACCCTTATACCGTATCTGGAAAAACGGTTGAACTACGGATTCAGTTGTTATGGTTGCAGAGATGCCACCGACATTCAAGCCGGCGAGGCCCTGGTGGGATTTTCCGGGGATTGGCTTGATGCGATAAGGGGGCATTTGGAATACCTCGCGGAAAAAGCAATCCCTGCATCCCGTTCAAAAAAAGCATACCAGGCGCTTCTAAAAGAGAACCACGAGATAGCCGAAAGTTCTAGGCAAGGCTGAGACATGGAGTTTTTCTTGACATGCCAGACATGGATTTGTGCTTTAAATTAGCTGATTAGCTAATCGAATAAAAAAGTATATGATGTGATCGGATGCGCATGGACCCGAAATTCAAATCAACAGGCTGAAGAGCCCGGCGAAGTTTTTTAAATTCAGTCAACCAGTAAAGGAGGATGAAAAATGGAAGAGAAGAAACAGACGAGCGTGGAGGAAATCCTTAAGATGATGGAAAAAGGCCTGGGCGAGGAGCCGAGACCCATGGTGCTGATGTCCAAACTGATCCCCGAGTGGATCCCGAAACAGGCCCAGGAGCGGAAATTCGTGATGGAGGACCTAAAAAACATTCCTCCCAAGTACAAGCACCTGATCATGATCGCGGCGGCATCCGCCGTAGGGTGCCACCTCTGCACGGAGACCTTCATCAAACTGGCCCATCAGGCCGGAGTGACCAAGGAGGAGATCGGGGAGGCCATTCTGGCCACGCGATTTGCACTGGCCTCGACAACCTTTGCCACAACCATTGAAGGAATGGAATATCTGGCGACGAAGGAATAACCCGTCCGTCTGCGCGCCGGGCGCAATATGAAGCACTGTCCCGCAGCGCGTGTGCCCGGCGTGATTCCATGCCGCGCCAGGAAATTGAACAGAAGGAGAAGAACCCCTGAAAAACGACGTAACCGAAAAAGACACCAGACAGGCAACGTGTGTGGATTCAGCCATTGTTCCCTATTGTGAAAATCGACTCAACTTTGGTGGAGTGTTCCACTTAATGCGTTTCTCGACGGAGATGTAAGGGAGCGCCATGAAAGCAGTAGGTCTCATATCCCTTGTCGTCATCCTGTTGTACCCTGTGGCTGTGTGCGCCAACTCGGGCATGGAGAACATCGCCTACAGTGCCAAGAGCGCGGGGATGGGGGGGACAGCCATTGCTGTGGGCGACGACACGAGCGTGATGAACACCAACCCCGCTGCAATATCGAAGATCGATGGCCGAAGAATCGACATGAATCTGGAGACAATGTTCCCTATGTTTTCCTTTGAAAACCCCATGAACGATACCGACGGGAACCATCCGATCTACCTGATCCCATCGGCCGGTTTTGTGTGGCATGACCCGGAGAGCAGATGGTCATTCGGGGTGGGAATGTACAATGAAGGAGGAACAG
>CAZLUR010000098.1:0-9531 GCA_964562725.1 uncultured Desulfohalobiaceae bacterium | reverse complement strand
AACTGTCTGAGTTCGAATTTCTCTTATCAGCCTGAATTTATTGCCTTAACTTTGAGCGTTGAACCTTGAACGTTGAACTCTCAAGTTACGATCTAAAGTGTTATAATTAAGCTTAAATATATAGGAGGTTATATGCAAGATACAAATGTTTTGTTCATGTGCTTATCGTCATTTATTGCAGTGTTCATCGTGCTTACAGCGTTAGCAATAGTAATGAGGGGTTTGATTGCTATATTTCCTTTCAAAGAAGAAAAAAAAGAAGATGACGACTCTGAAACTTTAGCTGCAATTAATTCAGTATATGCTGTAAATTTTCCAAATTGGAAAATTACAAATATAAAAGAAGTAACAAGGAGGTGACTTCCAAGATGATTTACACAAAAGATGCCAAAAAAATTAAAGTGCAATTTATGCCATTTCGGGACGGGCTGCAAAGTGCTTTTGGGGGTAAAGTAAGGCTTAATGATTATCTCCCGGCCATGGAAAAGGCAGCAAAAGAGCTAGAGATAAAACATATGGAGTTCGGGGGCGGGGCTCGATACCAGGCCCCTTTCTTTTATTTGAATGAAAATCCATTTGAAATTATGCAAAAAATGCGGGAAACAGTAGGTGATGAAGTAGTTCTTCAAATCCTGACCCGCTCAATCTCTGGAGTCACCCTGACCACACAAACACTAGAAGTGCTTGAGATGCAGGCCAGGCTTATGGCCAAGTATGGCACCACCTATGATCGAAATTTTGATTATATGAATGATGTAGAAAACTTAGTTAAGACTGGCCGCTTAATTGTCAAGGCAGGCATGCATCATCAAGCCTGTGTGGCCATGATGGGCCTTCCTTTTTATGATGAAACAGTGCATACCCCTGAGTTTTATGTCGATGTCGTAAAAAGATTATTAGATTCTGATGTTCAGGTGGATAGTATATGCATGAAAGATGCAAGCGGAACTACTGACCCCCGCACCTGTTATGAAACAGCCAAAGGGCTCAGGAAAATAATGCCAGCGGATATGGATCTATGGCTGCACACACATGATACAGCAAGCATGGCAGTGGCCCAATATATGGCTGGCATTGAAGGCGGAGTGAATGGCATTGATTTATCGGTCCGGCCAATGGCCAGCGGGACATGTCAACCTGATGTGCGCTCCATGGCACATGCCTTAAAAGGAACAGGATACAGCTTAGACATGAATCTTGATAAGATCCATACCCTTGAAGAGATGCTTGATGATCTTATGCAAGACTATGAATGGAATCCTGTGACCACTACAGCTGATGCACGAGTTGTGGGTTTTCCCATGCCAGGCGGGGCTATTGGCCCTAATGTGCACATGATGGTTAAATCCGGATTAATGGACAAATATAGCGATGTACTCTCTGAGTTCCCTGTGGTTGTAAAATCTGGTGGAGCCTGGACCAGCGTAACTCCTGGGAGTCAACAATATTGGCTACAAGCATTTAATAATGTTCTATATGGACGTTGGGAAAAGATTGAAGCTGGATATGGACGAGCTGTTCTCGGATATTTCGGGAAACCGCCGCTTCAACCTGAACAAGAGGTTATTCAAAAGGCTTCAAGCCAGCTAGGGCTTGAGCCATATGAGGGCGATCCCTTTGAGGTTGTAAAAGATCCTATTCCAGCAGCCAAGCAGGCCTTAGAGGAAAACAATTTACCCTTGACTGAAGAGAATATTTTTCTTGTGGTCTCTGCCACTGTGGAAGGCAAGAAGATGGCCACCAATGAGGGTCTGCGTTTTCTCCTGGGCAAGGGCAGGCTGGACGTCCCACTAAAGCCGGCAGAAGAGCCCAAGGCACCGAGCGCTCCAAGTGTGGAAACTGAAAAGACAAAGGAGATAGGCCAATTTGTGGGGCCAGTAAAGACAAAATGTAAAGTCACTGAAGATAATAAAACCCGAATTTTTGAGGTCACTGTAGAGCCACTTGAGGCTCAAGGCGGCTCAGGAGCCACCACGCCCCAGGTATCTGAGAAAGGATCTGAAAAGACAGACGACAGCGGGGAGCAGGTGAATGTGCATAGTACTTTTGCTGGCTTTGTGCAGGTTGTAGATATTCTGGTCAGTGTTGGAGATAAAGTTGATGCAGGCCAGGCTGTTGCACAAGTGGAAGCAATGAAAGCCACCCATGATGTAGTTTCCCCACATCCCGGGACAGTTTCTGCTATACGAGTGAATATTGGCGATGAAGTGGATGAAAAGAAACCTCTGATAACAATCACCAAGAAGGCTTAAGCAATGGGGACTTTAGAGCTATTAATTACAGGTTCCGGCTTTGCAAATTTGTCTATTGGCAATCTGGCAATGTTTATCATTGCTGGTGTGCTCATCTATTTAGCAATAACCAAAAATTATGAGCCCTTGCTGCTGATACCCATTGGATTTGGGACCATTCTCGCTAATTTACCCTTTGGTGAAATGGGCGCTGATATGGATGGGATCATGAATTTCATCTATAGGGTAGGGATAAGAACAGAGTTGCTGCCGCCCATCATATTTATGGGTGTTGGCGTACTCACGGATTTTCGTCCTCTCTTGGGCCGACCGCTTACTTTTCTATTGGGTGCAGCTGCTCAGCTAGGCATATTTGCAGCAGCCATAGGGGCAGCGTATATCTTTGGATTTACCCCGCAGGAAGCTGGGGCCATAGGAATTGTCGGCGGTGCAGACGGACCCACATCGATTTTTTTGGCCAGCAAGCTGGCCCCGCATTTGCTTGGCCCAATCGCTGTTGCAGCCTATAGCTATATGTCCTTGGTCCCGATCATTCAACCCCCGATTATTCATTTATTAACCTCCAAAAAGGAACGCAATATTGACATGCCCCAGGCCAGGCAGGTTTCACAGCGAGCAGTCATCCTGTTTCCCATAATTACAGGTACACTTGCTTCCTTGGCAATTCCTTCTTGTGCTCCGCTGATGGGCATGCTCATGTTTGGAAACCTGCTTCGCGAGTGCGGGGTGACTGAGAGATTGCGTAAGACTGCTGGTGGGTCATTAATTGACATAGTTACAATATTCTTGGGACTGGTCGTTGGATCCACTATGGGTGCAGCATATTTTCTGAATATTCAAACTTTAAGCATCTTGTTCATGGGCGGGGTTGCCTTTGCCATCAGTACTGCCGGTGGAGTCCTTCTGGCCAAAATTGTCAACCTCTTCTTTAGTGAAGATAGGAAAATCAATCCTTGTATAGGTGCAGCCGGCGTATCAGCTGTACCCATGTCTGCCCGGGTTGTGCAGGTGTATGTCTCCAAGCAGACCAAGGGCAGGGTGAACCCGTTAATGGCAGCAATGGGGCCAAATGTTGCTGGTGTAATCGGCTCGGCAGTTGCTGCAGGAGTTTTTCTTGCTGTGCTCGGCAATTAGATCTGGCCCTAGTATATATTTAGTAGGTCAGGTTCCAGGCTGCCCTTATAAGCAATAAGCACAGCTACCAAGACTGAGATCCTTAAAAAGCGCCTGTAAGATTAACTTACAGGCGCTTTTTTTGCTTTTAAGGTGTAGTCGGAGGTGTTTTTGAGCAGCTATAAAACTGGAAAAATGGCTCTCAAGTTTGGACGGAACTGTCTGTTGTCTTTAGCAATCTGGCATGCAAGGCCTCCACCATATGCAGAACCTGGACGGGGGAAGAGCGCTTTTCTGCACTGCCCCGCAACTGCATGATGCATCCAGGACAATCAGTGACTAACTGAGTAAATTTGTTTTCTTCTAGATGCTTGAGCTTGGAGTAGACAATCTCTTTGGAGATCTCTGGAAATTTCATGGAATAAGTCCCGCCCAGACCGCAACAGTTCTCCTCTTCTTGATTTTCCTGATAATTGATCCCGGCCTGAAGCAAAAGTTCCCTGGGAGCAGTCTTGACCCCGAGTCCTCGGCAAAGATGACACGGGGCGTGGTATGCAGTTTTTTCTTGTGAGGTAGGGGAAAAGTCCTTGGCCTGCAATCCAAGGACATGATACAAAAAAGAGCTCAAATCAATTATCTTGTCGGCAAATTGCCTGATCTTGACTTGAATCCCGGATTGCTGCCCAGCCAGATAGGGATAGTTTTCTTTGAGATGAGAAGCGCAGGAAGCACAAAGGGTCAAGATGTGGTCATAAGGAGCAGGATCCAGCACGCTTAGGTTGTGTAAAGCAATTTCTTGGGCACATTCTTTTTCTCCAAGCATATAGGCCGGCAGGCCGCAGCAGCCCTGCTCCATAGGGAATTCAACAGCAATGTTCTGTGCGTTCAGGATCTGCAAGCAGTATTCAAGCTGTTCCGGATAGACAAAATCCTGCAGGCATCCGGAAAATAGGGCCACTGTGTACCTGGGGTTGTCCAGGTCCTGTTTGATTTTTTTCCACCGACTCCGAAAAGGCTTGGCAGCCAAAGCCGGCAAGGCCTTAAACTCCTGTCCTTTGAGCAGGAAGTGCGGCAAGTGCCGCAGATAGGGAGACCCCCAGGTTACGGGTTTCTGCATAGTTTTGGCCGTTTTGAGCAGAGAGTGGAACAGACGCCGGTTTTTTAAGATTGCGGCCGTGAACTGGCTGAATAGAGGGTGTCTTTCCTGATCTTGAATCAGGATCTGGACCTCTTTGATCAACCTGGGCAGATCAATGCCAGCGATACAAACATCTTTACAAGCCTGGCAATTTAGGCAATTTTGCACTAGGCATCTGTCATTATCTTTCCCGTGGAAAAAATAAGTCATAATCAGGCCAATGGCCCCGATATAAACGTGTCCGTAGGCATGACCTCCAATCAGCCTATACACAGGACAGACATTGGCACAACCTCCGCAATGTACGCAGCGCAGGGCCTGGGAGAAAACTGAATCATGGGCCAGGTAACGACGCCCATTATCCAGGAAGACCACGTGCATGATCTTTTTTTGATCAGGTACGCTTTGACATTCATTGGCCCCGGTTATCCAGGTCACATAGGAAGTGATGCTCTGGCCAGTAGCATTCCTGGTCAGTCCCTTGAGCGTTGTCAGGGCCTGCTCAAGGCCTGGAGTCAATTTGTCCAGACCTACCAATGCTACATGCACTCTGGGCAAGGTGGTCACCAGCCTGGCATTGCCTTCATTGGTGACCAGACCCAAGGTAGCGGTATCAGCCAGGGCAAAATTGGCCCCTGAGATGCCCATATCCGCTTGCACAAAGCGTTGCCTAAGCTCCCGGCGAGCCACTTTAACCAGTTTTTCAATATCTTCCTCCTGCTCCTCGCCAGTGACCCGGCTGAAAAGATCCCTGATCTCGCCCCTGGAGAGGTGTATGGCAGGCATGACCATGTGCGATTGCCTCTCTTCCCGGAGCTGGATAATCCAATCTCCTAAATCGGTTTCAGTGACCTGCAGGCCCTGGCCTGTTAAGTAGTGGTTGAGCAAAATCTCTTCCGCGGTCATGGATTTGGATTTGACAATTTTATGGCAATCATTATCCTTGGCGATTTGAGTAATCAGGGCGTTGGCCTCCCGATCTGTCCGGGCCAGATGGACATGAACACCATTTTGCTCTGCCTTTTCTTTAAATTCTTGATATAACTGGTCCAGATTGGCAATGCAGGCATCCTTTGATTGGCCTATCTGCTCTCTTATGCCTTGCAGGTTCTGATCGGCAAAGGCCTTGGCCCGTTTGGGCTTATAAGAGACAGTAAAGGCCTCCAGAGCCTTGCGCTGAAAATCTTTCTGCAGGGCTTGATCTATCTGGAGCTTATATTCTTTTGTATTCTTGGCTTGGTGCATAAAGACCTCATTGCTGTTGCTGGGAGCTGAAGCCCAAGTTGCTTGGGTAGGCAAAGATTCAGCTCTGGAAATTGATGTTTAAAACAGGCTCCACTCTTAAAATGGTTTTCAGGATCAGGCCTTCAGGAAGCGGCTTGTTGATCCAGGCTTGTATCGTCAATAAGCACAACATGCAGTTGCAGCGGTCCGTGGACTCCTAAGGTCAAAGCGCGTTCAATGTCAGCGGTTCTGCTGGGACCGGTTATGAATGCAGTGTAATTGGGAGCGGACTTGAATCGTGCACTGAGGCGTTCTCTGAGCTCATAGGCGTCCAACAGGATGTTTGAAGTAAAGAGCACTGCCACATGGATCTCCGAAATCATTGTGGCCAGCCTGATATCTTCCTGGCTGGAATCCAGGACCAGGGTCCCTGTTTCCGCTAAGCCGAACTCGGCCATGGTTAAGCCGATATCTATACCAGCCAGATGTTGCCTCAGGCCTTGCTGAATCACTGAAATGTTTTGTTCTTGACCAAGGGTCACCAAGGGTTCAAGGCTTGGGGCATCAAACCCCGGAGCTGCTATGAGTCTGGCAGGCTCTTTTAACTGACACAGGTCTTGGGCTGCCTGGGAAAGAGGTTCGGTGCATCCGGACAGCAGGAGCTTACAGGCTTCCTTTTCTGTACACACTGAAATGCAGTAGGCAAAGGCCTCGGGCAGGTTATGAGCTATTAGTACCTTGGCGGCAGCAGCTTCTGCACGTTCTTGGAATTGTTCAATGATTGTGTCTCGGGGCATGGCTACCTCTAGTTGTTGCCTCTAAGTGTTCACGAACAGGTGACAAGTGCTTGGGGGCAATTGCAAGCTGATACAGACAACTATATCAAAAAATCTTGGAATACTCCCATTGCTTGTTGTGCTTTTTCTTTTAAGTGCTTGCAGGATCAGGTTTAATTTCTGGGCATGCAGATTAACCAGATGCTGGTCCTGGGCCAAGTATCAGGTCAATATTATTAGCCCAGTGAATTGGAGAATGCAAGCCAGGCAATTTGCAAATTGCACATTAAAGATCACAATCCCTAAAGCCTGGCTGCTTAGCCTGTTTTCCTGCTCTGGGGCTTTGCGATGACTGCTAGCGCTTTTAGGTTCAACGCTCTAGCCCTTTACTTACCTCTTATCTGCTGCAATCTATTACCTTAGTTTGCATCAGAAAACAATTCTATTTCCTTTTGGATGCGCTAGTCTGCACAGTTGTTCGTCAAAACAATAAAGATACCTTTCTTAATAATAGTTTGATTTCCTTGCTAAAAGAAAAAACAAGCGTTCCTGCAATGAATACCGACAGCTGCATTATCCGGAAAAAAAGAATTTCCAGACGCAGACTGGCTTAGCTGGAATCAGGGACTTGTGCAGATCTCTTCACTGCAGCATATTGCTTGTGACAGATTAAATAGCCAGATCAAATCGTTCAGAAAATAAATTCATTTAACTGCCTTCCTTGTAAACAAGTTTATAAAATGCTACAAGACTGTTATGGAATACGCAATTTGGTCAATTTGGTTTACCAAAGGACGGCAACTTATTTATAAACTTGACAAATAAAGGCAAGCTATAAATACTTACACAAACCGAGTAAAGAAATGTACAGAGGCCAAGTCCTAAAAAAGGAATCAAGTTCTGATTGTTACCAAGAGGCTCGCAGTTTAAACGGGCTATTATATTACATATTTCAAGGAAAAAGCGTATGCCCAATCTAGTGCACAAAATTATCCGTTCTCATCTGGTTTCCGGGGAGATGATCCCGGGTGCGGAAATTGGAATCAATATCGATAACACCTTAATCCACGATGCCACAGGCCAAATGGCTATGTTGCAGTTTGAAGCCTTGGAAATCTCCAGGGTTAAAACCAAGAGATCAGTGACCTTTATTGATCACAACACCTTGCAAATAGGCTTTGAAAATATGGATGACCATCAGTTCCTGGCTTCTGCCAGCCGCAAGTTCGGTTTGTATTACTCCAGAGCAGGGAACGGCATCTGTCACCAGGTCAATCTGGAGAGATTATCTATTCCCGGAGATACACTGCTTGGTGCGGACAGTCACACAACTACTGCCGGTGGTGCTGGCATGCTGGCCATCGGGGCTGGTGGACTGGATGTCTCTGTAGCCATGGCTGGACAGCCCTTTTTTTTGCCCATGCCCAGAGTCTTGGAGGTACGATTGACTGGGCAGCTCCCTGCTTGGTCTGCGGCCAAAGATGTGGCCCTTGAAATCCTCAGACGTCTAAATACTTCTGGAGGGCTGGGGAAAATACTTGAATTCACCGGAGAGGGAGTTAAGGGCCTGTCCACCTCAGAACGAGCAACAATTGCCAATATGAGCATTGAGTGCGGGGCGTTTACCGCTATTTTCCCCAGTGATGAGCTTACTCGGCAATATTTTGCGGCCCAAAAAAGAGAGAATGACTGGCAAGAGATTCAGGCTGATCCAGGGGCGGAGTACGACGAAGAGATGCATATTGATTTGTCGCAGATCGAGCCCCTTGTGGCTCTGCCGCATTCTCCGGGAAATGTGGTCCCTGTTGCCCAGATCAAAGATCTCCGGGTAGATCAGGTAGCCATCGGCTCCTGCACCAATTCTTCATTAGAGGATATGCTTAGAGTCGCTAAAATTCTCAAAGGCAAAAGCCTTCCTTCTCATGTCAGTCTGATTATAGCCCCGGCTTCAAGGCAAGTCCTCATGGACCTTACTATTTCAGGGGCTTTGCAGGATATGCTCACAGCAGGTGCTAGGCTCATGGAGCCCGCATGTGGCTTCTGTAACGGGGTTGGGCAGGCGCCCTGTTCAAAAGGTATATCTGTACGCACATCTAATCGCAACTTTCCAGGCAGGAGTGGAACTTCCGATGCCAGCCTCTATTTGGTCAGCCCACAAACTGCTGTTGCTACAGCAATTACAGGGCAACTGACTGACCCCAGGAGTTTGGGCAGACCTGTGCAGGTCAGCCTGCCCAGGAACTTTGCCATTGACGACTCCTTGCTCATTCCACCCCTTCCTGACTCGAGCCAGCTGGAAATTGTCAGGGGGCCGAACATTGCGCCATTGCCCCGTTTTGAAGCTATGCCGCACAATCTAGAAGGCGAACTGCTCCTAACACTGGGAGATAACGTGACTACAGATGACATATTGCCGGCTGGTGCTCATATTTTGGCCAAACGGGCTAATATACCAGTTATATCTGAGTTTATTTTCAGCAACATCGATAATACATTTGCCCGCAGGGCCCAAGAAGCCGGAACAGGATTTGTCCTTGGAGGCAAAAACTACGGTCAGGGCTCCAGCAGGGAACATGCTGCGCTAGGGCCGCGATATCTTGGGGTTCGCGCGGTGTTCGCTGAATCCTTTGCTAGAATACATAAGTTTAATTTGATCAATTTTGGGATATTACCCCTGGAGCTCATACACCCAGAAGATGCCCTGGTCTTACGGCAAGGCGATACACTGCGCATCAGCAATGTGCGAGATATTCTGGAAAGTGATACTGAAATAGCTGTACAAAATACTAAAAATGGCCAAAAAGTGAATGTGAAGCTGAATGTTTCTTCGAGATTAAGAGAGGTACTACTTCACGGAGGGACATTAAATTATACAAAGAGAATGGGCAACTAGTGCCTAGTCACATATAAATCTTCGCTTATCAAATAGAGCCCGCTCGTTTATGGCTCACCTCCCTACTGGCGCTTTGGGCAGTAGGGAGGGGCCAGGGGAGGGTTCTTATTAACGATATTTGAGGGAATACAGGAC
>CAZLUR010000097.1:0-9583 GCA_964562725.1 uncultured Desulfohalobiaceae bacterium | reverse complement strand
CTGATCACGTGATACGTTGTCTGTTGGTGGGGAATCAAAAATCTGGGCATCCGGGGCATTGGAAGCCTCCAAGGTTTGTTAAGTTCGTTCAGATGAAAACAAGATACATGGGTAAAGCTGGTTTGTCTCTGTCCCCAATTCTGCCCGATTCGCTCCAGGTCATGCCTAACCTCTTTCGCCGTGCTTTCTTCGTCTCGCATCGTGTCTGGCTTCTTCATCCCTGTCTCCATCAGATTAGGATGATTGAAACTGCAGGAAGATCCAAACCCCCCAGAGGACAACAGTCACAAAGAGCATCACTGCGGAAATAGCGAGCTGCATTTTTGACGACCTGGTGTTCTCTCTGCCCCTTTCTTCATTGATGTGATCGGACAGGAGATGCTCGATCTGGCTGACCCGAATGGACAGCAGTTTAAGAGTGCTCACATCCACGGCATCAGGAAAGCTCGTCAGCAAAGTGTCGAGGCGCTCCATCTGCTTTTTCATAGAGTCAGAGAGCTTGTGCCACTCGTCATCAATGTCCTTGACTTCCTTCTGCAGCTTGTCGATGGCCTCGATGTAGTAGAGTTTACGTTCGGCACTCCACCTCTCCCTTTCGCTGTGTGCACTGACCTCTTGATTGAGGTTGTCGATGGAGTCGCGCAGGGAGGAGACCTTTTCTTCAAACCCAGATTGGCCAAGAGCATCCTTGGCAGAGCTTGGCATGTCTCTGCCTTCGGAAGGGAGATTGGTCTTATCTTCAGCTCGATCTTCGACCATTGTACTCGCTCCAGCTTATTTCCTGATCATGAGCTCAACGTCTCCTTTTTTCTGAATCATTTTGACCACCACGTCGTCCCCATGCCTGGTCAAAGAGATGTCTGCAGTCCCTGAGGGAATACTCAGACCCTGAAGCTGGACTTCTTGCAGGCTGGGCGGAAGCAGGGGGCGATCGAAGCTGATGATGGAGTTTTGACCGTCGATGCTCAGGCCTAGACAGGCCTGCAGAACTTGAAACACGCTCCCAGAGGCCCAGGCCTGGGGCATGCAGGCCACAGGGTATCTGGTCGGGCCTTCATTGGGCATACGTTCGAAGCCGCAGAACAGCTCCGGCAGCCTGCTCAAGTCCATGAAAAGACTTGTGTCCAAGAGTCCGCTGAGGATCTGGACGGCCTCCTTTTTGAACCCGTATCTGGCCAGGCCGCTGGCGATGAGTGCATTGTCGTGGGGCCAGACCGAACCGTTGTGATATGACATAGGATTGTAGCGGGCTTCGCCCGAGGCGATAGTGCGTACACCCCAACCTGAGAAGAAAGCTTGATCCATGATCTGGACCGCAATGCTCTGAGCATGCTCATTGTAAGCGATGCCGCTGAAGAGGCATTGGCCCGCGTTTGAGCTCCTGACGTGGCATGGCTTTTTGTTTCCGTCCAGAGCCAAGGCATACATTCCCATATCCGAGCACCAGAAGCGATCGTGAAATCTCTTTCGCAGTTCGGCTGCATGGCGTCTTAGCTCGTAAGCCAAACTCTGATGACCGAGTATCTCGGCCATATGCGCTGCCTGGAGCCTGGCTTCATACACATAACCCTGAACCTCGCACAAGGCTATCGGCGAAGGAGCTGTAGTGCCGTCTGCGTGGAAGACGGCATCATCGGAATCTTTCCATCCCTGGTTGCGAAGCCCGGCTTCACACTTTCGGGCATACTCTACAAAACCGTCGCCATCGAGATCCCCGTAGGCGTCGATCCAATCGAGAGCTGACTGGACAGCGGGCCAAAGGCTCTGCATATACTCCAGGTCACCTGTGCGCTGGAGGTAGGATCCGGCCAGAACGATGTACAGTGGCGTAGCGTCAATGCTGCCGTAATAGAGCTTGAAGGGAATCTCCCCTGTATTGGCCATTTCACCCAGGCGTTTTTCATGCATGATCTTTCCTGGCTCCGCATCATTAGTAGGCTCGAGATTCTTGGCCTGGTGATGGGCCAGGAAGCCAAGAACCCCTCGGGCAATGTCAGGATGGACCCAGAGGGTCTGCAAGGCGGTGATAATACCGTCCCGCCCAAAGGGCGTACTGAACCAGGGCACCCCAGCGAACGGAAAGAGGCCGTACTTGGTCTCAGAAACCAGCATCAAAAGATCAGCCCAAGACGCATTGAGCCAATCATTGAACTGCTCGTTGGATGTCTCAATGATGCAGCGTTTTTCCCTGATTCCTGAAGCCTGCTCCTTAAAGTGCTTCATGGCTGACTTTCTGGGGGTGACATGGGCCGCCTGCTCATGAAAGGAACAGGTAATGGTCAGGGAAAGCTCGGTGGCCTTTTGGGGCTCCAGTCCAAGAACATAGTCGGTCCTGGCTCCTGCAGAACTGGGCAGGGGGTAAAAGTTGATGGTGGTTTGCCGCTTGAGAGCGTCAAGCCCAGTGTAGTGGAAGATTAGGGTGTCATCCTCGATCCGGGCATCTTCGAAAGTTCCGTGATGTGGGCGGCTCATGCCCCGGACTTCGAAGATATCTGCAAAATCCGCCCCAAAACGGAATGTGAGCGGCAGACCGACGGCATGGGGCAGGTAGCTGCGGACAGCTATCTGCTCATAGTAGCACCCATCCCAGACAAAGCAGGAACGCTGGATATGAATGGTGTTCTGGGGAAGAAATGTGCCGTCTGGGCAGGTCATGGCGGGATTGGTCAGGTCAACGGCCAATAGGTCGTTGTCTTCCCGGACCCTTGAGCTCAAAAGCAACGGATGATGACCCTGAAGTTCAAGGACAAGTCTGGACAGAAAACGCGTGCCGGTGTGGAACAGTCCGTGCTTTTCTATGCCCAAGGGCCTGATGTTCCCTCGGGAGTCGAGAACGGCAAAGGTATCTCCGTGCTTGAGCACATGGGTCCGCTCGTCCACCGGAGGGGCATCGGCCTTGATGTAGTAGGAGTTCTTGACCAGGATGACGTCTTTCAAGGGGATCAGGCCTCCTGTTGTTTGAGCCGGTCCCTGATGTCGAGCAAGGCCTGATAAGCCTTGAGGTAGTCTGCAGCCATGCGTTCGGAGGTGAATCGCTCCTCAAAGACCTGGCGGCAGCGACGACGGCTCAGTATTGGAACATTTTCTACCGCCCGCACAGCCTCGTCAACGTCTGCCACGATGAAACCAGTCACGCCCTGCTCCATAACTTCAGGTACAGAGCCGTGCCTGCGGGCTATGATCGGTGTTCCGCAGGCCATGGCTTCGATCATGACCAACCCGAAAGGCTCGGGCCAGTTGATCGGGAAGAGCAAGGCATAGGCATTACCGAGGAACTCGTTTTTTTCAGCCTCGCCGATCTCTCCCACATACTCAATCCGAGGGTCTCTAAGCAGGGGATAGACAACCTGCTGGAAGTAATCCATATCGACTTTGTCCACTTTAGCGGCAATTTTCAAAGGCATCTGGACACGTCGGGCAATTTCGATGGCCGTGTCCACCCTCTTCTCTGGTGAAATCCGACCGAGAAAAGCCAGATAGTCTCCAGGCCGATCACGATACTGGTACAGATGCCTGGGAAGGCCGTGATAGACTGTGCTGATCCAGTTGATGTGCCGCAAAGGCTCGCGCTGGGAATGAGAGATGGAAACCATCGGCACATCATGAAATTCGTTGTAAAGAGGCTGGAGGTCCGGGATGTCCAGTCGGCCATGCAGTGTCGTCAGCACGGTCAGCTCAGGATGTCTCCGGATCAGGGGGAAGGTCAGATAGTCGATGTGCGAGTGGAGGATGTCGAACTCGTGCCCCATCTGGAAGATTATCTCCAACAGGAGGATGTGATGGGCAGTGTGATCAACGGAGTGTTTGTCCAGACGCAAAGATCGGTGGCAGATAGGAACAAGGCGGGCGTCGGTCACCGAGTCTCCGCTGGCGAAAAGGGTGACCTCATGGCCTTCCTGGACGAGTTCTTCTGTGAGCCAGGAGACCACTCGTTCCGTGCCCCCGTAGTATTTTGGGGGCACGCTCTCGAACAGAGGTGCGACTTGGGCGATTTTCATTTTCAAGCCCCCTCATGAATACCCTCATGCACATTCCGCCTGGACTGCTTGAGCTTCGCCCCCTTCAGCGAACTCGTATCCCAGCAGGGAGACGACCTGGCTGTATTTGTCCATGATTTCGGCCCTGGAGTTGCCCGGGATGTCCAGCATACAGTAGCGGAAGCTCTCGGGATTGTGCTTGTAGTCGGAGAGCTGGGTGTTTTCCTGGATCAGATTTCGGATGTGGACCTCTGGAAAACGGATGTGCAGCTCCTGGAATCCGCTCTGAGTGGGAGTCTTGAGGATTTTCTGGTCTGAGAAGGAGTGCAGCTCGAAGTTCCAGCAGGAGGTAAAGGTTTTCTTGGTCATCTTCTCATATTGAGGTTCCCGGCCCACAGCGACGTCGCACAGGAGATGGAGGGGATCAAAGCCGGTCACGGACTCGATGGTCTTGGCGAACTGAAAGGCGATCCGGCTGTTGACCTCGATGATGGCGAAGGTGTTGCGATCTTCATCCGCCCGGAGCTCCATGTTGAAGAAGCTGTTGTTTAGCCCCAGGGCGGGGATGAGCTTTTTCAAGGCCTGATGGATGGCCTGCTCCAGTCCGGGGTTGAACCGATAAGGGAACTCGTGATGGCTGAAGGAGTTGCTGCCTGAGTAGTACGAGGCCTTGGTCATGCCGATGAACTCCACCTGCCCGTCATGGACGAATCCATCCACGGTGACTTGGCTGCCCTGGATCAGGTCTTCGCACAGAAAGGCATTGCAGGTCTGGATGTTGAAGGGGTCCATGTACTTCGGGTTCACGGACAGGGCGTCCAGGAAGTACTGATTGTGTCTGGCGATCTCCAGGCTCTCGGTAGCGATGCAGGCGTGGAGCTCTTCCGGGGAGCTGATCGTGTGGGTCCCGAAAGAGATGTTGCTCCTGACCGGTTTGATGAAGAAAGGAGTTTCCAGCCTGGATGGATCCCGCAGATAGTCCAGAGCCAGGCAGAAGGACGGGGTGTGCTCAGGGATGGTGTCCCGCTGGATTCTGCGACTGATGTACTTGTTCTGGCTGTTGATGATGCTCTGGACCGAGGCGAACCGCTTGCCGGTATTTTTAGCGATGATGACTGCAAAGATGGCTGAGGAATCGTGGGTGCCAACCACGGCGTCATACATGTGAGGATACTTTTTCATGAGCTCGATGGTTCCCTCCAGGTAAGATTTGACGCCGTGCTCCAGGATTCGTTCGGTGGTTTCGATGGTTGGATCGTAGCTCCCGTTTTTGGCAAGGCTCTTCTCTAAGATATCGATGTCGTTTTCATCGCACAGGAAGAAAATCTTCTTTCCAGCCATATGCACCTCCACAGGAAATGTCTTTATCAGAGTCGTCGTCATTGAGGATGAACGTGAGCTGAACTGTGTTTATTGAATCTTTTTCCCGGAAACGGCCTTGCCTTCTCGATATTGCAAGGACCGTTCATGAGCTCTGATGAACCCTGAAACAGAATTTCTATGCTGTCGCCGTCATGCAGAACCACTTCCAGGCCGGCCGACTGCCCGTTTATCTTGATGGCCAGGTTCTCATCGGGCCTGATGTTGTGTTTCAGCAGGAAGTCTCCCACGGTCGTCTTTTCAGGAAGCCTGCTCATCTGGCCGCCGTTGCTGAAGACCACGATCTTGTTCTCGAAGACCTGTTTGTGGAGAGCCTGGATGAAGTCTTCGGAGCTTCTGGCAAACCTGTGCTGGTGAACCAGGCTCTGGATCCATCTTGACTGGTGCTTGTCGGTCATGTCCGGTGTGCCGGGGTCGCACTTGTATCGCCAGTGGGCTGCCAGGCCAAACTCGGCCTCCATGTGCATGAGTGGAGTCCTGATCTGGAACTCCACCGGCTTGGTGGAAATATCCCTGAGGGGATATATGCACGTGTGCAGGGACTGATATCCGTTGTCCTTGGGAAGCCCAATATAGTCGTCAAATGTTCCGGGAATGGGTCTGAAATGGGTGTGGAGCAGGCCCAGAGTGACATAGCAGTCGGAGACAGAGGACACGATGACCCTGGCTCCAATCCGGTCCATGATCTGGTCTGGGCCTACTCGGTACCGGCACATCTTGCGGTAGATGCTGTAGATTCCTTTGGTGCGGCCCTGGACCTGGCCTTCAATACCTTTCTGCTTCAGGTAGCTCTGAACTCCGTGCAGGATGATTTCCAGGCACCGGTCGTCTTCGGCCCGGATATGTTCGATCTCTGAGCTCAGCTTGCGGTACGTCTCAGGTTCGAGGATGGAGAAGCTGGCGTCTTCCAGGCGGATTCGCTGCTGGTTGAAGCCCAGACGCCCAGCCAGGGGGACATAGAGGTCCAGGGTTTCCCGAGCCATGTTCATCAGCTCCTTCTGGGAATGGCCATCTGGGTGCTCCAGGGCATCGAGGCGAAAGAAGAGCAACAGGACTGCCAGGCGGGTGTCTGAGGCAAAAGAGGCCAGGAGGTCGTCGATGCCCTGTCGCCGGCGATCATTGGAGTCCGTCCGTATAGCAATGGACTTGGACAGTTCTTGAAGTGTTCTGGTTACATCTGGACCAAAGTCTACCTTCAGGTGGACTGGATCCTGGCCTATGAACCACACTTTAGGAACCAAGAGACAGGAAATGACAGTGTCGGCATCGGCCTGGTGATCAATGAGCAGCTCTGCAACCCGTACTGGTTGGGAGGAGCATTGAGCACCAAGATCCCAGCAGGAAGAAAGGGCTTTTCGGATTCGCTCCGCATCCTGTGGTGAAAAAGCGTCTTGAACTTTGAGCAGAAGAGGAGATGCATTGTTTTCATTCATGGCTGTCACAACTCACACTGGCAGCTCCCTGGAATGATACAAATGCTGCTGATCTGGTGCAAAAACACTTGGATAATCCTAGAGAGGCCGATAGCCGGCCTCTCTAGCTTACGGATACCTTGACGCTGTTTCCTAGGAATTGATTGGGATTCTTTTCTTTTTGGCTTTCTCCTTCTTGGGAAGCTTGATGGTCAGAACACCTTTTGAATACTTGGCTTTGATTGAATTTTCTTCGACTTTACAGGGCAGGAGAATGGTTCTTTGAAATGAACCATACCTACATTCAAACTTGTGATAACTGTCATGACTCTTCTGGCCTTGGAACTTTTTCTCTCCACGAAGAACAATGTGATTGTCCTGAAAAATGACTTCGACGTCACTGAGGTCGATTCCAGGAATTTCAGCCTCAATTAGAACATCTTCATCCCTCTCTAAAATGTTTATATGAGGAAAGGTTTCGGCTGTAAATGGATTGAAGTTGAAATGATTGCTCCAGAATGACTCAAGAAGACCCATAAGGTTTTCAGAACGGTTGACCTCGGAACTATGTCGGGCAATATCAGGTAGTGTATTGTTTAACATATTACAGACCTCCTTTAAATGATTTTATTTTTAAGCTTGTATGTCATATGCTTGATATAAGATTTTATCTCTTGATATCCAGTAATCAAGAGCCACTTGATGCACATTTTGACATCAGGATATCCTAAGGGATGTAAAGACAACATTTTTCATCACCTGTTCTTGAGAGTTTGATGTGAACAAATGCCACCAAAACCAAAGGCAAAAACATGTATGAAATGTTCTGATAACATAGCAAACATGTCTTCACGCTCTGCACCAAATTTTAAAATTGATATATTTTCTTGGACCTGGAAAGGGTGTCCAAGCAGGCCTCTCTGGGAATAGGAGAGGCCGGTTATAGGATTATGTGGATCAAGCCGAACTCTTCTTCATAATGGTTGCTCACCATATTGCCCTTTGTCCTTTGTGAACTTAATATTTTTAATAATCATTGCTCAAAATTTGTCAAGCCCCATACAACGCTTTTTTGGGAAACATGTATGCGTGCCAGCGTAACGTGTCTGTTTTTCTGAACTTCCAAGCTTTCCAGCCAGCTTCGGCCTTAGGTTTATGATGAGCTCTGCCACGGTAATTTTGTTCTCAGGTGTAAACCTGCACCTGACCTGCTTGGCCCACCTGTTGCGCAAAGCCCAAGTCCTTATTGAACATAAAGACCCGGAGATAGCAAAGATCGGAGCCTGGGCCAAAAAGGAATTGCTCCTTTTAATCCAGATGGCACCATGCCCCGCCGACTAAGGTTTACCCGTGATCTCTTCCATTTCACTGGGGGACAATGGCGTGCCTTCTACGCCCGCTATATACGGATAATTAAGTTGCACAGGGACCGCAAGGATCGTGCCGGGAAGTTTGTCCGTAGCCTGGAGCGGCTCCACGACGACCTATGGAGTTTTCTCATGGTCGAAGGAGTCGGGCCTACGAATAATTTGGCCGAAAGAATGCCCCGCCGGGGTGTGCTCTGGCGAAAACGAAACCTGGGAACGGAAAGCGAAACAGGTGATCGATGGATCGAACGAATACTGAGCCTGACCCAGACCTGCCGTCTGCAAAATAAGCTTTCCTATCCAGTGCTCGTGGAAGCAATTGACGCCTATTTTCATGACAAAGATCCGGACCTGAACTGGATCGAAGAAATCGATTACTCAAGCTAAAGAGGGGCTACCCCCCTGAATGGATACCCTGGATTATTTCCTTCCCGCATGCCAGAAGCCTGCGGGCAAGGAATCAACTGCTCACGCAGTATAAAAAATAATTGTGCGGAGATCGATGCGCTTGTGAAAATGCAGATCAACCGGCAGAAACGGAGTGCAGCGGAGTTTGTGTCCGGGTGCAAGCAAGGTTGAACAATGGATTCAGTCGACCTCAGAAGGTCGACTGAATCCTTATTGGTTCTACCGCTCCTTTCCTTCCCGAATAATATCCACTAGTTCTTGTGTGGTAATTTTTGCTTTAATTGAAGGCACATCCAAGGGGGAGGAAACGACTTATTCCGGAACCAACGCAAAGGTTCTGCCGTCCTTCCTTCGGATGAGTACTTTGCCCGAATTTTCTGCCTGATCAAGAATCATGGCAAGTTTTTGCCGTGCTTCAGAATATGTAAAAACCTGCATTTTAAACCTCCAAAGTTTCAACATTAAAATTTAGGGCAGATGCGATCAGCTTTCTATCCAATGTCAATAACGGAGCCTTATATCTGATGGCACAATCCAAAAAATAGGCATCATATGCGTAAATATTGGCCTGTTTGGATAATTTCAACAGCTATGTTGTTTGTCAAGAACCAAGAGGTTGAACGGGCTGCTCACTTGCCGGGGTGGAGCGCCGGCGAAACACCGGTCAAAGTGCAGCAGGGAGGTTAGCGCAAGGTTTTTCTGAACCATGGGAAAAGAACTGGTGCTTCAACTGGTCTGCTTTCGAACCAAGTTGGAAATATATCTGATGAGTTCCTCTGCCTTTGAAATCCATGGTACGACCTGTGATGCCCGGGGTGAAAGGTTCCAAGTATACGAAGAGTCTCAAGAAATTATATCCCCAATATCCCCGGATCTTTGGACACCGCCCAGCCCCAGGTCCCGAAACCGCCATGTTCATTCACGCCCTGGATCCATTCATCCAGGAAATTGCGCTTGGTTCTGTCCTTTTCCGTATCTTGGCCCTGGTCTCCAGGACCAGATGATGACCGTTTGTGAGGCGGATGATGAAGTCCGGCCG
>CAZLUR010000096.1:0-9638 GCA_964562725.1 uncultured Desulfohalobiaceae bacterium | reverse complement strand
TTGAAAGCAAGATCGTGCTCATAGATGGCCGGGAACTGGCTGAGCTGATGATCGATTACGGGGTCGGAGTGAGCACTGGCAGGGTGTATGAGGTCAAGCGTGTTGATTATGACTATTTTGAAGATGGATAAAGAAGAAGTCAGAAAGCTTATCACCGGTCTGAAGGTCTGGAAGCGCGGCGATCAGAGAGCGCCCCACAAGCCCCTGCTTCTGCTTTATGCCCTGGGCAGGTGTCTGCGCGGTCAAGACAGACTCATCTCCTATGAGACCGTGAACGGACTATGTTCAATGGCATGTCAGGGAGGTTTTCAAAGGATATGCCAGGGAGGGGTAAGGCTTCTGTTGCTTAGAGTGCCGGACAACAAGTAATGACCAGTTGACCGTAAGTTGGTAGAACGTTAGACTTACAATTGAAACCCTGTCACAAAAAACAAGAAATTAGACAGGATTAACCACGCATCCAGCGTGGCAGGCAAGATTAGCAGGATAAACAATCAGCGGCCCCGGTGAAATCAGCCCAGTCAAATGAAAGAGATTGAATCCCAGTACCATCACAAGGCTGAGCTACGGGGCAGGCCGGGTAAACTTCGCTGTCCTCCAGCCCCAGTAAAGCAAAAGAAGGCTTAGCCCAGTGAAACAAAAGAAGGTTTCAAGGCAAGCGGGGTAAAAATTTTACTGGGCAAGCCGAAAGCCGCAGATTGCATTAAAGATCGCCAAAGGCGATTGAGGACCTTTTAGGCCGCCTTCAGGGCGGAATAAAAATGCTTATCTCTTAATCCATCTCTTAATCCTGTTAATCCTGTCAAACTAAAATTAAAACTTGTTTTTACAAATTGATTTGTCTGGATCTTTCTGTTCTGATCAAGTCCAATGATAATTGGAGGGTATGAGTATGAACACAAAAGAGATGCTGATTAACGAAATAGAGAATACTCCTGAACCTTTTCTTTCTGAAGTGCTTGATTTTGTATGCTTCCTGAAGGAAAAGAATCGTAGGGAAAAATTGAATACAGCGGTTGTCAGCGAATCATCCCTGGGAAAGGACTGGCTTAAAACAGAGGAAGAAGAAGCGTGGAAGGATTTGTAAAGGACGATATCGTAGTAGTTCCATTTCCTTTTTCTGATCTGAGTCATGCCAAACGACGTCCTGCGCTTGTTTTGACTTCGCTTCAGGGAAACGATTTAATCCTGTGCCAGATAACAAGCAGAAACATCAAAGATGATTATGCCGTTTCCCTCCATGAAAATGATTTCGAGACTGGCAGCCTGCACCAGGAAAGCAATGCAAGACCCAACAGAATTTTCACTGCTGACATTCACATAATCTTGTACCGTATAGGCAGGATAAAAAATCATAAGCTTCATCAGATAATCGACAAAGTAATCGAGATTGTCAAAAGCTAGTTTGGTTCCTGCTGACCCCTTACCCCTGCTTGCCTTGCGTAAAACCGGGGTCCCCCAGTTAACTGGAAGAAAGTTAACCGGGCAAGCCTTTGGGGTGTTTTACTGGGGACTGCTGCCCTCCTGACCTCTGATCCAGGCTTGCTTTGTCTTGATTTTTCTGCTCATATGAAGAACAAACAACGCAAAAGCCTACGATACCGGGGATGTGAGCAGGCAGAATGAAAATCGTATTCAGCAGGCCATGGTGGCTATTGAAAAGAAACCTGGAGCTCCTGGGCTATGGGGAAAGATCAGTTATTAAACATAAAGCCGGTTTTGTTAAATAGTGTCCGGGCTTATTTAACAATCGATAAATATGGAGAAGCCGGATTATGAAGCGTGGTCCTACTGGCCAATACGAGACAACCAGCGTTGTTGGAGAGACGATACGCGCTTTTATTCCAGCTCCGCTTCCACCTGAACCGGCATTGGAGTTGAGCGATCAACGCCATCGTTTACTGGAATGCGCTACAGTCGCATTGGGTCGGTTGGACAGAGTGTGTCCCGGAGTGCCTGTCCCCTGCTTTCCTATTAGACAAACCTACAAAAAATATTGCCAGTTTCTCAAGGGTCACAACATATGAGTGGCCCTGTCCGTTACCATGAAGGAGCGTTTCCTCCTGCAGATTTGAACTGGAGGAAGCTGGTGCCTTTGATCGGCCCGGCCAATGCAGCGGTTGCTCGTTATGACGGCATATTGTCCGCTATTCCTAATCCTGATATTTTGTTGAGCCCCCTGACCACCCAGGAGGCTGTGCTTTCCTCTCGTATCGAGGGGACTCAAGCCACTATGGGTGAGGTTTTGGAGTTTGAAGCCCGGGGCGACACTGAGAAGCCAAGGACTTCCAAGGACTGGACCTTTGAGAGACCGATATTTAAGGGATCAGATTTTATTCGCTCAGGCAACATCCCAAGGCCCACAGCCCAGCGGATACTTAATGTCTTAAAAAAGAAGGTATTTTACGAGAGCTGCAGCCTGGCAGCGGAAGCCGGTCGGCAACCCTGGCTTATCCACAGCTTTTGAACATTGACGAGGGGCATGAGGCATTTTGAGGCTCATATAAGGGCAAATATGAGTCACAAATTTGTTTGTGCATATTTTGTGAGCCACAAATTATTGCTTGAAAAGTATCCCTGCCCAATGTTAGATATTTTATTTATTTATTTGAGAATATTGATATTTTTTTATGGAGCAGAGCTTATGGAAAGCAAAGATTGCCTGGCACTTTATGCTCACTGGAAAAAGCGGGCTTATCCTGGACTGTATGATGCCAAGAGGCAACCCCAATGACAGCACCCTTGTGGGAAAACTAATAGAACGCCAAAAAGAAGCCCTGCAAAAGACTCCCAGGCAGACCTCTTTTGATGGGGGCTTTGCTTCCAGTGCCGCTCTAAAGGATGCCAAGCAAGCTGGAGTCAAGGATGCCTGCTTCGCCAAGAAAAGAAACCTGAACATCCTGGATATGGTCAAAAGCCACTGGGTATACAAAAAACTCCGTAAATTCAGGGCTGGAATAGAAGCCATTATTTCCACCCTGAAAAGGGCGTTCGGCATGGACCGTTGTACCTGGAAAGGTTGGCCAGGATACAAGCAATATGTATGGTCCAGTATAGTAGCTTTTAATCTTCAGGTTCTGGCCAGTTCATAACCGCCTGGTGCTGAAGAACTTGACCCCTTAAGGTAGCAGTACGTCCAAAAATCAAAATTTCTACATAAATTTTCAAAGAACGTGCTACTAGGCTTAGGCTAAGGGAAAACCATCCTTGAGAGTCCTGTTTATAGCAGATCGCACCCCACGCGCAACCGGGGTTTCAGGATGGAAACCAACTGGTTCGCCATTGAAGAAATGATATGGATATAGAAAGAGCAGCCAAGCTTGCAGTTGATAATGTTTTGAAAGAGGGCCTTACAGACATATTTGACCCTCCATTTGAACTAAAGTTATTAAAAAACAAGCTGTTTCAAAAGAAAATCATTGAAAACGTTACTAAGTGTATTAAAGGAAATTCGTTAGAATCTCTTGAGATATTTCCTGTTGATCACGTTCTATTGCCAAAAGGTGGGCCTTTTGATTTTCGGAGATGTGCACTTATCCATCCTCTGGATACTATAAAATACTTAGTTTTGGCTTTAATCATTGCTGATGATCTTGAGACTCTGCGCCCCAAAAAAGCAAGAAAAATTATTTTCTCTTATAGGCTTAAAATTCGAAAAGGTTACATCTTTGATCCAAAATATAATATCACCTCTTTTAAAAAACACGTTTCAGACAAAGTAAAACAAAAAGGAATTAAAGCACTAGTCGTATGCGACATTGGAAATTTTTATGACAGGCTAAATTTGCATAGATTGGAATCAATATTACTCTCACATGGCTTTGAAAAGACACGTGTAAAACAAATTAATGAGTTACTTCTATTTTGGGCAAATAGAGACTCATATTCTTTACCTGTCGGCTCAAATGCAAGTAGAATATTTGCAGAAGCTGCACTCATAGAAGTTGATAACTATCTTTTATCGATAGGTGTTAAATTTGCCCGTTTTGTTGATGATTACAGGCTTTTTGCTCCAAATGTACATACGGCTCATTATTGGCTTACGCAATTAATAGAAAGACTCTGGCTTGAAGGATTAACTATTAATCAACGCAAAACTGAAATTAAAGATGTCTCTAAAATTTCAAATAGCGAACAGTCACCTGAAAAAACAACTACAATCCAAGCACAAGAAGAACCTAAAGAAAAGAAAGAAGAAAAAGAGGAACCAGAACCACAGTTTAGGTTACTAGCTGGATACGGCGGCATAATACCAACACGCTTTAGAGCCCCAAGCAAAAAAGAAATCGATAAGCTTAAAAGCAGTGATCCCGCTGGATTATTCAAGACCATGAAGTCAAAGGCTATAATTGAACCCGATGAAATTACATCTTTTGTCAAATCAGTAATTAGTTCAGAAAAATATTCACTTTTCACAAATATGCCTACTCTTGCCGAATTTTTTCCACAATTCACACCTTATATTGTTGATGTATTAATAAAATATCGAGAAAAAATATCTGATAATGAGAAAAAACAAATCCGGGAAGTATTTTCAAAAAGTTTAACAACTAGCCCTTATTTACCTGAGTACATAACGATAGCGATTGTTAGACTTTTAGGATGTGAAGACTATGAGGATAAGACAATCCTTATAGAGTTTTTTAGAGAGTTAAAAAGAAATGCAGGAGGTTATATTGGAAGATCTTTGTTAAATTCTCTTGAAAATTTGGTATCCAGAAGTGAAGTGCTTGAAATACGAAAATACTTTTTGAGAGCAGACTTATGGGAGAAAAGGCAAATTGTTAAAATTGTAGACAAACATTTAAGCGAAGATGAAAAGAGACCGTTTTTAAAAAATGTAAAGACCCAAGAATCAAGAGATATGTTTCTTGTAGAATATATTCAACCAACGAAAAATAAAAAGGATAAATCAGCGCGAACAAGTAAATCCAGCGGACGCAAAAAGCCGCGCCGCTGATTTTTTTCGTTGTGCTGAATAGATGGTAATGCGGAAATGACAGGTGACAAGTCCAAGCTCAAGCGTGAGAAGCAACCGATGCCTGATTACGTCAGGGATGCCTTGATGGAGTCAGGGTTGATGGATGCGTATGAAGCCAGGCCCCCATACCAACGAAACGATTACCTTCTCTGGATCAACGAAGCGAAACGACAGAACACGAAGGCAAAACGGCTGAAACAGATGCTTGATGAGCTTGAGGCTGGGGGCGTGTACATGAACATGGAACACCCGGCATCGAGGAAAGTTTAGTGAAGTGGCCTGGCAATGTGCTCACATGCACAACAAGTCGCTTCAGCCGAACGCCGCTTTGCGGCGTCGGCTGAGCTGTTACGTTAAGCCAATAATATACACATGAAAATGCAAATGACGGGAGTATGAATGGAAAACGGGCAACTGAACTGGATTGCCAATTTTATCTGGGGCATCGCGGACGATGTTCTGCGGGATGTTTACGTACGGGGTAAGTACCGCGATGTGATTTTGCCCATGACGGTGATCCGCCGTCTTGATGCCTGCCTGGAGTCCACCAAGCAGGATGTGCTCAAGATGAGCGAACAGCTCGACAAGGCGGGTGTCGTCAACAAGGTTGGTGCCCTCTGTCAGGCGGCAGGACCCGATGCCAACCACGCCTTCTACAATGACTCCCCGTTCAGACTTCGCGATCTCCAGGCCCGCGCCAAGCATCAGCAGCTCAAGGCTGATTTTGAGGCCTACCTGGACGGCTTTTCACCCAATGTCCAGGAGATCCTGGAGAAGTTCAAATTCCGCAATCAGATTTCCACACTGATCGATGCCGACGCACTCGGCCCCCTTATTGAAAAATTCCTCGACCCGGACATCAACTTAAGCCCCCATCCCATCCGCGACGCCGGGGGCAACATCCGCCTTTCTGGCCTGGACAACCACGCCATGGGAACCATATTTGAGGAGTTGATCCGCCGCTTCAACGAGGAAAACAACGATGAGGCCGGAGAACACTTTACGCCCCGCGACGTTGTCCGGCTGATGGCCAATCTGATTTTCTGGCCCATTGCCGACCACATCCAATCGGCCACCTACCGAGTCTACGATGGTGCGTGCGGCACAGGCGGCATGCTGACCGTGGCCGAAGATACGCTTCGCGATCTTGCCAATAGCCGGGGCAAAGACGTTTCCATCCACCTGTTCGGCCAAGAGGTCAACCCCGAGACCTACGCAATCAGCAAGGCCGACTTGCTGCTCAAGGGCGAGGGGGCTGGCGCGGAGAACATGAAGTTCGGCTCAACCCTCTCCCGCGACGCTTTCCCCTCCGGCGAGTTTGACTTCATGCTCTCCAATCCGCCGTACGGCAAGAGCTGGAAGATGGACCTCGAGCGCATGGGCGGCAAGAAGGACATGGCCGACCACCGCTTTATCGTTCAGCATGACGGCGACGAGCTTTCGCTGATCACCCGTTCCAGCGACGGTCAGCTTTTGTTTCTGGTCAATAAGCTGAGCAAAATGGTCGCACCCACTGGCAAAAGCCCCCTCGGCAGTCGTATCGCCGAGGTCCACAACGGCTCGTCCCTGTTCACCGGCGACGCCGGATCGGGCGAATCCAACATCCGTCGCTGGATTATCGAAAACGACTGGCTCGAAGCGATCATCGCGTTGCCGCTGAACATGTTCTACAACACCGGCATCGCCACCTACATCTGGGTGTTGACCAACGCCAAGCCGGAGAACCGCAAGGGGAAGGTTCAGCTCATCGACGCCACGCAAATCTACCAGCCTCTGCGCAAGAACATGGGTGCAAAGAACTGCGAGCTTTCGGCCGATCAGATCCAGCAGATCTGCGAGATGTTTCTGGCCTTTGAGGAAACAGAGCAATCGAAGATTTTTTTAAATCAGGCCTTCGGGTATTGGAAGATTCGCGTCGAACGCCCTTTGCGCCTGCACAGCCAATTGACCCGCCATGCGATTGGCGGCCTCCGATATGCCTCCGGTGACGCGGACATTCGCCGGGCCCTTTACGAGGAATTCGGCGACACAATCTTCGACAACTTCTCGTCCGTGCGCAAGCAAGTGGAGAAGACCCTCCGGGACTGGGGCGACAATGGCGATGAGGACACCGGGGCGGAGGAGGACAGCGACACGCCCAGGCGAACGGCTATCCCGGAGAAGAAACGCAGGAAGCTGCTCAAGCCAGACACCTGGAAGCGGGACAAGAAGCTATACGATGCTGCCCGGGCGCTTCTGGACGAACTGGGCGAGGATGTGTTCACCGACCACAATTTTTTTCGCGACGCTGTTGCCGACACGCTTAAGAATCGGGGCTTCAAGCTGTCCGCTGCCGAACAGAAGGTGATCCTGAATACCGTGAGCTGGCGGGTGGAGGACGCGCCGCCGGTGATCAAGAAGGTCCACAAGCCCGGCAAGGCCGAAGTCGACCCGCTCCACGGCCTGTACGCCAATCCCGTTGGCGACCCTGGGCTGGTCCTGGAATACGAACCCGACTCCGAACTGAGGGACAGCGAACAAGTGCCGCTTTTGGAGGAAGGCGGGATCGAGGCGTTTTTTACCAGGGAAGTCTTGCAGCACGTCCCAGACGCCTGGATCGACGAGACCGCAACGAAGCTTGGATACGAGATTTCCTTTACCCGACACTTCTACAAGCCGCCGGAGCTGCGGCCGCTGGAAGAGATCAAAGCCGACCTGCTCAAATTGCAGGAAGAAGGCGAAGGTTTGCTGGAGGAAATTGTAGGAGGGCAAAAGGTATGAGTGATGAAGTGAGGCCCTATCCGGAATATAAGGACTCCGGTCTGCCTTGGCTCGGTTGGGTTCCGGCGCATTGGGATATTCGCAGGTTTAAAACTATGCTGCGTGAAGTTAACATAAGGTCAGAAAGCGGCAAAGAGACGCTTCTGTCGATGACCAGACAACGTGGCCTAGTTCCCTATAAAGATAGAACCGAGAAAGTTCATTCGGCCCGGACCCTCATCGGTTACAAAATCTGTCATGTCGGGGAAATCGTGATGAACCGCATGCAAGCGTGGAGCGGCATGTTCCATGTTGCGCCGGAGGACGGCCTTGTTAGCCCCGACTATGCGGTATTCAGTCCACTCGGTGATGTCAGTACGGTCTTTCTTGGTCACTTGTTACGCTCCCCCCGAATGGTGGCGAAATTCCATACAGAGTCCAAGGGTATCGGATCTGGATTCTTGCGGCTATATGGTGATCGCCTTGGTGCTATTCACGCAGTGCTGCCACCGCAACAAGAGCAAAAGAGAATTGAGAGTTTTATTGGTCAGTGTAACCGACAGGTACGCCGCTTTATCCGCAACCGGCGACAGCTGATCGAGGTGTTGAACGAGCAGAAGCAGGCCATCATCAACCGGGCCGTGACCCGTGGACTTGACCCCAACGTTCCCCATAAACCCTCCGGTATCGACTGGCTTGGGGATATTCCGACGCATTGGGAACCAAGACGTATAAAGCAGGTGTCAAAGTTACTGAGGGGCAAATTTACCCACAGACCCCGCAACGATCCGAGTCTATACGATGGGCCATACCCTTTCATCCAAACTGGTGATGTGTCCCGCGCGGCGAAGCATGTGGTGTCCTACAGCCAGACATTGAACGAGAATGGCTTTGCTGTCAGTAAACAGTTTCCTGCTGGCACCCTTTGCATGACTATTGCTGCAAACATAGGCGATGTAGCAATCCTCGATTTTGAAGCGTGTTTCCCGGACAGCATTATTGGGCTTGCACCAACCAAGGGACTGTCTACCGAGTATTTATACTATGCAATGCGAGCAATGAAGCCGCAGTTCGTGCGTATAGCGCCGGTCACCGCTCAAGGGAATCTCAATGTCGAACGTGTTGGCGCAATGTCATTAGCCCTTCCTCCTATACATGAACAACAGGCAATTGCCGAGTACATTATTGAAGCAACTCGATCAACAGACAAAGCCATCGCGACTGCAACCCGTGAAATCGACCTGATCATCGAATACCGAACCCGCCTGATCTCCGACGTGGTCACCGGCAAGGTGGATGTGCGGCATCTGGCTCCGCCGCCGGGCAGCCAAGGCCTGGAAGAGGCGGTTGAATCGCTTGAACCGCTGGGAGAAGACATCGCTGATGCCGTGATTGATGAGGAGGAGCGTGTCAATGAAGCCGACTGATACCCCTGACGAAAACAGCCTCGGCAAACAGGCTGATTATCCGCGCCTGCTGACAGAAATCAAGGAGCGCATCCGCTCCGCCCAGTATGAAGCCCTCAAGGCGGTCAACAAGGAGCTGGTGGGTTTGTACTGGGACATAGGGCGGATGATCGCAGAGCGCCAGGAGACCGAGGGTTGGGGCAAATCTGTGGTAAAGCGGTTATCCGCCGATCTGCGACAGGAGTTTCCCGGTATAAGCGGTTTTTCAGTTCAAAATCTCTGGTACATGCGCCAGTTCTATACGGAGTACCATGACAACGAAAGACTCCAACCACTGGTTGGAGAAATCGCCTGGGCGCATAATCTTGTCATCATGAGCAAATGCAAGGACCCCCTGAAAAGAGAATTTTATATCCGCATGACCCGCAAGTTCGGCTGGTCGAAAAACGTGCTCCTCCACCAGATCGACAACCAGAGCTATGAAAAATCGCTTTTGGGCCAGACCAATTTCG
>CAZLUR010000095.1:0-9899 GCA_964562725.1 uncultured Desulfohalobiaceae bacterium | reverse complement strand
TTCGGCCAGTCTCTCGATATTCGCATCGAGGGCATGCTGGCCACGAACCTCCGTCCTCTGACCGCAAAAGATATTGAACTCCTGGCTGACAAGCACAGCCTGCAGCCGGTGGGTGAACAGCCATGGATTAAGACCCTGACCGCAGGCTCGGACGACCATTCTTCTCTGAACATCGCCCGGGCCTATACTCGGGTTCCAGGGGTCTCCGGAATCAAAGAATTCATGCAGGGCCTGAGGCAGGGAAGGGCAGAGCCCCACAGTCAGCCGGCCTCTGCCAGGACCCTGGGCCACAATCTGTACGCCATCGCCTATCAATTCTACAAAGCCAAGTTCAATCTGGACCGCTTTGTGCAAAAAGATGAGCTTCTGCGCTTTGTTGACTGTGCCCTGACCGGTAGAACTGGGAGCGATAAGGGCTTTTGGACCTGGTTATACGACTACCTGGGCACCAAACGAGGAGGGTGGTCTTTCTTCAAGCTCGGTGACTCCTCTGATGTGACCTCCATGATCCACCAAGAGGGCCTGGCCATATTAAGCAACAATCCGCATCTGCTGGACATGGTCCATAACCCGGACCGTACTTTTCAGGATCGGGAGGATGATTGGTTTAATTTTGTCCGGGCTGCATCAGACCGCCTGATAAAAAAATTTTCCCAGACCCTGGTGGAAAGCGCCTCCCAGGCCAGATTGTTCAACATCTTTGCCACCATCGGCTCCGGAGGCTCGGTGTATGCTCTGTTAGCCCCGTATTTCCTGGCTTTTGGTTTATATAGTAAAGATCGCCCTCTGGCCCAGGCCTGTCTGGAACGTTTGCAAAATTTACCGTCTCAGTCCAAATCCCCTAAGGTGGCTCTGTTTACCGATACATTTGACCAGTGCAACGGCGTAGCTTTAACCTTACAAAATCAGGCCCAGTTAGCCAAAGATCTGCACAAAAATTTGCATATCCTGACCTGCGGATCAAAGCTGGCAATGGACAAGCAGGTTGATTTTGCGCCTTTTGGGCGTATCGAGGTCCCGGAATATGCGGAACTGGATCTGGCCTGCCCCTCCTTTTTAGAGATTCTGGACTTTTGTGCAGAGAAAGACTTCACTCACATCCACACCTCAACCCCCGGGCCCATGGGGCTGGCCGCCCTGGCTACGGCCAGGATCCTGCATCTGCCCATATACGGAACCTATCATACCGCTTTACCTCAATACGCAGCTCAGTTGACCGATGATGCAGACATGGAGGCTTTGATGTGGAAGTTAATGACCTGGTATTATAACCAATTGGATACGATCTATGTCCCTTCTCGAGCCACTGGAGATGAGTTGATGACCCATGGCATCCAACCGGACAAAATCAAGCTGTATCCGCGGGGAATCGACACAGACCGATTTCATCACGAACATAAAAACGGGTTCTGGGAAAAACGGTTTGGACTGCAAAGGGACCGACTGAAACTTTTGTATGTCGGCCGGATCTCCAAGGAGAAAAACCTGGATATCCTGGTTCGGGCTTATAGCAATATTCAAAGGGTGCGGGATGATATTCAGCTTATCGTCGTGGGTGATGGGCCGTATAAAAACGAGATGCAAACCGGTCTTTCCGGGACCCAGGCCATTTTTTCCGGCGTTCTGACCGGGCATGACCTGTCCCAGGCCTATGCCTCCAGTGATATTTTTGTCTTTCCTTCCACCACGGACACCTTCGGCAACGTGGTCCTGGAGGCCCAGGCTTCCGGCCTGCCTGTCATTGTCACCGATCAGGGCGGACCACAGGAGAACCTGATTTCAAACCAGACCGGATTGATCGTTCCGGGCTTGGATGTCCTGGCCCTGGAAAAGGCCATTTTGACCTTAGCCGACGATCCTCAGCTGCTGCAGAAGATGAAAATTCAGGCCAGGCAATATATGCAGGGAAGGTCCATGCAAGAGGCCTTTGTCCGCAGCTGGGAGATGTATGAGGACGGAAGGCAGAAATCAGAGGGCGGAGGTCAGTGGTTAGTCCCCCCGTTTGATAAAATCCCAAGGGTAAAGATTTGAAGGCAAAAATGCGAATTCTCATCGGCTATTCCATGCGTAGCGGGAGCACATTGCTCCAGCACATTCTCGGTCAGCACTCCGCAGTTCGGTCCTATAGCGATTTGAATTCACTCCCGGCCCTGGCCTCGGCCTGGTTGGGGCTGCGGCCAAGGGGATATAGGTTGATCAAACCCCTGGATCTTTTCTACCTCTTGCCTGGTTCCAGACTGCTCACGTCCTTCGACCGTCATGTTTGGCTGGTCCGGGATCCCAGGGACAGCTATCTCTCGGCAGTTGAGTCCGGTTACGCATACCTCTTCTGGCCACCTGGCAAGAAAGAGAAAGGCATAGATATTGGTCTGCTGAAACGGTGGAAAAAGATCGCCGCCCGCTACCTGCAAAATAGACACACGTGGCACCTGATCCGCTACGAAGACCTGGTCACCGATCCGAATAGTACCTTGAAAGCCCTCCTGGATTATATCCAGCTGCCCCGGGAGCAACTCCTTCCCTTCTCCCGCTTCAATCTGCTTAAGGGCGGGGACTACAAGCTGCGCAAGACAAACACAGTAACCACAAAGTCCCTG
This sequence comes from uncultured Desulfohalobiaceae bacterium, assembly GCA_964562725.1. Classification (GTDB taxonomy): domain Bacteria; phylum Desulfobacterota; class Desulfovibrionia; order Desulfovibrionales; family Desulfothermaceae; genus CAZBUB01. Next base: position 7,302 of record CAZLUR010000095.1, on the reverse strand, counting down.
CATCGCTTCACCCGCCAGTTAACTCCCGAACAACTTGATGTCTTTGAATACCATTTGGAATCCGAGCTGAAAGCCTTCGGGTATTCCCCTGATCGACTTATGTAAGAAGAAGCGGAAGTTAAACCATCCAGATAAGCATCACAATTAGCCCTGCTGCGGCTTTTTGTGCCGGACGGAGACGTTCCCGAGGGGCTGGAAAAGTTTTTTCATGGAGTGAATCAGGGACGACACTGCGCTTTGGCTCCAGATCTTCTGCTTGCTGAAGCGGGCGATGTGATTTGGAAGTATATGCGGGCCGGCATACTGACCTCTGAGGAAGGCAAGGCGATGTTTATGGATATTGTGGACATGCCTGTGCGCCTGGTTGGACACAAAAGTCTGGCAAAGCATTCTCTGCAGTTGGCTGAGATGCACAACCTAACGGTCTATGACGCTCTTTTCATCGCCTTGGCCCTTGAACAGGGCGGATTAGTTTTCACAGCAGACCTAAAGATGCTGCAAACAGCTAAGCTTTTGCAGCTCAATATTTGAACTGGTTACGGCCAGTGCATCTGGGCATTTTGTTTTACCTGTATCGGTCAAAGCTGGATTGGACTTTTTCAGGTCAGGCATACCGGTTTTTATTGTCATCCAACAAACACAATCAAATTGAGATCAAGAATTCATACTAACGTGATATAACAGGGATACTCTGAACTGTAGTGAATTTTAGACAAGGAGTGCTCAGCTATATGTCCCAGCAGATTCATCAGGAAAGAAAGCCCCAAAACTTTTCATCAGATGGCTTCCTGTCATATGATTCCCATCAGGAAGATTTTTACCAGTCAGCAGTGCACATAATGACCGAAGCTTTGCAAGGCTCACCATTTAAGGGGCTGCACAGACTGCTCATCCCCCCTTTATGTTCCCTCCTGCATCTGCGATCCCTGGATGCCCTCTACCAAAGGGTCAAAAAATCCCCCGATCCCTTTACCTTTGCCCACAATGTCTTGGACACATTAAATATTGGCTATCAGATCACACCTACACCCCCAGGCCATCTCCCGGCCCACGGCCCTTTGATCATCGTGGCCAATCATCCTTTCGGAGGGCTGGAGGCCCTGATCATGTGTTCCATGTTCAAAAATATCCGGCAGGATGTTCGGTTTATAGCCAATCCCTATTTACAGGCCGTTCCGATCCTGCGCGATCTGCTCATTCCTATCGACCCTTTCTACAGCCCTGATTCCAAATATATCAATCTGCAGGGCCTGCGCCAGGCAAAGAGGTGGGTCAGGGACGGCGGCGTCCTCTGTCTCTTTCCGGCCGGAGAGGTCTCTCACTGGCATGTGCGTCAGGGGAAGATCACTGATCCGGTCTGGAAGGAAACAGCCACCAAGCTCATCCTTGGCTCCAAGGCAGAAATTCTCCCTGTGTACTTCCATGGAGCCAATAGCCTTTTGTTTCAGTACGCAGGGCTCTTGCACCCAAAACTGCGCACCCTGCTGCTGCCCAGTGAAGTCTTGAAAAAAAAGGATCAGCAGTTCCAAGTGCACATCAGAACCCCCATCCAGCGCAAGCTGATGTCCCACCTGACCTCCAAACAGGCAGCCACCTGGTATCTTCGGGCCAGGACGTACGGATTTGATAAGGTTTGCGAGCCAATTTCCGGTTGTGGCAAACTGTACACCTGCCTGAGGCTTCCAAAGACCAAAAAGACCTGTGTCGCAGAAGGTCTCCCTCATTACCTCTACTTGCAGGACCTGGAAAGACTGCCCCAAGAGTGTATCCTCCTTCGAAATTCCTCTCACATGGTGTTCGAAGCCACATCCAAGCAAATCCCTCATCTCCTGTACGAGATCGGCAGGCAGCGGGAAATTACCTTCAGACACAATGGGGAAGGGTCGCAAAAGCCCCTTGACCTGGACCTCTTCGATCATATGTACGACCATCTTATCCTGTGGAATACCGCAAAACAGGAACTGGCCGGGGCCTACCGCCTGGGCAGGACAGATGCTTTGCTGGCTCGTCCCGGCGGGAAAAAAAACCTGTACACTTCCACCTTGTTTCGGTTTCGTCCGGCATTCTTTCGCCAAATGCGGGACTCACTGGAACTTGGCCGTTCCTTCATTGTTCCTGCCTATCAAAAGGACTACATTCCCCTCTTGTTACTCTGGAAGGGAATTGGGCAGTTCGTGCAGAAAAGGCCGCATTACCGTTTTCTGTTCGGGCCTGTGAGCATCAGTCAGGATTACGACAGCATGTCCATAAAAAGTCTGATCACCCATCTGCGCAGTAATTTTTATCAGCCCGATCTTTGCAATCAGGTCCGGGGCAAAAAACAGCCCAAAATGAAATCTTCCCGGTTCGAACGTCTGCTCATCGAATGCATCAGCAATTTGAAGACCTCGGATGTAGATTCCTTCATTGTTGATATCCAAGACGGGTCAAAGGGAATTCCGGTCCTTTTGCGGCAATACCTCAAGCTTGGGGGAAAAATCGCTGACTTTCACCATGATCACAAGTTTGGGTCTTTCGACGGCCTGATCGTAGTCGATCTCTTGCAGACCCAGCCTCATATTTTGTCCAAATTCATGGGCCAAGCCGAGGCTTCAGACTATCTCAACTATCACAAGCCATTCAAACAAGCCACTTCGCTTTTACCTTAGACATCCATGCCCGGGGAGAGCTGCGATAAAAAACGATTCAGAAATATTGGCTGAACTATCAACCATAACCTTGGGTAGTTGAATAAGTATGTCGGATGCTTATCTTTATTTCAAAAAATTCTTGAAACATGGCAGGAGCATTGCCAGCTTTGTCCCTTCCAGCCGTTTTTTAGCTCAGGCCATGTGCGCCCACATCAATCCCCAGAAACCACAGACCATTGTGGAGCTTGGGGCAGGAACCGGTGCAGTCACCAAAACCGCAGCGGAACAGATGCATCCTGATTCGCGCCTTGTGGCCATTGAGTTGGATCTGGATTTCTTTCGTCTACTTACGGAAAATGTCCCCCAGGCCGAAACTTTGTTCTGCGATGTTCGGGATGTAGCTGAAAATCTAGCCAATAAAGGTGTGCACGCAGTGGATGTCATCCTCAATTGTCTTCCAACTCCCAGTTTGCCCAGCCATGTGGCTAAGGAAATCTTTGCCTGGATGGCCGGTCTTCCGGGAGAGCCCTGGCATAATCAGATCACGATCATGCCCTGGGTGTATAATAACTACTACAAACGTTTCTTTGACCTAGTCACCTTTAAGCTCATTCTGGTCAACATCCCACCAGGAGGAGTCTTTTACTGTCGGGGAGTCAAGCGCGAGGCTGCGGCGGCCTATTTTGGAAACGTGTTACATGTGTGAGAAGAAAAAGTACAATCTACAAGGAGAGATGCATGGCCCAAAAGAATTTTGTTATCGATACAAACGTTCTTTTAGAAAACCCCAATTGTCTACGCACTTTTCGAAATGGAAATGAAAACAGGATCATTCTTCCTTACACAGTCCTGCAAGAACTGGACAAGCTGAAAAAGGACAACCGATTATCCCACCTTGTAGCTCAAACCGTCAAAGAAATAGAAGCCGACGGTAAGATTATTTTTCTCAGCCCCAATATGCGCGTTTCTGATGCAGAATCGAACGACGACAAGATCATCTCTGAGATTGTGCATAGTGAGATGCAAACCCCTATCTTGGTCACCAATGACCGCATCATGCAGATCAAGGCCAGGCTCCATAATATTGTTTCTGAGTATTATCGTGATTCTTTCCCCTTTCAAAGCGAGTCTCAGGCCTATACCGGAATCATCAAGGAACAGGATAAGCCTGTAACCAACAGCTTTCGCTGGGAGTCCGGTGTCCCTGTGTTTTTGGGGGCCAAGACTACGAAATCCGTTGAGTATCAGCACAAAGTATGGAACGTCCAGCCCAGGAATATATATCAGAACCTGGCTTTCGATCTCTTACTCAACCAGGACATACATCTGACTTCCATACAGTCCGAGGCCGGGTATGGCAAGACCTATCTGGCTCTGGCCAGTGCCTTGCATCTGGTGCTGCAGGCCAAAGATAACCCCTATACCAAGATCTTTATTGTCAAACCGGTCATTGAAATCGGATCCAAAATGGGCTTTTTGCCTGGCAATGCAGAGGAAAAGATGGCCCCGTACATCCGTTATATCATTGATCTCCTGTTGAAGCTGCACGATCTGCGCCCGGCGAATCGCATTTTTGAGGATCACGAGAATAGCCAATACAAGCTCAACCCCAGGCGCATTCAAATCCTGCCCTTAGCTTATGTACGGGGCATGAATATCGAGGATGCAGTGGTTATCATCGATGAGATGCAAAATCTCTCCCGCTCTGAGAGCCGAACTCTGCTGACCAGAATGGGGAAGGGAGTGAAATGTTTCTGTCTGGGAGATACCCGGCAGGTGGACAATCCATATCTCAACGAGAGCAACAATGGCTTGAATTGGCTGGTCAAGAAGTGCAAGGGAATGAAGCACTATGCCCACATTGTGCTCAAAGGAGATACCTCGCGCGGCCCGATTACCGATATGGTTCTTCAATCAGGATTGTAGCTGTCATTATTGCTCTTCGCTGGAAATTAATAGCTCATTGAGTTGAATGAATTTTTTCTCTGTGCTGGTATCTTTTGAGGTTTACTGGATTGTCAAATCCTTGAGTTAAAACCGTAACACGCGGATGATACGTTACACTTATTGCATAAAGATTCAGAACAGAGATGCATCGAAATTAGTCAATCACGGCAGCTTATACACTGCCAAAAAACCTTGAAGGGAGGCAATGAGTATGGATAAGAAATTTCGAACGATTTCAAACGGGAATATGTCCTGCGAACCAGAGAAGCGGAAGTCGCCCAAAACCCACTTTCTCTCTTTGATCCTGGTCATCATAGCTTTTGTAACCACAGTCTGTTCTGCTCCTTATGTTCAGGCTGAAGACACGCAATGCAGCCATCGCGGCCTTCTGGATACGCAGTTCTGTGATGACAACCGGGATATGGTGGCTGATCTGCCCCTGGACAGCTCCAAGTGGGCCAATCCAGACACCCTTTTCTTCTCCTATGTACCTGTGGAAGATCCAGCCCTGTATAAGGGTATGTTCGAGTCCTTTCTCAAGCATCTGGAATCGGTGACTGGAAAGCATGTCCGCTACTTTTCGGCTCAGTCCTATGCAGCCCAGATTGAGGCCTTGCGCAGCGGCAGGCTGCACGTTGCCGGACTTTCCACCGGATCCACCCCTTTCGGCGTCAATCTGGCTGGTTTCCATCCCTTTGCCATCATGGGCACGGAAGAAGGTGAATACGGCTACAAAATGCAGGTCATCGTGCCCGCTGACAGCGCCATCACGTCATTACAGGATTTGAAGGGCAAGACCGTGGCCCACACCGAACAGGCTTCAAACTCCGGAAACCAGGCTCCACGAGCCCTGCTGGCCCGGCAAGGCATCGTTCCGGACAAAGACTATGAAGTCATTTACTCCGGCGGACATGACCGGAGCATAATGGGAGTTGCTAACAAAGACTATGCCGCTGCTCCCATCGCCTCCTCGGTGCTGGACCGCATGGCAGACCGTGGAACGGTGGACAAAGACAAAATCCGCATCATCTATGAAACCCAGTCTTTTCCTACCACCTCATTCGGCTTCGCTCATAATCTGCATCCCAGACTGGCGCTTTTGGTTCAGAAGGCTTTTTTTACCTTTGAATTTGCGGGAACCAAGCTGGGCAAGGAGTTCTCCGACGTGGACCGCTTCATTCCCATCACATACAAGCATAACTGGGAGGTGATCCGCACCATTCAGGAAATGAATGACGTAGAGTACACCAAGGAGAATATCGGCGGGTAAGGTATCCCCTGAGACTCTTCCCTTAATAGGCCGGACCGATCTGCACGGATTGTCTCCATTACTATATTCGGTCCGGCTCTTTTTTCTCGGGAGCAGAAATGTTGCACATAGAGAACCTGGGCAAGACATACCCCAACGGATTAAAAGCCATCAAAGGCTGCACCTTAAGTGTGGACTCCAGCCAGGTCTTGGCCATTATAGGTCCGTCCGGGGCCGGAAAAAGCAGCTTCATTCGGTGTATCAATCGCCTGGTGGAGCCGAGTCAAGGCCGGATCATCCTGGACGGAACGGAAATAACGGCTTTGGGTTTGACTGAAATGTGTCATATGCGCCGGCAAATCGGCATGATTTTTCAGGAATACAATCTTGTGGAACGCCTGACGGTCATGGAGAACGTGCTCTCCGGACGCCTCGGATATGTCACCTTCCTGCAGGCCTTTTTTCGGCGTTTTCCGCAGCAGGATATCGAACAGGCCTTTGATATTCTGGAGCGTGTGGGCTTAAACGGCTATGAAAATACCCGGGCTGACGCCCTGTCCGGAGGCCAGCGGCAGCGAGTGGGAATCGCCCGAGCCCTGATCCAGCAGCCCAAGATACTTCTGGTTGACGAACCTACTTCCTCACTGGATCCCAAGACGGCCCGTACCATTATGTCTCTGATCAGCGACCTGGCCATAGAACACAGCCTGCCGGTTTTAATCAACATTCACGACGTCGGGCTGGGTCTGAGCTTCGCCCAGCGGATCATTGGTTTGTCCCAGGGCCAGATCGTCTTTGATGGTTCTCCGGGCCAGGTCAATGAAGAGATCTTGACCCGCATCTTCGGCGAATCGGATTGGCGTCAGACAATACGCCACGCCGCGGAAGACGTTGAAGCCCGTGAGAATCCCAGCAAGCAGCTGCCCGATGAAATCATTGAACTCGCTCGGAACACTGAACCATGAGCCGATACTTTTCCGGACCAGCCCTTTCTGGACAACGCACCTGGCATAAGCCCCCGATGATCCAGAGTCCGCTGCTGCGCTGGACCCTTATAGCCGGGACAGTGCTCTATCTCCTCTATGCCGGCAGCGATGTGAACATGGACTTCAAGCGGTTCATCGCCGGTATTCCCCGCGTGGTGGACATGCTTAGGCAAATGATCCCCCCGGATTTTTCGCGCTGGGATCTGCTTATGGATGGTTTGCTGGAAAGTCTGCAGATGGCCGTCTTTTCCACTGCCGTGGGCATAGTGCTCAGTATCCCGGTTGCCGTGGGAGCGGCCCGCAACCTGGTCCCCAAGCTGGTTTATTTGGTGTTTCGAGGCTACATCGGGATAGTGCGAACCCTTCCCGAAGTCCTGATCGCCATATTCTTTGTCAAGGCCTTTGGCTTTGGCGAATTTGCCGGCATGCTCACCCTAACCATCGCCTCCACCGGTTTCGTAGGCAAGCTGTTGGCCGAGGACATCGAAGA
>CAZLUR010000094.1:0-9918 GCA_964562725.1 uncultured Desulfohalobiaceae bacterium | reverse complement strand
AGCATGGATCGTCCCTACGCCGAGGTATCCATATTACCAAGCCTGGGAGTGGAGCTGTATTCGGTGCTGCACGGTTTTTCTGAAGATCAGAGAATCCGGGTGGAGGTCAGTGCCCATCCTTTGGTCAGCTGGATCTGGGTGGGGGGAACTCTGCTTTGCCTGCTGGCCTTTTTGTGCCTGCGCAGGGTCAGAAAACGCAACATGTAGTGATATGCCCATTATTGATACCAAATGCAGGACCTGACATAAAAAACCGATGCATAGCGCACAAAACAGGCCATTGCTGCTCAAGGCTCAAGAGCTGTCCAAAACTTTTGGGCCCAGACTAGTCTTCAGGGGCCTGAATTTTACCCTGTATCAAGGGGAACTGATTCTGGTCCTGGGGGCTAATGGCAGCGGCAAATCCACCTTGCTGCAATTGGCCTGCGGCCTTTTGGAGCCCAGCCAGGGCAGCATAAATCTGGAGCTGGAACTCTCTGCAGTGGGCTATATGGCTCACAGTACCTTTGTCTATCCTGGGCTAAGCGCCCTGCAGAACTTGTGTTTTTGGTCCAGGCTTTACGGTCTGCAAAATAAGGAGCAAGACTTGCTTCAGGTCCTGCGCCGGGTGGGCCTGGGCGCCTTTATATATGAACCAGCAGCCAATTTTTCCCGAGGCATGGCTCAGCGCTTGAGCCTGGCCCGGGTGCTGTTGATCCGACCCGGACTGTTTTTGCTGGATGAGCCAAATACAGGCTTAGATCAAGAGTCTCAGCAAATTTTGCGACAAGAGATCTGTCAGGCCAGGCAGGGCAGGGCAGCAGTGCTCTGGGTCAGTCATAGCCCAGGTCGGGACATGGATTTGGCAGACGGGATTTTGTATCTAGAGGATCAAAGCGGGTATTTAGCTCGCAGCACCTCTAAGGCCGGGATAGGACAGGCATGCTAAACAGGGTGCTGGTACTCATTGCCAAGGATATGCGCCTGTTGCTCTGCCGGGTCCAAGGAATTGTGCAGGCTGGGCTGTTGGGCCTGCTGCTCATTTTCGTGTTCAGCTTGGCAGGAGCGGATTCACCCAGGATCGGGGCGCAATGGGTGGCAGCCATATTCTGGCTGGCCTCCAGTTTTAGCCTGGTTTTGATCTTTAACGCACTGTTTGCCCTGGAAGATGAGAATCAGGCCAGGCTGGGACTTTTAGTTTCTCCGGCCGAATTGTATGAGATCTGGCTGAGCAAGGCTTTGGCCGGCGGGATTCTTCTTTTTATTTTGCAATGTCTTTTTTTGCCTGCAGCCATGATTTTTCTGGGACTGGCTCAGGTTAGCTCCTGGCTCATATTATTGGCACTGTTGCTGGTGGTGGATTGGGGGTTAGTGGTGCTGGGGTCCTTGCTTGGGGCTCTGGGACAGGGACAACCAGGCAGGGATTCTCTGCTTACTGTGATTGTATTTCCTTTGTTGGTGCCTATGTTGCTTACCGGGATCCAGGTGGGCAGCACGCTTTTCGAGGCCGGCAGCAGCGCAGGGTATGCTGCATGGTTTGGTCTGGCTGCAGCCTTTGACGCTTTGTTCACTGGAGCGGCACTTATCCTTTTTCCATTTGTTTATTCGCAGTCATAACTGTGGTGGTTTATAATCTAATATTCTTCATTTGTAAGGGATAGTCAGCATTGAAAGTTTTTCCGGTGTTGGGCCTGCTCACAGCTTTGCTTTTAGGGCTCAGCCAGTGGCTGATCTGGTTTTATGCGCCTGTAGAGCGTGCGCTGGGCCTGGTACAAAAGATATTCTATCTGCATCTGCCCTTAGCCTGGTGGGGGTTTTTGGCCTTTTTTATAGTTTTTCTGGCCAGTGTGCTCTATTTAAGCCGCAAAAAACAAGGATATGATCTTCTGGCCGGGGCAGCAGCAGAAGTGGGGGTGCTGTTCAGTACAGTGGTCCTTTTGACTGGGATAATCTGGGCCAAGGTCTCCTGGAATACATGGTGGACCTGGGATCCTAGACTGACAACCACCCTGGTCATGTGGTTCGTATATTGCGCTTACCTGGTCCTGCGCAACTCAAGCATATCTGAGGAGAGGCGCAGGATCATTGCTGCAGTAGTGGGTATTGTGGCTTTTTTGGATGTGCCTTTGGTGTTCATTTCAGCCCGGATGTGGCGCAGCATCCATCCTTCGGTTTTTGCCAGCCAGGAAGGAGGCCTGCCCGGGGAGATGCTGCTGACAATGCTGGTCTGTCTTTTGGCCTGGGGCGCAATCTTTGCCTGGCTGTGTTGGCTAAGATTTTCCCAGCTCAAGATTGCGGCCAAACTGGATCAGACCCAAAGCTTATAAGCTCAATGCAGAGAAAATAACCTACAGGAGATGCCATGCAGCATACATATTATTTGCTGGCTGCCAATCTGGTAGTCTGGACAGGGATCAGCGTCTATCTGGTGTTTTTGGGACAAAAATACAGGCACATACTACGCCGGTTGCAACAGTTGGAGATAAGTGTCCATGACCGTAACTAGTTTATATAGCTTTGGCACCAAATTAGTCCTGGCTTTAATGCTTTTGGGCCTGCTTCTTATGCTTGGTTATACGTTGGCTTATAGGCTGGAAGATCCGGGACTGACCAGGATGTCCCGGCAGCAGACCCAGGAGCAGGCTCAAGGTCAGGAAATGATGGATATGCTTTCCGGACTTATGCAGAGGTTGGAGGAAGATCCTGAAGACATAGAGAACCTACAGCGTTTGGGTCTAGTCTTCATGCGCATGGAAGCCTGGGACAGGGCGGTCCAGTTCTGGAAGAGAGTGCTGTCTCTGGAACCTGAGAATATAGAGGCCAGGCAACAATTGGCCAATTGTTATTACAGGATGGAAGAATATGCCCAGGCAGCCTTTGAATTGAACAAGGTTCTGGAGATTGATCCGGATGAACCCTTTGCTAACTTTAATCTGGGGCTTTTGTACGCCTATTATCTGGAGAGCCCTGAACAGGCCAGGAGCTATTTCAGGACTGTGTTGGAGTCACCTGCAGCGGATCAGCAGCTGAAGGATCAGGCCAGGCAGGAACTGGATGATCTGCAGGAATAAAAGACTATGAGACAAGAGAGGACAATTATGGATAAAGTCGTACAACAGGCACTGACATTTGATGATGTGTTGCTTTTGCCGGATTATTCCGAGGTCCTGCCAGATCAGGCAGATGTGCGGACCAAGCTGACTCCAGAGATTGAGTTGAACATGCCCTTGCTTAGCTCAGCCATGGATACAGTGACCGAGGCCAGGATGGCTATTTCCATGGCCCGGGAGGGGGGCCTGGGCATAGTGCATAAAAATATGTCCAGCTCCAAGCAGAGGCTGGAGGTGGAAAAGGTTAAGAAATCTGAAAGCGGCATGATCCTGGATCCCTTGAGTGTGGGCCCGGACTTTACAGTGGGTCAAGCCCTGGAGATAATGTCTGAATACCGCATTTCCGGCTTGCCTGTGGTCCAGGGTGAAAAGCTGGTGGGCATTGTTACCAACCGGGACGTAATCTTTGTCCAGGATATGCAGACCAGGGTCTCGGAAGTTATGACCAGCAAAAATCTGGTCACCGTGCCCCCGGGTACCAATCTGGAGCAGGCCAAATCAATTTTACATGCCAACAGGATAGAAAAGCTGCTGGTGGTGGATGACCAGGGCGCGCTAAAGGGCCTGATTACCATTAAAGACATAGACAAGATCAAAAAATATCCTCATGCCTGCAAGGATGATCTGGGCCGTCTGCGGGTGGGGGCTGCAGTTGGTGTTGGCCCTGGAATGATGGAGAGGGTCAATGCCTTGCTCCAGGTTGGAGCTGACGTGCTGGTCCTGGATTCTGCACACGGACACAGCAAAAACGTCTTGCAGGCTGCGCGGGATATTAAGCAAGACTTTCCGCAGGCCCAGCTTATTGCAGGCAATGTGGCCACCTATCAGGGCGCCAGGGATCTTTTGGAGGCAGGGGCAGATGCGATCAAGGTGGGTATCGGCCCAGGCTCAATCTGCACTACCAGGGTGGTAGCCGGAGTGGGGGTGCCCCAGATCACGGCTATAATGGAAACCGTGCAGGCCTGCCTGGAAAAGGGCAAATGTTTGATAGCGGATGGCGGAGTCAGATTTTCCGGAGATGTGATCAAGGCTATTGCTGCTGGTGCGCATTCAGTTATGATGGGCAGCATGCTGGCCGGTACAGAGGAAAGTCCTGGAGAGACCATCCTTTACCAGGGTCGTAGGTACAAGATTTATCGAGGTATGGGCTCAATTGACGCTATGCGCGAGGGCAGCAGTGATCGCTATTTCCAGGAGGGCAGCAGCAAGCTGGTACCCGAAGGTATTGTGGGCCGGGTGCCGTACAAGGGCAAAGTCCAGGAAACCCTGTATCAACTGGTGGGTGGATTACGTTCAGGCATGGGCTATGTGGGCTGTGCCAATATTTCCCAATTACAAAATAAATCTAGATTTATCCAAATTTCCCAGGCTGGGTACCGGGAAAGCCATGTGCATGATGTTATCATCACCAAAGAGGCCCCCAACTATCAGGTGGACAATTAGCGCCACAGTTATAGAAGTCTGCTTTTCCGGACCAGCAGTTCAGATATGCGGAAATTGCAAATAACATGTGGTTTCTGATTTTGATGTTGCAGTTTTGCTTTTTGGAAGACACCAGGCAGAACAATAGGATTTGGACCACTGGAAATGGTTTCAGGCCATGAACTCTGTTACAGGTAAGGATATGCAAAAACAAGACAAAATTATCATTCTAGACTTCGGCTCCCAGTACACCCAGCTTATTGCCAGGAGAATCAGGGAAGCCGGGGTCTATTCAGAGATTCAGCCTTATAACATAAGCCTGCAGCAATTAAAGGATCTGGATCCAAAAGCGCTGGTGCTCTCGGGAGGGCCAGCCAGTGTCTGTGATCATGAATCCCCTGGGCTGGAGCCCGGAATCTTGGAATCAGGCCTGCCCATGCTGGGCATTTGTTACGGCATGCAGTATCTGGCCCAGGCATTGGGGGGTGGTGTGGTTCCAGCTGCAAACAGGGAATACGGCCGGGCGGAGCTCAGTCTGGTGCAGAACAGCGTTCTTTGGCAGGGTTTTGAAACTGATGCGGGCCTCAAAGTCTGGATGTCGCATGGGGATAAGGTGCTGCAGCCGCCTCCTGGCTTCCAGGTCCTGGCCAGTACCGAGCAGGTGCAAGTGGCAGCAATGGCCGACCCCAAACGCAAAATATATGCCCTGCAATTTCATCCCGAGGTTTCGCATACTGAGCGAGGGGATCAGATCTTGCGCAATTTTTTATTTCAGGCCTTGGGCTTGGAGCCCACCTGGAGCATGTCAGCCTTTGTGGATTCTATTCTCCGGGATTTGCCCCTGGAACTGGGTTCAAAACCAGTGGTTTGTGCCTTGAGCGGAGGAGTAGACTCTACTGTGGTGGCGGTGTTACTGCACAAGGCCATTGGCAAGCAATTACACTGCATTTTTGTGGACAATGGCCTGCTACGTGCAGACGAAGGCCAGGAAGTAGTGGACTACTTGAAACATTTTAACTTGAACCTAAAGTATGTCCAGGCTCAGGACCAGTTTTTAGACAGGCTGCAAGGGGTACATGACCCTGAACAAAAAAGAAAGATCATTGGCGCTACATTTATCCAGGTCTTTGAACAAGAGGCCAAGGCTATCCCTGGGGTTGAATACCTGGCCCAGGGCACCCTGTACCCGGATGTAATTGAAAGTGTCTCCTTTAAGGGGCCTTCCGCGGTGATCAAAAGCCACCATAATGTGGGCGGTCTGCCGGAAAAAATGCAGCTCAAGCTGGTGGAGCCTCTGCGTGAGCTGTTCAAGGACGAAGTGCGCAAGGTGGCCCTGGAATTGGGGCTTCCTGATTTTCTGGTCTGGAGACACCCCTTTCCTGGCCCGGGTCTGGCTATACGCATAATTGGCCAGGTCACCCCTAATAGGCTGGAGATGTTGCGCAAAGCGGATAAAATTGTACAAAACGAACTCATGGCCTCCAACTGGTATTATAAGGTCTGGCAGGGTTTTGCAGTACTCTTGCCTTTGAAGACTGTGGGCGTGATGGGGGATGAAAGGACCTATGAGCATGTCCTGGCTTTGCGTGTGGTGGAGAGCAAAGACGCTATGACCGCGGATTGGAGCAGGTTGCCTCCAGAGGTCCTGGCCAGGATCTCCAATCGCATTATCAATGAGGTGCAGGGAGTGAATCGGGTGGTTTATGATATTTCTTCCAAGCCACCGAGCACCATAGAATGGGAGTAAGCCTGATTTAAAACCCCGGCCCCTCATGACCGGGATATGAGGTGAGTTGCATGTTTGGCATTGGTACAACTGAAGTTTTGGTTATCCTGGTAGTGGCCTTGTTGGTCATCGGTCCTTCCAAGCTGCCGGATGTAGCCCGGGCACTGGGCAAAGGTCTGGCTGAATTTCGGCGAATGACATCGGATGTAAAGCGGACCATTGATTTGGAATCCCATGTGCGAGATCTGGATAAAACTGGGAGTCCTGACGCTTCAACCGGCCAGGAGGATGGCAAAAAGAAAAAAGATCCTTCTTCTGAACAGGATGATGCTGCAGTTAGGGAGCAAAAGCCAGATAGTCAAGAAGATTGGAGTCTGGAAAAACAAAATCAAGAGCAGGGACCAGAACAAGCACAGGGAAAGCAAGAGCCTGATACTCATGGGGACATCCCTGAAGTAAGGTATGCTGCAGAAGAAGATAGCAGTGCCTCAGGCCAAGGGAGAGGAACCCAGAATGACTGATTCTTTCCAGAGCCAGAGCTCAACCCTGGATCAGGAAGATCCAGGCAGGGAGTCCCAGGAGCAGGCGGCCCGAGATCAAGGCGAGATGGGGCTATTGGAACACCTGGACGATTTGCGAAAACGCCTGTTTCGGGCCCTGGCTGCTGCTTTTCTGGGTATGCTGGCTTGCTATGTGTTTGCCAAGCAGCTATTTGACTGGTTGATGTTGCCCTTGTACGAGGCCCTGCCCGAGGGTAGCACCATGATCTATACCGCTCCGCATGAAGCATTTTTCATCCACATCAAGACCGCCTTTGTGGCGGGCTTTTTTTTGACCAGCCCTTATATTTTCTACCAATTCTGGTTATTTATAAAGCCAGGTCTATATCCCCATGAGCGTAAATATATCCTGCCCATTTCCTTTTGCTCGGCCCTGCTTTTTGTAGGTGGAGCGCTTTTTGGCTATTTTGTCATCTTTCCTTTTGCCTATCAGTTCTTCATGGGTTTTGCTGATATCTTTGTCACTCCCATGATCACCATGCGCGAGGGCTTTTCCTTTGCTTTGAGGATATTGCTGGCCTTTGGTATCGTGTTTGAACTGCCATTGGTCATATTTTTTCTCTCTGTTCTGGGTCTGGTCACTGCAGATTTTTTGCGCAAGAAACGCAAGTATATGATAATAATGGCTTTTATGCTTTCGGCTATCCTGACTCCTCCGGATCTGATTACCCAGGCTTTTATGGCCGGACCATTGATTTTGCTCTATGAAGTGGGGGTTTGGATTTCAGTAATTGTGGGTCGAAGAAAAAGTCAAAAACCTAAGTCTGAACAAGGTTCTCCTGCTTCTGAGCCCCGGGAGGGAGAGCAAGAGGAAACTGATACTGATTCCAGGCACTGAAGCTTTAGACAAGGATAGATCATGAAGCAAAGAAGCGCAGAATTTTCTAGACAGACTGCAGAGACTGATATCCGGGTGCAGATCAATCTGGACGGGGAATCCAGGGTAAATGTGCGTACCGGGCTGGGCTGGGCAGATCATATGCTGACTTTATTCGCCTTCTGGGCCAGGTTTGATCTGGAACTGCAGGCCCAGGGGGATCTACTGGTGGACGCCCACCACACTTTAGAGGATACAGGCCTGTGTCTGGGCGAATGCCTGCGGCGGGCCTTTGGGGACAAAAACGAGCTGGCCAGGGTGGGTTGGGCCAAGGTGCCCATGGATGAAGCCTTGAGCGAAGCGATTGTGGATATATCAGGCCGGCCCTACCTGGTCTATGTGGACCAGGTCTTGCCGGAGCTGATCTTTGGCCAGGAAAAGGATCTTTGGCGGGAATTTTTTAAATCCCTGGCTTTTAAGGCCGGCATGAACCTGCATCTTATTTACCATTATGGGCAAAACGGCCATCATATGCTGGAGTCTGCCTGTAAAGCCTTTGGCTTGGCCTTGCGTCAAGCCCTTGCTTTAGAACATAAAGGCATTAAAAGTACCAAAGGGAGCCTGGATTGAAGACAAGACTGCTGGGTTTCTTTGTTGGGGTCTTAGCTGGAGTCTTGCTTCTTGAGGGCTGTGCGCCCAAACAGCCGGCATTGTTCCAGGATCAGGACAGGGTTTTGGCAGTAGCCTCTTTTGAACAGCCAAAGCAAAACTGGGAGTTGCTGGCAGGATATCCTGCTGCTCAAAAAGTTCTGGAAGAGGAAATTCTGCAAGAACTGGACCTTCTTCTGGAGCACAATCTGCAGGAAAGGGGGCACCAGCAATTTCTGAAACCTGAAAAGGTTCTGGAGTGCAAAAGGCAGATAACCAGGGAGTATGAGCGCACCAAGCTATCTGCTCTCCAGTTTTGGAACAAGGTTGGCAACTGCCTCAAGGCTGATTTTTTATTGATCCCCCATTTATTTCAGTGGCGGGAAAGGCAGGGCAAAGAGTGGGGCGTACAGGCGCCGGCCAGGGTGCATTTTGATCTTTACTTGTTGGATATTCGCCGGCAGGAGCTTGTAGATAGGTACAAATTTGATCAGGAGCAGCAAGCCTTGAGCCAAAACCTGTTGCAACTAAGACGTTTTTTTCAACGCGGCGGCAAATGGATTACTGCCAGGCAGCTGGCAGATGAAGGTATAGAACAGGCATTGCAGGAATTAGGCCTATGATTTTATTTCCAGCCTTGGATATCAAAAACGGGCATTGTGTGCGTCTGAAGCAAGGTAAAGAAGACCAGGTAACTGTTTTTTCCAGAGACCCCGTGGCCATGGCCTTACACTGGGTTCAGTGCGGTGCAAGCTGGTTGCATATAGTGGATCTGGATGGGGCTTTCCAGGGCGTGCCGGTCAACTTTGATCTTATCCGGGATATCTGCAGCCGGGTTAAGATCCCGGTACAACTAGGAGGTGGCATTCGAGATGAGCAGATAGCAGACAAATATTTCCAGGCAGGGGTACAGCGCCTGATCATAGGCACTCTGGCCCTGGAAGATACTAAAACCCTGGCCTTGATCTGCAGCAGGTGGCCGGGCCGCATCGGGGTTTCTCTGGATGCGGATCAGGGCAGGCTGAAAAGCAAAGGTTGGGTCCAGGACACAGGTCAGACTGTGTTTGATGTTTTGTCAGGTCTACAGGAATTGGGAGTGGCCTTTCTGGTCTATACTGATATCAGCAGAGATGGGATGCAAAGCGGGGTAAACATAAAGGCCCTGCAGCAGGTGCTTCAGGCCACTGATCTGCCAGTGATTGCAGCCGGGGGAGTGCATCAGCTGCAGGATATTCAGGACTTGCACTTTTTACAGGCACAGGGCCTGGCTGGGGTGATCACTGGTAGGGCCATCTATACAGGCAGTCTGGACTTTGAACAGGCTGTAAGCTGGCTGACCAAGACTTGAATTTTTGGATTATTTTTATTGCCTGGGTTGTTCGAAATAACCTGCATTGTTACCGCCACTCGTATGAAACTAGCATATGCTTTTTCCGCTTGTCCCGGATGAGATTCGGGGACACCCCGGCCTAGTCTCCTGTATTCCCTCAAATGTGCAAGACTCGAGATGTGTCAAGCCACACTAGTGCCTAGTCACATATTAGTCTTCGCTTATCAGATAGAGCCCACTCATTTATGATTCCCCTCCCTGCTGCCGCTTTGGGCAGTAGGGAGGGGCCAGGGGAGGGTTCTTATTTACGACATTTGAGGCAATAC
>CAZLUR010000093.1:0-10007 GCA_964562725.1 uncultured Desulfohalobiaceae bacterium | reverse complement strand
TTGTAGTAGGGCAGGTGACTAATGGAACATGCTTTGGAGTCATATTACCGGTATTAGGAAAAATTTTTAATTTTTGGGCAAGTGTGTTCTGTAAAAGCCAGTATCCTTGCCAAATGCAAAGTGCTAACAGATTCGTATCTACTTTTTTTGTTGTATTATCATGAAATAAGATATGCAGGGACACATGAAAATATATTACCAATACTGGGGTAAGGCGGAAAAGGATGGAACAAGATACCATCTGCTGCCTTATCATTGTCTGGATGTGGCGGCTGTTGTGGCGATATGGTGGGATGCGAGCCCGGCAATACGAAGAAGTTTTTGCAGGGCTACTCAGCTTCCTGAAAAAGTTCTGCGTGCCTGGCTACTCTTTTTTGTCGCACTCCATGATTACGGGAAATTCGATCTTCGCTTTCAGCTCAAGGCTCCACTCGTCTGGCAATCCATTCACCCCTGTGCAGGTCTCGGCCTGTCTCTTCCCTCCCAAGCTGATATCTCGAATTACCGACATGGTGAAAATGGGCTGTCATGGTTCAAGCAGGATTTTTTGGCTTTGCTTGGTTGCGACAACCACGAAGACTCCCTCTTTTTTGATGAGGACGAGCCTGCTCAGTGGCTCGGGTTTAAGCCTTGGATCGAGGCAGTCACTGGTCACCATGGCCATGTTAGGAAGGCGGAATCGTCCCCAGAATCCAGGTTGCCGCTAACCAGCGATGACAGATTTGCACAGGCGGACAGAGCTGCCCGTAACGCTTGGTTGCTGGACCTTGAGACTCTTTTCCTTTCGCCTTTGGGGCTTTCGCGCAATGACAGCCCTCCTGAACCATCTCCTATGTTGGCCGGGCTTTGCTCCGTATCCGACTGGCTGGCCTCCCGCTGTGACGAAACAAATTTTTGTTTTCAGCAGGAACCTGAACCATTGGGGGAATATTTTGAACGGAAGTTTGAGGACGCCCAGCGGGTCTTCAAATATTCTGGTATTGCTGGCACAGCAAGAAGTTTTAGCGGCATCAAAACTCTGTTGCCGGAATCAGCGGTTCCACGTCCTCTTCAGGCGCGGGTCGAGCAGTTGCCACTTGAATATGGACTGGTCATCATCGAAGCGCCAACAGGTTCCGGCAAAACCGAAGCCGCACTTGCCCACGCATGGCGATTTCTGGCTGCCGGGCTTGCGGATTCGTTAATTTTCGCCCTTCCCACTCAGGCTACAGCAAACGCCATGCTTGGACGACTAGAAGGGCTGGCTTGCAAGCTTTTCGAGTACTCGCCGAATCTACTTCTAGCCCATGGTTCAGCTTGTTACAACAAAGATTTTGCGCAACTCAAGCGCCGTGAGGTTGGGGACGAGGAGGAGCCGGATGGTTGGACACAATGTGGGACTTGGCTTGCTGAGAGCCGCAAGAGGGTTTTTCTGGGGCAGATCGGCGTCTGTACGATAGATCAAGTGCTGATTTCGGTTCTACCGGTAAAACATCGTTTCGTAAGAAGCTTTGGCCTTGGCCGCAGCGTTCTCATTGTGGATGAGGTGCATGCCTATGATGCATACATGTATGGATTGCTGGAGGAAGTACTCCGACAGCAGCGACTAGCTGGGGCCTCGGCTATACTTTTGTCTGCCACTCTGCCTGCTGATCAGAAGACGCAACTTAGCAGTGTATGGAAATCCCATAAAGAAGCTCTCGATGATCCTGTTGCGCCTTATCCTCTTATCAGTTGGATCGGCGATCACGGAGAGCAATTTGTTAATCTCACCAATGACGAGTTGCCGGAGTCTTTTGAGGTGAGCTGCGAGTGCCTGAGTTTTGATAAACTCAAGCCGGACGAGGAATTTCTTCATCGCATCACAAGGGCCGCTGAAAACGGTGCCCAAGTAGCAGTTATCTGCAACCTGGTCAACGATGCACAGCAGGTAGCGCAATCTTTGCGCGAAATAAGTGCAGCGCCTGTTGACCTTTTCCATTCCCGCTATCGTTTCAAGGACCGGCAGGAAATCGAAAACCGGATCATCCGCCTTTATGGGCCGAAAGGTTCCCGGGACCAAGGAAGGGTTCTGGTAGCAACCCAGGTGGTCGAACAGTCACTTGATGTGGATTTCGATTGGATGGTCACCCAGGTTTGTCCCGCCGACCTCCTTTTTCAGCGAATGGGCCGGTTGCATCGGCACAGGTACAATATCCGGCCGATTGGTTTTGCGGAACCGATTTGCACGGTACTCGTACCATTGGGCGGCGACTACGGCTATACAGGAAAAATATATGCCAATACACGTGTACTCTGGCGGACCGAGCAGAAACTTGCCGCTGCTTCCAAGGGAAGAATAGTCTTTCCGGAGGCCTACCGGGAATGGATTGAGTCGGTTTATCAGGATGAACTATGGGAGGAGGAGCCGGAATCCATAACAGAGGCCGCCAAACAATTCAGCGATGACCTTTTCGTTGCGAAATGCAAAGCAAAACAGCTGATTCAGTCGGCAATGAATCCCTTGACTGATTCGGATGAGAAAGTGGCAGCCATCACTCGTGATGGCGAGATGAGCCTCACGCTTATTCCATATACTGACACCCTACAGGGGCTGCTACTGCTCGATGGGGAAGCAGTGGACGGTCTGGATGAGTTCCAACGGGCAGAGTTCCTGGCTATGAACGGTATAGGAGTTCCTGGCCGTTGGGCTTTTTGGCTGGATGAAGTTGCTGAGAAGGATAAGGAAGGCCGATATTGGTTGAAAATGGACAAAGACAAGGAGGGATTCGTAATGGAAAAAGGGAGTGTGATTCTTCGTTATTGCCGTGACATAGGACTGGAGAGGATATCATGAATCTTTTGGCTGAAGCATGGATACCGGTTCGTCCTCTGCCAGCAGGGTCCCCGGAAAAAATTTCCCTGCGCCGGCTTCTTTGCGAGGATGAGAAATGGGAATTGTGTCTACCCAGGGATGACCTGGAACTTGCTGCCCTGCAGATGTTGATCTGCATGGTACAGGTCTTTTTTACTCCAAAGGATATAGGAGAGTTAAAAAAAAGGATAACCGTACCACTTCCACCTGAGGTATTTGAAACCGGATGTGACCCGTACAAAGATTGGTTCCGTCTAAATCATCCGGACTTTCCTTTCATGCAGGTGCGCGGGGTTAAGGCCAAAGATTGCACGCCGATGGACAAAATCTTGGTAGGAGTCACGGGAGCCACCAACAGCTGCTTTGTTAATGAGCCAGGGCTTGGTGTTTGTCTTTGTGGAGGCTGTGCTGCCATTGCCTTATTCAATCAGGCAAGCAACGCTCCTGGTTTCGGTGGAGGTTTTAAGGGGGGATTGCGTGGAAGTGCTCCAATTACAACCTTGGTGCAAGGTGAGCATCTCCGACAGACGGTTTGGCTGAATGTATTGGATGAGCCCCATGTAGAGGCTGAATTACCTTGGCATCGGAGCACCATAGGGCAAGCGCCTACATGGGTCGACCCTGTCAAGGGGGGTTCCTCCATCAATGCTCAAACTATTGGCCTGCTACGTGGTCTTTTCTGGCAGCCTGCAAGTATAGAGCTTCTCTTGCTGGAGGAAGAGCATCACTGCAGTTGCTGCGGTTTTGTTGAAGAGAGTTTGTATCGAGGTTTCAATAAAGCCAAATTTAATTATTCAATTACTGACTTATGGCCACACCCACATGGAGCGCAAATCACCACGATCAAAAAAGGGATACCGGAAAGTAAATTTGCCTCCTTTACCACCTCGGCACCTGCCTGGACCCAGTTGAGCCGTTTTGTCGTGCAGAAGGAGGTTGAAGGAAAGGAAGAAGGTCAGGCACCTGCAGCAGTCATCCGGCAGGCTCAATGCATTCTTCGTAATCTTCGCTTGATTGTCGGTGGATACCGTAACAATCAGGCTTCGATACTTGACCGTCGTCACGAGACTATCTTTCTTAATGACGGCTGGAGCAACAAAACCTGGACTATTCATGATCTTGTCGGTCAGGCATGCGGTTATCGGGATGCTTTGAACAAGGCACTCTACCTCTTTTCCAAAGGGTTAAAGGAAACCAAGGGGACGAGGGCAAAAGTTAAAGGTGCTGGTATTTCGTTGCAGGAAAAGGCAAGGGAAAGGTTTTATCGCCGTACAGAAGATACTATGCTAGATACCTTAGCAAACATAGATTTTGCTAATCCTGCACCGGAATTGGCTGCAATGGGGGAAAAATTGCACAGGGCGGTTACGATAATCTTTGAGGATTTGGTGCAACCTTATTTGAACGATCCGGAACTGGTTAGAACCATGGCCATTTCACGTAAGACATTGCATAAGCATCTCAAGGCGCTGAAACCGCAACAAGACTGGAGGAAGGACGATGGAGCAAAAGAATGATTTCATGGAGCTTTATAAAAAATGGCAACAATTGACAGCGGGGCAACGCGCCGAATTGCGACGTGTCAACAACCCAGGGGAGTTGTTGGAGGTGCCGGCCTTTTACCGCCTTTTCAGCGGCATGGGCAGCAAGGAATGGAAAAAGGACGCTTATCAACGTCTAATATATTGTCTGCCCTGCATCCAGGCCCATACTGACGAGCCTGTAAGCCTGGGCGCGGCACTGGCCAAAAAGCGTGACGGCGGCCATCCAGTGGTGAGCGAAAAGCGCCTGTTTCAGGTCATTCGCAGTAATGCGCCCAACGACATGATCCAGTTACGCCGGATCCTCAAAATGGCCGAGCCTGTGATCAACTGGCCCAGGGCAGCAACTACTCTGTGGTTCTGGAACGACCGAAGCAAACGAGATCTTCTTGAACAATTTTTTCTCCATAACCAGGCAATCTGAACAATCAAAGGAGCACATCATCATGAAAAACTTCATCAATTTTCATATCCTCATTTCTCACAGCCCTTCCTGTCTCAATCGAGACGATATGAACATGCAAAAGACGGCTGTATTCGGTGGTGAACGCCGGGTGCGTATCTCCAGCCAAAGCCTCAAACGGGCCATGCGCAAGAGTGAGTACTATCGCCAGCACATGGGTGAAGCGAGTATTCGTAGCAGAGACCTTGCTCTTCTGGAAGATGAATTTTTGAAGCTGCTCGAAGGTCAGTTCGAGGAGAAGGTCATCAAGGAAGCCCTTGAGCGATTTGCAAAAACCAAAATAGCAGAAGAGGAAGCCGATGATGACTCAGAGGGCGATGTTGGCAAAGGCAAGGACAAAAAGCTTGCCGTTGCACCCTGGATCAAAGAAGAATTCAAGATCATCTGCCAAATCGTCAAGGATGTCAGGGAAGAAGGACTGTCGCCAGAGGAAGAAGAAAAGGCTCGACAGGATTACAATAAACAGAAAGGAAAAAAGAAAAAGACTCTGGAGAGTTTTTTCGATAAAGAGTATGAAAAAAAAATCGATAAGCGACTTAAGGACAATAAAGAGGCATTGTTGAATGCCATAGGATCGGCAAAGGATGTTGCTTTTTCAGGCAGAATGGCCACATCGGGATTGATGACCTCAATTGACGGCTCCCTGGCTGTTGCCCATGCCATCACTACCCATAGTGTTGATTCAGATATTGATTGGTTCACCGCTGTCGATGATCTTCAGGGGGTTGGTTCCGGGCACCTTGACACCCAGGAGTTTTCCAGCGGCGTTTTCTATCGTTATGCCAGCCTGAATCTGGGGCAGTTGCAGGAAAACCTTGGAGGTGCACCACGCGAAAAGGCCTTAGAGATTGCTACACATTTACTCCATATGCTGGCGACAGTGGTGCCATCGGCTAAGCAGCAGGCTTTCGCTGCCCACAATCCAGCTGATCTGGCTCTGGTCTCATTTTCCGATCTTCCTATTTCGTTAGCCAATGCTTTTGAAAAACCGGTTCGTCCACACAATGGCAGCGGCTTCCGGGAACCATCAATTAAGGCACTTCATACCTATTGGGAGCAAATTCACAAAGGTTATGGGTTGGATGAACGATGCAATGAGTTTGTCCTTGGGCAACGGGACATTCCTGAAGGGATCGCTCGTATGGAAACTCTTGATGCACTCAAGAACTGGGTTCGCTCCGACGGTGGAGGTCGGCAGTCATGAGTGAATATTTGATCCTTAAACTGCAAGGGCCTATGCAGGCCTGGGGCGAGCATACCTTCGAGGGGAAACGGCCTTCCGGCAATTTTCCGACCAGAAGTGCTTTGTTGGGCCTGCTGGGAGCTTGCCTGGGTATTTCGCGCAACAACAAGGAACGGCTTCAGCAACTGGCTGATAGTGTTTTGTTTGCCGTACTCAAGGAAGAACGGTTTATTCAAAAACGTGGTGGGCGTAAAATTTCATTGCCGGTCATCAAGGTCACTGATTACCATACTGTACAGAATGCTCGGAAAAATTACTTCGGTCTAAAAGACCATAAAACGATAGAGACCTGGCGGGAATATTTGTTTGATGCTTCTTATACTGTCGCAGTCTGGAACGCCCAAGGGGCTGTCATTAAAATTAATGCACTCGAAACGGCAGTCAAGGCTCCCATCTTTACGCCCTATCTCGGGCGGCGCAGTTGTCCCCTGGCCCGGCCGCTTTTTGTCGCCAGGGTTGCTGCAGAGGATGCGCATGCCGCAATACACCAACTTGAGCCGAATGGAGGAACGATCTACAGCGAAGAAGAAGGCCCGGTACGGACCATCCGTCTGCGGGATGTGCCCCTGATTCAACAACCGCGCCAATTTTCCACCCGCAATGTCTATGTGTACAGAGGAGGGAATAATGTATCTGAGTAAGGTCATGATCAGCGGTTCGGCCTGCCGCAACTCTTACGAGATGCACAGGGCACTATGGAAACTGTTTCCGTCCAGCCCCAGTTCAGGTCGGGATTTTCTTTTTCGCGTTGAACGAGCTGGTCAGCAACGGTCTGAATTACTGATGCAGTCCAGACGTGAACCGTTTTTCGCTGCAATCCGAGAAACCCGGTTGCTGGCAAGTAAGCCATATTTGTTATCCTTGCTCCAGGGACAAAGGCTCAGATTCAAGCTATTGGCCAATCCGGTCAAAACAATCAAGGACGAGGCTGGGCGGGTCAATGCCTATGGAGAAACTAAAAAATGCCGGGTGCCTCTGATTCGAGATGAGGAATTGCAGACATGGCTGATGAGAAAATTGGACGGGAAAGCTGAAATTGAAACGGTTGAAACTGAGAAACAGATGCCATTAAATTTTTACAAGGTTGGAGAGAGGCGGGTTGGTAAAATCCAGCCAGTTTGTTTTCAGGGTATTTTGAGGATTACGTCCCCGGAAGAATTAAAAGGCTTGATAAAAAGTGGCATAGGACCTGGGAAGGCTTTTGGTTGCGGGATGTTGTCATTGGCAAGGTGTTAAGATGAAACCGGATCTTGGCGAAGTCATCCTTTACCAGTCGGAAGACGGCGAGCAGTCCCTGGATGTGCATCTGAGGGATGAAACCGTATGGTTGACCCAAAAGCAGATTGCAGCCCTCTTTGCAACTGAAAGGAGCGTTGTAACCAAGCATATCGGCAATGTTTTTCGTACCGGGGAACTGGACAGGGAGGCAGTATGTGCAAAATTTGCACATACTGCTGAGGACGGCAAAACCTACCGGACAACCTTCTATAACCTGGATGTCATCATTGCTGTGGGTTACAGGGTGAACGCCATACGCGGCACCCAGTTCCGTATCTGGGCTACGCAGGTTTTGAAGGAGCACCTGGTGCGGGGCTATACTCTTCATAAGCAGCGTCTGGCCGAGAAGGGCATAGAAGAACTGAAGCAGGCCCTGGCATTAGCGGCCAGCACCCTGGAGAACCGTGAACTCATCAGCGAAGAAGGTCGGGCTGTGCTGGAGGTGGTCACCCGCTATGCCCGCACCTGGCAGCTTCTGCTGCAATATGACGAAGAGCGCTTGTCTGTTCCTGAGTCGCGGCATACAGTCAGGGTTGGACTGAGGATAGAAGATGTGCGGCAGGCTGTTGCCGCTCTGAAAATGGAATTAATGGCCAGGGGCGAAGCGACTGACTTCTTTGGACAGGAACGAAGCGATGGTCTTGAGGGGATCATTGCTGGCATAGATCAAACCTTTGGCGGACATGAACTTTATCCTGATGTGGAGAGCAAAGCAGCCCATCTCCTCTATTTTGTGATCAAAGATCATCCTTTTATCGACGGTAACAAGAGGATCGCCTCCTTTCTGTTTGTACTGTACCTGCAGCAAAACGGTCTGCAAGATGGAGGCGGATTCAACAATCGTGCCCTGGTGGCGCTGGCCCTGCTCATAGCAGCCAGTGAACCGGGGCATAAAGATCTGCTGGTGCGGTTGGTTATGAATTTGATTACGGAGGAAAAATCAATATGTCCGAACCTATCCTCCCCCCTTTAAAGCCGATTCCGGTCAAGGACCGGGTTTCGGCCTATTTTGTCAGCCCCGGCCGTCTTGATGTCCTGGACGGGGCGTTTGTGGTGGTCGACAAGAACGGAGTCCGTAAGCACATACCTGTGGGCAGTGTTACCTGTCTCATGCTCGAGCCCGGCACCAGGGTGTCTCATGCCGCGGTTACTCTGGCTTCGCGAGTGGGATGTCTGCTGGTTTGGGTGGGCGAATCCGGGGTCCGCCTGTATTCCGCTGGTCAACCGGGAGGTGCCCGGGCTGATCGCTTGTTGTACCAGGCCCAGCTTGCCCTGGATGATCAGGCTAGGCTAAAGGTGGTGCGCAAGATGTATGAGCTGCGCTTCAAGGAAAAGCCCCCTGAAAAAAGAAGCGTGGAGCAGCTTAGAGGCATTGAGGGCGTAAGGGTCAGGAAAATGTATGAACTGATGGCCAAGCAATACAAAGTGCCCTGGAAAAGCAGAAATTATGACCATACGCAGTGGGGCAGCGGTGATATTCCCAATCGGTGTCTGAGTGCCGCCACTGCGTGTCTGTACGGGATATGCGAGGCATCAATTCTAGCTGCGGGTTATGCCCCGGCCATTGGTTTCATTCACACCGGAAAGCCCCAGTCGTTTGTTTACGATATAGCTGACCTGTTCAAATTCGACACCGTGATTCCAGTGGCTTTTAGAACAGCCGCGAAAAAACCCCGGAATCCGGAAAAGGAAGTGCGTCTGGCTTGCAGGGAGTCGTTCCGGCAGAATAAACTGCTCAAAAGGATTATTCCTGCTATTGAGCAGGTGCTGGCGGCTGGAGGGCTCAAACCTCCCAAGGCTCAT
The DNA here is from genome assembly GCA_964562725.1 of uncultured Desulfohalobiaceae bacterium. GTDB lineage: Bacteria > Desulfobacterota > Desulfovibrionia > Desulfovibrionales > Desulfothermaceae > CAZBUB01. The sequence goes on along the minus strand of CAZLUR010000093.1, from coordinate 846 downwards.
CCCGAAGCGGTTTCTGTTGCTATTCCCAACAAGGAGAATATCGGAGATGCTGGTCATCGTGGTTGAAAATGCACCGCCGCGATTGCGGGGGAGATTGGCGGTCTGGCTTCTGGAAGTCCGGGCCGGCGTGTATGTGGGCAAGGTGTCCAGGCGTGTAAAGGAAATGATCTGGGCCAATGTGACCGAAGGTATTGCTGGTGGTAATGCAGTCATGGTCTGGAGTACAAACACCGAGTCTGGATTCGATTTTCAAACCTTAGGCCCCAATCGCCGGATACCGGCGGAAATGGACGGCTTGAAACTGGTTTCTTTCCTGCCTGAAAACAACGAGGAAAATGAAGATTCAACCAGTTAAGATCATTGTTCATTTATTGGTAGATTTTTGTTCATTGAAAAATGAATAGGATTTAAGTAGATTACAGGAAGAGCGTTCCCCACGCCTGTGGGGATGAACCAAGTTCTTTAAACATTTTAATTCCCCCTAATCCGCGTTCCCCACGCCTGTGGGGATGAACCGAACTTGGGTTTGCTCATGACCAACGGCCTGGGGCGTTCCCCACGCCTGTGGGGATGAACCGAAGGATAAGAGATGCTGGGATGCTGGAATGCTGCGTTCCCCACGCCTGTGGGGATGAACCGCTTAAGCTCTGCTTCGCTACAGAGGGTTTGCTGCGTTCCCCACGCCTGTGGGGATGAACCGTCATGTCGGACTGGAACATAAACGATACGATGGCGTTCCCCACGCCTGTGGGGATGAACCGGTGGTTATGTCTCTGCGAGACGCGGAGCGCTAGCGTTCCCCACGCCTGTGGGGATGAACCGAGATATGCATCAGCACGGTATTTC
>CAZLUR010000092.1:0-10141 GCA_964562725.1 uncultured Desulfohalobiaceae bacterium | reverse complement strand
GGCGTTTACCTGCCTGGAATCAATTTATTTTAGCCAACTTAACTTAATGTGTCTAATTTTGCCTTATGTATTTAATTTTATTAATTTTTGACCTCAAATGATCACTTGTTTTAAAACCTTTGCAGCTGGGGAAGGACAATGACCATGGACCTCAAAGAGCACTGTGCAGGCAAACTTTTCACTGCTGAGGAGGCCGTAAGCAACATAAAAAATGGGAACAGGGTGTTTATAGGCACAGGGTGCGGAGAGCCTCAGAGCCTTGTCAGGGCTATGGCTGAAAACCAAGCCCTGCAAGATATAGTTATTTACCAGATGTTTTCTTATACCCTGGCAAATTATATCAATGACCAATCTTTTTTGAACAGGTTCTCCATCAAACTCTTCTTTATCAGTTACCATATGCGAGAGGCAGCGTTTGAAGGCAAAATCGACTATATGCCAGCTTATTTATCCCAGATTCCAGACCTTTTCCAATCACAGCGCATTGGTTTGGACCTAGCCCTGGTCCAAGTCAGTCCACCAGACAAATTCGGCTACTGCAGTTTGGGTATTTCTGTGGACATCACCCTGGCAGGACTGAAAAACGCCAGGACAGTCATAGCTCAAGTCAATCCCAGAATGCCCCGCACCCTGGGAGAAAATTTCATTCATATTGATGATATTGATTATATTGTCATGCAAGAAGAGCCACTGGTAGAAATGATACCTACAGCCAAAAACAAGGAAGTAGTTGAACGTATAGCAGGATATGTCAATCAGTTGGTCGATGACGGTGCGACATTACAGATAGGCTTTGGTCACCTGCCTGATGCAATCTTAGCATATCTGCACAATAAAAAAGACTTGGGCATTCATACTCAGGTCATCACTGATGGTTTCCTGCCCTTATTGAGACAAAAGGTGATCACCAATAAGAAAAAAAATTATTTGCCTGGGCGGATTGTGACTTCCCTTTGTATGGGATCTCATGAACTCTACGCTTATGTGGATAATAATCCTCTTTTTTATTTTCGTTCATCTGAGTTCGTAAACGATCCCTATGTCATAGCACTCAATGACAATCTGATCTCTATAAGTTCAGCACTGGAGGTGGATTTAACCGGCCAAATTTGTACTGATTCCAAAGGATACCTGTTCTACAGCGGGATTGGCGATCAAGTGGATTTTATCCGGGGCAGCAAGATGTCCAAAGGGGGATTTTCCATCATAGCCTTGCCTTCCACCGCCCGGAACGGTCAATCCTCACGTATAGTTCCTCACCTTAGCGAAGGGGCTGGAGTAGCCACCACCAGGGGCGACGTGGATATAGTAATCACTGAATACGGTATTGCCGAACTGCACGGCAAAGGTATTTACCAGAGAGTCATGGAGCTGTCCCAGATTGCTCATCCCAAATTCAGAGAAGAGTTGATCAATGAAGCCAAAAAGAGAAGATTCATCTTTGTTGACCAATTACCGCCATCTAAGCAGGATCTGCTCTTTTTGGAAAACTATAAATATTATATAGAGCTGCCTAACAACAAGTCAGTGGAATTCCGTCCTTTGCTGCCTTCTGACGAATTTGCTTTTAGAAATTTTTTTTATTCCCTGCAAGACACCACTATCTACTATCGCTTCTTCCAGAAAAGGAAAGTCTTTTCCCGGGAAATGCTTCAGAAACAATGGGCAGTTGTTGATTATAGAAAGAATATGAGCATTATCGGGCTATTACCTAAAGGTAAACACAAAGTGATAATAGCTATAGGCACCTATGCCCAGGTTGAAGAAGAGCCAGACGTGGCTGAAGTAGCCTTTGTGGTCAAAGATGACTTTCAAAATTTAGGCATAGGGACTTTTTTGGTGGAAACTTTAGAAAAAATTGCCAAGGAAAACGGATACAAGGCCTTTACTGCCCATGTCTTGAGCGAAAACACCAGAATGATACACTTATTCAAAAAGAGATACCCCAAGGCCAGGATATTGCAAGGGTCTGGCGATGAAACAGAAATCCGTATGGAGTTTTGAATCCAAGACCACTAATAACTGTAGAGGACTAGGCGGATAATTGCCACGAAACCATGACTCAAAACTCGGAAGAAGGAAAGCAAAGGACATCCAGCACCCACTTGTATATGATTTTCTGCTTTTGGAGCCTTATTTTTTGGGACAAGCGGGTGCGGAAATCCCCATACCACATGCAAAGCGCTAAACAGTTACAATCTCTGATCTTGCAATATGAACATCAATACCACACATTTGATTCTGCTGCTGGGGACCTGTCTGCTGACCTTGATACTGAGCGCAGTGAGTATGGGCTATATCCAGATCCCATTTTCTACTACTGCCCAGGCCATTTTTTTTAAGCTAAGCGGACGACAGGAATCCTTAGAGCAGATAGACCAGCTTCTGCGCATTGTGATCTTTGAAGTACGGCTGCCCAGAGTGCTCAGTGCTGCTGCGGTAGGCGCCGGACTGGCATTGTCCGGGGTTATCTTCCAGGGTTTGCTGCTCAACCCCCTGGCCGACCCCTATACCCTGGGAGTCTCCTCTGGAGCGGCTTTTGGGGCCTCACTGGTACTTTTATTTAAGCTACAATTCCTTGGTCTATACACTCTGCCTTTGTTCGCATTCATTTGCGGCAGCTTGACCTTACTCTTCGTGGTTTACCTCTCCTCCAGCGCAGGCGGATTATCCTCCAACAACCTGATTCTTTCCGGAGTCATAGTGGGCGCAATCCTTTCTGCAGGGATCAGCCTGTTCAAATATCTGGCCCAGGAACGGGTAGCGGTGATTATCTTCTGGCTCATGGGCAGCTTTGCCTCCAGCACCTGGCCTGAAGTTATACTGACCAGTTGCCTGGTCCTGTTTGGCTTTTGTGTATTCATGTTCTATGCCCGGGACTTGAATCTGATTTGCCTTGGCAGCAGGGCGGCCGCCTCATTAGGTGTGGATACCACCAGACTGCGCATAATTTTGCTGATCACTGCCTCCATGGTTGCCGCGATTTGCGTGTCGATCTCTGGAATCATTGGATTTGTGGGCCTGCTGATACCGCACATGATGCGTTCTGTAACTGGCCCTGAACACAGGAGGCTTTTGCCGGTCAGCCTGCTGGCCGGAGCAATTTTGCTTTTGGCTGCAGATACTGTAACCCGCACCATATTGCCTGCAGAAGTACCCATAGGCGTACTTACGGCACTTATTGGCGGACCTTTTTTCTGCTACATCTTTCGCAAACGACAGATGCAGTATGCTACTTATTGAGCAGTTCCATGCCTTTTATTTTACAAAACGTTTATTTCCAGCACCAGGAAACAGAAATCCTGCGGGATATTAATATCAGCCTGTCCCCAGGCAGAATATACGGCATTCTGGGTCCCAATGGCAGCGGCAAAACCACCTGGCTGGACCTGTTAATCAGACACAAGACCCCCAGCAACGGGCAGATCAACTATCAAGGCCAGGCCCTTGACTCCTACAGCAGAAAACAACTGGCCAGAGAAATGGCTCTGGTCCCCCAGGACCTCCAGCTCAATTTTCCATTCCGGGTTTTGGAAGTACTGCTTATGGGACGTTATCCTTACCTGCCCAGATTTGCTGCACCAGGGGCTGAAGACAGGGCAGTGGTCCAACAGGTTCTGGAGCAGACCGGCTTACAGGACCTGCAGCAGAGATATGTCACAGAACTCAGCGGCGGAGAACGCCAAAGGGTGGTCTTTGCCAGAGCTCTGGCCCAGGACACTCCAGTGCTCATTCTGGACGAGGCCACTGCCAGCCTGGATATTAAGCATGGCCTTCAGCTGCTTTCCTTGCTGCGCAAAAAAAACCAGGAGCAGGGGCTGACTATCTTGGCGGTATTCCAGGATATCAACCTGGCTGCTGCTTTCTGTCAGGAGTTGATCTTTTTTAAGCAGGGGAGGCTGCTATTGCACGGACCTACTTTGGATGTACTGAACCAGGATAACCTGCTGCGAATTTTCGGAGTTCCGGCCAAAGTGCATTTTGACAATTACGCTCAAAGTGCTCAGGTTGTTTACAGGATCTAAAGATTTATACATTCCCAAATTATAATCACCAAATTACAAATAAATTGCAAATTTACATTAAGGTTTACCTATTATCAGCTCAGTCAAAAGTTCTCTAGTAATTAACTGTTTTTATTGACTATATTTAAGTCTCTGACCGTCTGAGTTCGTATTTGTCTTATCAGCCTAAATTTATTGCCTTAACCTTGAACGTTGAACGTTGAACTCTCAAGCTATTATGTACCACCTACAGAAAACAAGCATTCTCTCTATTCTCCTGCTGACAGCCTTGCTCTTTCTGTTTGCTGCCACAGTCCAGGGCAAGCAGATGCAGGTCCTGAGTGAAAACGAAATCCAGGATTCCAACGGCAGACAGATCCAGGTCCAAGAACCATTCCAGCGTATTGTCTCCCTTTACGGAGCCCATACCGAAAACCTGTTCAGCCTGGGACTGAACCAGGAAATTGTAGGCGTAGGCCTGCATGAATCTTTTCCTGCGCAAGCCAAAAACAAACCAGTGTTTTCCTATCAGGAGGGCCCTGAAAAGATCCTGTCTGCCCGGCCGGACTTGGTCCTGATCAGGCCCATGATAGACCACGGCTACACCAGATTGATCCAGACCCTGGAACGCTCCGGAGTGACCGTAGCCTCCCTGCAGCCCAGGGATATCCCGGAGATGTTCACCTACTGGGAAATCCTGGGCATTTTGACCGGCAGACAGGAAAAGGCCAAAAAGATGCAAAAGGACTTCCAGGCTGCAGTGCAATACGCCCGCGAACTAACTGCAGGGCTGGAACAACACAAAACAGTCTTTTTCGAGGCTATACATGGACAGCTGAAAACCTTTGCCCCTGGGTCCATGCCTATATTCGCCCTGCAAAGCGCGGGTGGCAAAAATGCAGCCTTTGATGCCAAACCTGTGCGAGGCACCAACATCGCGGAATTTGGCAAGGAGCGCCTTTTGGCGCGGGCTGATAAAATTCAAGTCTACCTGGCCCAAAAAGGCCCTATGAACCAGCCCAGCAAGCAAAAGATCAAGCACGAGCCTGGACTGCACCTGTTATCTGCTGTGCAAAATGACAATATCTACATAATAGAAGAAGAACTGGTTTCCAGGCCTACCTTGCGCTTGATACAGGGCATATCCGACATTGGCAGCATTCTTTATCCGCATCTTTTCACAGCGCAAGCCAGGCAAAAGTTGCTGGAGCTGTCCCTGGCCACTGGAAAATGCAAGTCTGATCTTAATCCGGAAGAAAAAATCAAAACCCAATTGCAATTATTAGATGACCATTCCAACTCCTAAAACCCAAGGTTGCATAATGCAAAACCAGAATTCAAAACAGACCAGACCAGGAACTTTATACGGCATAGGCGTAGGCCCAGGAGATCCAGATCTGATTCCGGTCAAGGCCGTGAAGATTCTGCAGGAGGTGGATGTTATATTCTCTGCCTCCTCCAGCAAAAATCAGCACAGCCTGGCTGTAAAGATTGCCCGCCCCTACCTGCCGCCCCAGACCCAATTATATTTGCTGCCCTTTCCCATGACCATGGACAAACAAACTGCCAGGCAGGCCTGGCGTGAACACGCCAAGACCGTGGTCCATGAACTGGTTCAAGGCAAAAGCGCAGCCTATATAACCCTGGGCGACCCTTTGACATATTCTACTTACGGCTACCTCCTGCGCCAGATTCAAGAGACTGCACCACAAATAAAGGTTACCACCATCCCAGGCATCACTTCCTACCAGGCAGCAGCCGCAGCCACCAATACGCCTTTGGTGGAAGGCGAAGAGAACCTGCTTTTACTGTCAGGAGTCCAGGGCGGCAGCGGACTCAGCAAGCTTACCCATCAGGTGGATAATGTAGTATTCCTGAAAGCCTATAAGAACATCTCGGATATCTGCTATACCCTGCAGGAAAGCGGCAGGCTGCAGACCAGTGTGGGCCTGGTCCGCTGCGGATTCCCTGACCAGGAGATCTTCCAGGACGTACAAAAGCTCTGCCAGCAAAAACCCAAATACTGGACACTGATCATATCTAAACCCAGGCACGATGATGGCTGCCCCAGCTAAGACAAGTTACAAGGGACCGGTCTTAGCCTTGGGTTTTAGCCTGCTTATGCTCGCAGCCCTTTTTCTGTCTGGGCTGCAAACCGCTGGGCACCAACTCTGGCAGGACCTGTTCTGGCCTCTGCTGCGCATCATGGTTCTGGTCACAATAGGCCTGGCTGTTGGCGAGTTGATCGAGGCCACTGGCTGGACTAAATATCTGGCAGTACTGGCCAGCCCGCTTTTTAGGTTTAGCCGCCTGGGCCAACGCTGTTCAGCAGCCTTTACCACGGCTTTTTTCTCCGGGGTAGCTGCCAACAGCATGCTCCTCGGTTTTTACCAGGAAGGCAGGATCAGTACCAAGCAGCTCTACCTGACTAATTTTGTGAACCATTTGCCCGCTTATTTCCTGCATCTGCCGACTACAGTATTCCTGATTCTGCCTTTAACCGGCTGGGTGGGAGGGGCCTATTTATTGCTGGTTCTGGCAGCTACAATATTGCGCACCTTTTTGTTTTTGCTCTACGGCAGGCTGACCTTGCCTGCACCCCAAAAAGGCCAAGAACTTAAGGAGGCTGGCCAAAGTCCTGAACAAGACAAGGCTTTTGGCCTGCAATTGGCCTTGTACAGGATCAAAACAAGAGTACCAGACAGACTGCTCAAGGTCTTGCAGTTTGTTCTGCCCATTTTTATCCTGGTCTATCTGCTGAATTCCCTGGGATTTTTTTCCTGGTGCAGGGGACTTCTGGCCCAAAGCGCACTGGACGCATTCTTGCCTTTGGAGGCAGTCTCCATGGTGGTGGTGGGCTTTATAGCTGACTACACCTCTGGTTTTGCCACAGCAGGGGCACTGCTGCAAAAAGGCATGCTCAATTTTGAGCAGGGAGTGCTGGCTTTGCTAATAGGCAGCATACTGGCCCTGCCCCTGCGCATGCTGCGCCACCAGCTACCTAGATATCTGGGCATCTACTCTCCGGCCCTAGGGGCTAAAATACTACTTCTGGGCCAGACCTTCCGGGCCCTGAGTCTGTTATTGATGGGGTTTGTGTTTTTTGTGATCTTTTTTTAAACTCCGCTAAAAAAAACTGAGCAAAATCACAACAATGTTGGAAAACAAAACAGCCATAGTCATAGCCGGCTTTGGAACCAGCCACCCCGAGGCCCTGCCTGGATTGCAGAACATCTTATTTACTGCACAAAAGGCTTATCCCGGGATACCAGTGCGCCTGGCCTTCACCTCCAATACCATTCGCAGGATCTGGGCCAGCCGCGCTCAGCAGCCAGAGTTTTGGCAAGCATACCCAGAGCTGGACAAACAGTGGATTTTGTCCATCAAGACCCCTCTGGCCACTTTGGCGGATTTGCAAAATGATGAATATCGCAGCATTGTTATCCAGCCCACCCATATATTCAACGGAGAGGAGTACCAAGAGCTTTGTTCCCTGACCCAGGCCCTGAGCAGTATTTACACTATAAAGGAAAAGTGGAAACCCTTCTCCAGGCTGGCCTTGGGCAGGCCGCTTCTGGGCAGAAACGGCCCACACCCTCCCTATTCCCAGGACATAGAGGAAGTGGCCCGCCTCCTGGCCCCGGATGTGCAGTTGGCCCAGGCAGAGGATGCGGCTCTGGTTTATATGGGTCATGGCAACAAGTATTTCAACACGGGAGCTTATTGGGAGCTAATGCGCAGCATGCAAAAAATGTATCCAATAACTGAAGTACATGTCTGCTGCACCAGCGGATCCCCGGATCCGAATGACGTGCTGGGACAACTGCGAAAAAAAGGTATCTCCCGGGCTTTGCTCAAACCCTTAATGATCGTGGCAGGTGATCATGCCAGAAATGACATGGCTGGTGATGATTCAGACTCTTTGCAATCCAGGCTGCAGACCGCAGGGATTCTGTGCAGAAGCCTGTTCCGGGGCCTAGGTCAGGAACAGGCCATTGCAGACAAACTGGTGCGCCACATTAATGACGCAGCAGCTGAACAAGAGATAGAACTGTATTGTTAAACAAAGATTAACAACTAACTTCCAATACTTATTAACAAAGGACAACCCCATGTCCCCCCAACTAAGTTTTGACCCCTTGGACATAGAGCGCGAGTCATTGCGTATCATAGATTCTGAAGTCCCAGAACCCAGACCTTTCACTGGAGGTCAATGGCATGTGTTGCGCAGGATGATCCACGCCAGCGCAGATTATGAATTACTAGACCTGGTGCACTTCCACCCCCGGGCCTTACCCCAGGGTGTGGCCGCACTGCGCCAGGGCTGCGAGATCATCACAGATACCAATATGTGCCTGGCCGGTATCACATCAGCCAGAATGCAGCGTTTGGGCTGTGAAGCCTTGTGTTTGATCAGCGGTCAGGACTGCGCCCAGAAGGCAAAAGAACTGAATTTGACCAGGGCTGCAGCAGCTGTGGAGCTATTGCAGGACAGGCTGGAGCATAATATTTATGTCCTGGGCAATGCCCCCACAGCCTTGATGCAACTTTGGCAATTAGTACATCAAGGCTGCCCTCCCCCTGCACTGATCATAGGAATGCCTGTAGGCTTTGTGGAAGCCGATAAATCCAAGGAGCTGCTGCTGGCCCAGGACCATGTGCCCTATATTACGGTTCGCGGCCGCAAAGGAGGATCCTCTCTGGCTGCAGCCTGTTTAAACGCATTGGCTGAGCTGGCGCTGGAGTAGGAGTGATTATAATCAGATGCTGGAATGCTGGAATGCTGGAATCTTCCGTGGATGATAACGTCACCAGGCAGGAGCTTGGTAACCAAGAAGACAACTTGTGAGTAGCAAGAAGCTGCGTTGGGGGTTCAGCACCGGCTCTGCTGCTGCAGCCGGCGCCAAAGCCTGCATCCTGATCCTGGGCAGGGCCAAAAACTTGGAAAATGTGGATATCCCCTTGCCTCTGGGCGGCAGATTGAGCATACCCCTGGAGAGCGTGCAGCAGATTGGCGAACACTGCCTGGCCAGTGTGCGCAAAGATGGCGGGGATGACCCGGATGTTACTCACAAAGCCCGCATCCAGGCCCGGGTCTGGTTCAAGCCGGCAGAAAAGACACAAATAGAAATCCAGGGCGGCCCTGGAGTAGGTCAAGTGACCAAGCCTGGTCTGGAACTGCCTGTGGGCAGTTGGGCTGTTAATCCCGTACCCAGGCTGCAGATAGAAACCTCTGTACAGGAAGCTCTGCAGGAAACAGGGCTGAAGGGCAAAATCCTGGTGCAGATCGAGGTCCCCAGGGGCAAGGAGCTCGCCCAAAAGACTTTGAATCCCAGATTGGGCATCCTGGGAGGCATATCAATTCTGGGCACTAGGGGCACAGTCAAGCCTTTTTCCTGCAGGTCTTACCAGGAGACCATCAAGGCCGGCCTGAGTATTGCCCGGGCTCAGGGCCTGCGCACTGCCGCCCTGAGTACTGGGGGTAGGTCCGAGCGTATGCTGCAGCAGCATTTTCCCGGCCTGCCTGGAGTCTGTTTCATTCAGATAGCGGACTTTTTTGCCTATGCCTTGCGCCAGGCGGCCAAATCCGGATTTAATCAGTTGCATTACGGCTGTATGTTCGGCAAGCTGGTAAAGGCAGCCCAGGGCCGGGCCTATACCCATGCCCGCAAAGCAGCAGTGGATTTTGAAGTCCTGGCTCACTGGTTCGCACATCAGGGGGTGCAGTCAGAGCTGGTCCAGGAAGTGCGGGGCGCAAATACAGCGAGGCAGGTTTTAGAGCTGCTCCTGCAGCAGCAGAAATGCCATCAGATCCTGCAGGACATTGCCTCCAGGGCCAGACAGCAGGGCCTGAAGTACTTAAGACAAGAGATTGAGCTGCAGGTACATCTGTTCGACTTCCAGGGCAGGCTCCTGTGCAGCACTCCAAAACAAAATTCCAAATTACAAGCACCAAACAACAAATATAAAGCTTGATATTTCATCTTATCTTGACAGTCAAAAAATTTTTGAAAACATTTTGTTTTTATTAATTATCTGGGCAGTCAATAGTTCTTTATTAATTAACTGTTTTTATTGACTATATTCAAGCCACTAACTGTCTGAGTTCGTATTTGTCTTATCAGTTTGAATTTATT
>CAZLUR010000091.1:0-10181 GCA_964562725.1 uncultured Desulfohalobiaceae bacterium | reverse complement strand
CGCAAAAGACCAGACACAAAAGCTTCAAGGCTGTAATTGGCGGAACCCATTTGGGAGTTTTGGAACCAGGGCGGCAGCTGGAGAAGATCCTGCAGGCCCTGGAGGATTTCGGGCTGGAACTGCTTGCTGTATCGCACTGTACCGGACCCAAGGTTGCCGGGCTTTGCTATCAGCGTTTCCAGGAGAAGTTTGCCTTTGCTCAGGCTGGATGGAGTATTGAGTTCTGAAGCAGAGGCCGTTAATAAAATCAGGAGGGAAGATATATGCCTAAGAAAGATGGATCAGGAGCAAATGGACAGGGAGCAGGTCGAGGCCGGGGCAAGTGCGCTGTAAACAAGGCTGGCAGTAAAGACCGCTGTCAAGGCCGTCAAGGCCGGGCCAAAAGCAAAACAGGGGCAGGTAAAAAAGGTCGGGGACCAGGCCCGGATCAGGAAAACAAATGATTTTTTATCAGCATATGAGGCAGATGACCTGTGCAGGCGCGGTGCAGCAAATTGTACTTTAAAGATTAGAACCACAAAGGCACACTGGGCACAAAGGGCAGGAACGCCTTTGTGGTCCATAATATTGTTAACAATTTAGCACCTAATGCTTAGTCAAAGGCCATTTCTGTTTTCCATGTCTTCCAGACGTTACCCACCAGGTCAGGACCTGGTTTGAGGGTCATTTTGCCTGGGCTCCATCCAGAAGGCGTAGCTTGAGTCCCTTTAGATTCTCTGACCAACTGGAAGGCCTGGAGCTGCCGGAGAGTTTCCTGGACATTTCTACCCACAGGAGGGGTCAATATTTCGAAGCCCTGGATAACACCATCAGGGTCTATGATGAATCTGCCTCTGGTTTCTACGCCTGCATCTTCATCGTATACGCCATAAACCTTGCCTACCCTGCCACCAGCATCAGAGAGCATGGGAAAAGGCACATTTCTGTTAATCATCTTGGATAACTCGTGATCATTCCACATTTTATGCACGAACATGCTGTCAATGCTCATAGAGAGGACTTCAGCTCCAAGTTTCTGAAATTCATCGTATTTTTCAGCAACTGCTGAAATTTCCGTTGCTCAGACAAAAGTAAAATCGCCAGGGTAAAAGCACAGCAAAACCCATTTCCCCAAGTGTTCTGACAGTTTGACATTGATGAATTTTCCGTTTTGATAGCCAGGGGCTGTAAAATCAGGCGCATTCCTGCCAACTTGTATCATGCTTTTACTCTCCTTTTGGGTATGATCGAGTTCAGGTGCTTGCGGCTGGGTTTCCTCTCCTACCGGGCCTCCAGTGGGTCGGGCGCATCCGGCTTGGACTTCTTCTGTCATAATTTCTCCTTTGTTTTAAGTACAATAACCTAGAGGTTCACCAACAGGACTTATTGTTAATAACCATTTAATTCATTAGTATTTTTCATGTCAAGCCAGGCGATTGTTTTTCATCTGGATATTGTATTAGGTTTCTGGCAGGCTAAATCTAAACTGCCTTTATTGCCTGAATCTATTTAACCATAAGGAGGGGATCATGCACAAAGGAGACCATTTGATTGTTGTGGGCAGCGGCGGTGTAGGCGCTCCTGCAGCCATGCTGGCTAAAAAGCTTATGCCAGGCATTGATGTGACATTGATCAGAGCAGAAGACAAATTCATTGTCAGATGAGCCCTGCCCCATGTGGTGGCCGGTCAGGCTGCCGGAGACTCTATTGTCAATCCGGACCAGATGTTTGCAGACAATGGTATAGATCTGATCATTGATCAGGTGCAGGATATCGATGCAGGCAATAAGCAAGTCATGCTCTCTACTGGCAGAAAGCTGCATTATGATAAGCTGGTTCTAGCCACAGGAGCCAAACCTGTAGTCCCGTCCATGCCGGGCAATGACCTGCCGGGTGTATTTACCTTGAGGACGCTTCAGGATGCAGAAAGTATAAGGCAGTATATAAAAGAAAACAGTCCCAGAAAGCTGGTCCTTGTGGGTTCGGGATTCATCAGCCTGGAAACCAGCGCTCTGCTTTTGGAGTCAGATCCAAAACAATATGCAGTAGATGTAATTGAACTCCTAAAACAGCCCTTGCCTTTGATGCTGGATAGTGAGCTGGGCGAAAATATCCAGGAGCATCTGCAGCAAAAAGGCATCTCCATGCACATGGGCCAAAAAGTGGATAAGATCCTGGGTCAAAATGGCAAGGTTTCCGGGGTGCAGCTTTCCACTGGTCAGATATTGGACGCAGACATGGTTTTTATGAATGTAGGTGCTCGGCCTGACTTGGATCTGGCTGAGAAAATCGGCCTGAAGCTGGGCCATTTCGGAGTAGAGGTCAATCAGTATTTGGAGACTTCAAACCCGGATATAATGGCTGGCGGAGACTGTATCAACAACATGCATTTCATTACAGGCAGGCCTACCCCTATTCAGCTGCGCGGTCCTGCTGTGATCCAGGGCCGTTTCATAGCCAAAAGGCTGGCAGGTTATGACTTTGCTTTTCCCGGCCTTTTGGGCAACAGCGCGGTCAAACTCTTTGATAAGTATGTTGCTGCTGTGGGGTTTACAGAAGCTGCAGCCAGACAGGAAGGCTTTGCTCCGGTCTGTGCTACTGTGCAATCCCGGAGCAAGCACGGCATGATCCCGGGCATGCAGCCCTGGCTGATCAAACTGGTCTTTGATAAAACGTCCCAGAGATTGCTGGGTGGACAGATCATCAGCAATAGCGAAGCAGCGGTCAAGGAGATAGATACAGTTAATGCCTTGATCCTGGGTCACAAAACAGTTGCAGACTTGACCACTTTGATCTGTGCAGGCAATCCTGACTGTTCTTCAGAGCCCAGCCTGGAGCCCATCAGCATTGCTGCCGAACAGGTACTGCAAAAACTGAGCAATTAAGCTGGGGCTAAACTCATAAGGACTACATATTTTTTTGTAAACCAATCCAGAAGGGCCGCGATGTGTTCAGCCCGCTTTCTAATTGAATATACCGCAAATAAGAGGGTATCGCGGATTATCTTACACATCCCGCAATGATAAATGTATAGGGAGGGCTGTCTGTCGCACGGCTTAGCTGTGCACTATACATTGCTCCATGGTCACTGGAACAGTGTCTGAGTAACCGTAGACGCACAAGCACCCATTTCTGACATTGATTGCTAAAGCCATGGAGTCTGCAATATGGGTGCTGGGAGTTATCAGAATGAACTTCAAACTTTGAAGCAGGACAGGATTTCAGGTAAGTGGCTAATGGGCAGTTTTGTGGTTGCTGCGCAAAGACCAGGAAAAATATACTGTCAGGGTGCTTAGAATAATTGCGCCACCGAGCCAGGTGGGCCCTGGAGGGGATTCTCCCAGGATTAGCCAGACCCAGAACGGACCCAGGACTGTTTCCAGGAGTAAAACCATGCTCACTTCCGGGGAGGAGAGCTTGCGGGTGGACACAGCCAGCAGTATCAGGGCCAGGGGCATCTGCACCAGGCCCATCAGGGCCAGAACCAGATAGCTCTCTGGAGCCAAACTCAAAGGCTCAGCCCAGAAAAAGGCCAGAGCAGCAGAAATGAAACCGCCGCAGGCCACTATTGGCGTACGCTCCAGGTGGGGATGACGGCGCAGCAGGGTAAAATTTGCGCCTACTATCAGGGCTGCAGTCAGGGCATAGAAGTCTCCGTTCAAGTTGCCGGCCTTGAGTGAGCCCTGGAAGACCAGTCCAACCCCGCAGATTACCGCCAGTATGGCCAGCCAGGTTTTGGCCTGTATCCTTTCCCTCAGAAAGAGCCAGGTGAACAAAGCGGCGAATAAAGGGGCAGCACTGAAGATAAGGACTGTATTGGCCACATGGGTGTTCATGATGGATAGGACAAATCCGGCCCCGCTAAGGCCGAACAGGGTCCCGCTGAGATATGCAGCCCGGCCTTGCCTGTGCAGGGTAAACAGAAAAAAGGATTTTGTGCGGCCAAATGCAGCAAGCCCCAAGGCCAAGCCCATGAGCAGGCCTCTCCAGAACAGGATGTCCCAGGGACCTGCCATGGCCAGACGGATAAGCAGGGCGTCAAAGCTGAGCACAAATACCCCGGCCATGGCCAGGGCAGATCCCTGGGCGGTATCATGCTGCATTGCAGCTTGAAATTTGTCTGATTTGGGCATAGATTTTAAGTCCTGATCCTGTGTCTGGGCTTGGGCAAAGGCAAAAACCTACTAAATTCTCCTGGGAAATACAAACAGCTAATTCTTGGCTGGGAGTAATCCAGGGTTACAAGGGTGATTTCAGATGATTAGCCTGCAGCTGGTAGCCAAGGAATCTGTGCAGGACATGAACCTGGTCCAGGAGCTGGCCAGGGAGATCTGGCAGGAACATTATACGCCCATTATCGGCAATAAGCAGGTGCAGTACATGTTGGACAAATACCAGAGTCAAACAGCCATAGCCCAGCAAATTGCCCAAGGTTTTGTTTATTATCTGCTATTTGCGCAGGAGGTCCCGGCCGGCTATCTGGGCTATGTACAGCAGGCTGACAATCCTGGACTGCACTTGAGTAAACTTTACGTGCATCAGGATTACAGAGGCTGCGGCCTGGGCCGGGCCGGGCTGGAACTGGTACAAGAGAACTGCTTACAGGGCGGCCTGGAACTGATCTGGCTCACAGTGAACAAGTACAATCTAGATTCCATAGCCTGGTACGAGCATATGGGCTTTGAACACGTCTGTTCTCTGGTCACGGATATAGGTGCCGGCTTTGTCATGGATGATTATAAAATGCAAAAGACGCTCTATGCCGGGCCTCGGGCCAAATATTAATGAGCCCCCTGAAAATGGCTTTAGCGGGACGAATTGCGCTCTGGTTCTAAAATGAAACCGGAAAAGCAGCAGGATTTTTTAATGCAGTTTAGGTAGATTAAAGACATGAACAGTAGAGCAGCAGCAAAAAGCAAGATTGCTTCAAAAATGTCCCTGCAAAGCAAGTTGCTGATGGCTGGATTGGGCTTGTTAGTTCTGCTGTTGAGTCTTTTTCTGTGCCTCCCCTTTTTTCTGGAGCGGTTTTTGCTGACCCAAATGGGTAAACTTGGTATTCAGGAGCCAAGGATTACTGTACAAACAGTCTATCCAGGACAGATCAGGCTCGGTGGCCTGGGAGGATCCAATTTGGGCCTGGAGATAGAGTCGATAACACTGGACTTTAGCCTGCAAAGTCTGCTGCAGGCTAAAGCCGAGTTGATTGTGATCAGCGGGTTGCAATGGAAGCTTGCCTGGCAGGATGGTCAGCTGGACCCGAGGCTGCCCTTGTCTCAGGGCTTTAAAGAACAGGAGCAGTCCACCCTGCCATTGCCGCCTGTTGAACGCCTCCAGCTGCGATCTTCTTATCTGATCCTGGAATCCTGGGGTTTTTCCTGGCCCTTGCCTCTGGCAGGGGAGCTCTTGCTGCAAGAAGCACAAGACCTGCAGGCCTTTCTGGAAACCAGCCTGATGGGGCTGCCAATATACATATCCGGAATGGGAAATTTAGATCAAGGCAGGTTCAGTCTAGAGGGCAACCTGGGTCTGCCTTGGTCCGGGAGCAGTCAATATCCTGAGAGCTTTCTGCACTTGGATCACAAGGGGCAGGCTTTAGTCCAGGGGGGGCTGAATTTTAGCTGGGAGCAGATCTTGGATGGGGCTGGACGGGGAGGTTTTGAGCTGCATCTTAAGACCCGGGATCAGAGCTTGCAATGGCCTGGCCTGGAGTTGGCCCATGGCTTTTTGGGCCTGCAGGGGACAATTGATCAGGATCTTTATCTGCACAAGCTGGATGCAGACCTGAAACTCAATAGTTTGCAGTTCCAGGAATATCTGCTGTCCAGCCTGGACCTGCAACTGCGGAAAGCAGGGGGCCAATTGGACCTGCATTGCAGGCTTAAGGAGCCTGCTGAGCTGGAGCTGGCCCTGCACGGCGACTTGGTGGATGTCAATGCTTTATTGGATAAGGGGTTTGACTGGTCCGGGCATTGGGATTTTGAGCTGCAGGGGATATTGCCTGACAAGCTGCTCAGCGCAATGGCTGGAACTGCTGATTTAGGTCTTACTGATTTACCGCTTCAGGCTTCTGGAATTCTGCAGTCCAGGATTAGTCTGGAGGGCGGCACTTGGGACTACCAGGCAGAGATTCAAGCTAGGAATACCCGTCTGGGACCAGCGGATTTTGCCTTGTCCGAGCCGAAATTGCTCATGAAGGATGTGCTGTTTCAGGGTCCAGTCCAGGCTCAGGCTAAAAAAAGCGAGATCATGGTCAGTGCAGCTGCAAATAGCAGCCTGGGATTTAGCTCTGGCACTTTAATTCAAGGGGAGGAACATTTTTCGGTACAAGCCTTGCAGTTGGCCGCAAAGGGTAATGAGCCTTGGGCCCAATATCGCCTGGGGCAGGAAATGGCACAGGAAATAATCCTGGATGCACGGCTGCAGAAAAAATTTGCCCTGGATTCCAAAAGTCTGCAAGCGAACATTCCCAAGGCAAGAATAAGCGGAGCCTTGGGGCGCAGCGCCAGCCAAGGCTGGCAAGGGGTGCTGCGGATGGGCCTGGAACAGGGCCTGCTGGCGCTGCATGCAGAGGGTTTACTTCTGGAATCCATCATACTGGATCTGCCTTTGGTGCTGGGCCAGGCCAAGTCAGAGCCAGGCCGGTTTAGCCTGGGCCGGATACATTACAAGGAAACCGGCTGGACAGGTCCCAAGGGCACGATCCTGGCCCAGGAAAATAAGATGCAGCTACAGGGCGATTGGCAGTTTTTGCCTGAGCTTAAACTGGATTTTGATTTGCAACTGGCTTTTAAGGAATACGGCCTGCAAGGTGAACTCCAGGCTTGGAGCGGATGGTTTGGCCTGTCTCAGCTCAAGGAGTTAGCATCTCTAATCCCGGAGTTGCAGGATCTTAATCTGACAGGCCAGGCCAGGCTTGACTTGCAGGCCAGCCTGCAGGGCAAAGAGTTAAAGCCTTTTTTGGGCCTGGAGCTGCAGGATGCAGGGCTCCAGAACCAGGAATTTGATCTAAGGCTGGCAGGCCTCTCCGGCCAGTTGGCCCTGGAGAACATTAGCCCGTTGCAAACTGCTCAGGACAGGGATATATACATTATGTTCTCTGAGTTGCAGTGGGGCATGTTGGGCCTGGAGCAGGGAAAATTGTTCTTTAGGCTGCAAGGGGACCATTTCATCCTGGACAGCAGCAGCTTTGGCCTGCGGCCTGAGGGCGAGATCTCCATCTACCAGGGCCGTTGGGATTTGCGAGAACAGGCGGGCTATGCCCGTATCTATCTGCAAGAGGTGGATCCCCTGCAGATACTGGGTGATTTGACCCAGGGCAAGATTGTGGGCAACGGCCTTTTCAGCGGCAGCTTTGCCCTGGGCATTGGCCAGGATGGGCTTGACTTGCAGGGCGGTCACTTGTATGCCCTGCCTGGAACCGGGAGACTGGGCATCAAGGACGAAGAGTGGCTGGAGACCCTGCTTTACTATGTTCGGGAGAGCATGGCCGGGCACGAGTATCTGTCTTTGCTCAGCCAGCGCCTGGAACAGGCGCTTCAGGATTTTGAATACGATTTTTTCTCTTTGCGCCTGCTGCCGCAGAAAAAGGACGTCTCGGCCAGGATCGAGCTGCGCGGTCAAGGAATTAAGGGAGATCCTCCCCAACAGGTGGGTAGCCTGGTTTTGAACATCAATGATGTACAGCAGGCCTTGAATCAGGTTTTGAGGTTCAATCTGAGCCGGGAGGAGGCAGTTCAACAGGCCCTGGAAGATGTTTTTGCCCCCGGGCCATAACTTTTTGCCAAACCGGAGCGGAATATGAAGAGATTATTATACTTTGTTTTGTGGGCGGTGTTTTTTTTGCTACTCACAGCCTGCAGCAGGCACCATGTTACTGCGGACACTACGCACAAGGTGGAGATTGCCCCTATACATGTCACTGTAGATATTAACCTCAAGGTACAGCGTGCCCTGGATGATGCCTTAAATTTTCAGGGCGGACTGGAGGATATCTTTAGCGAGGAAGAGCTGCAGCAGTTGGAATAACTAGTGCTAAACTGATTTTAAAAAGGAGTCTGCCATGATCGGAACCAAAAAGATATTAACAGTTTGCTGTGTGCTGTTTTTTATGCTCTGTGCACTGCATACGGCCCAGGCCCAAGACAAGCAGAAAGTGACCCAGAGCATGCAAGAGCGTTATAGTAAGCTGTTGCAGGCCAAGGATCAGGGTTTGGTGGGTGAGGCCTGGAACGGTCTGGTCAGTGTTGTCCGGGACAATGTACCCCAGAATATACAGGATCTGGTAGAAGCTGAAAATAAAGACCGCAGAACTCTTTTCCAGATTGTTGCCAAGGAGACCGGGGCCTCAGTGCAGGAAGTGGCCCGTCAGAACCGTATCCGCATGTATCGTCTGGCCAAGGATGAGCATTTCCTGCAGGATCAGAACCGCAACTGGGTACGCAAGAAGGAGTTGAATTGAAAAAGGCTGGTTTTCAAGCCTGAGCCTATGCAAAACTGTTGTGCATAAAGTTTTATTTGCGCTGGGGCCCTGTATATTTGCTTCAGTGCTGCAGTAATTACAGGCTGGAGTTGGTAGGAAACAGAAACAAGCAGCGTACTGGATGGGTTTGCAATGAACAATAGCCAACAAAATATCGCCAGGGGTATTCTTTATACAGACCAGTATCAACTGACTATGGCTCAGTTTTATTATCAGATGGGCCAGCATGAAAATGAGGTGCAGTTTGAATATTTTTTTCGCAAACCTCCAGATTATGGTTCGCATAAGGCTGGATACTGCATTTTTGCCGGTCTGGAATGGCTTTTGGACTGGATGCGCGAATCCAGATTCACCAGGACTGAGCTCGACTATTTAAGGAGCCAGAAGACTACAGGAGGCAAACCGTATTATGAGCCTGGTTTTCTGCAGTGGCTGGGTCAAAACGGTTCCTTTGACCGGATAAGTATGCGCTCCATGCCTGAGGGCCGGGTGATTCACCCCCAGGCCCCTATAGCTGTGGTGCAGGGCCCTTTGGCCATGGCCCAGATCCTGGAGTCTCCCCTTTTAAACCAGTTGAATTATCAGAGCCTTATAGCCACCAAGGCTGCGCGTATCCGCCAGGCAAGCCGGGGCAGGCGTATATTGGAATTCGGCATGCGCAGGGGACAGGAGTTGGGTGCCAATGCCGGGGCCAGGGCCGCTCTAATTGGCGGGGCTGATTTTACATCCAATGTGGGCATTTCTCACGTATTAGGCTATCCGCCAAAGGGGACCCATGCCCACAGCATGGTCCAGGCCTTTATGGCCCTTGGCCATTCAGAGCTGGAGGTCTTCCGGGCCTTTGCCGAGGTTTATCCTGATGATTGCGTGCTTCTGGTGGATACGTTGAACACTTTGGAAAGCGGTATCCCCAATGCCATCAAGGTCTTTGAGGAGTTAAGGCGCAAAGGCCACACCCCCAGAGGCATCCGCATTGATTCAGGCGATCTGGCCCATCTGAGTGTAATGGCCCACAAGATGCTTGATAATGCTGGTTTTCCAGATGTTTTTATCACCCTGTCCAACCAGCTGGACGAGATGGTCATCAACCAGATCATCAATCAGATTACAGAAGAGGCCCCTCAGTATGGTCTTGATCCAGATCAGGTAATTAATCGGCTTGTGTTTGGTGTAGGCACAAGGCTTTTGACTTCTGCTGGGCAGTGTGCCTTGGATGGGGTATACAAGTTGACCACTGTCAAAGATAATGGCCGCTGGCAACCCGCGATCAAGATTTCCGAGACCCCTTCCAAGACTGTTAATCCAGGTTTTAAAAAGACCTGGCGGCTTTATGATCAGAGGCATAGGGCTGTGGCTGATCTGATCAGCCTGGATCATGAAAGGCCTGACCTGCAGGATGATATTTATTTGTACCATCCGGATGATGTCCAGACCTTCAGGTGCCTGGGCAGTGCCAACCTGTCCGGAATAGAATGTTTGCTCCAGGATGTTTTCTCGCACGGAAAGCTTGTTCATGAGCACCCCTCTATACAGGAGATAAGAGAAATCAGGGACAAAGACCTGCAGGTCCTTGACCCCGGGGTGAGAAGGCTGATCAACCCCCATATCTATCATGTGTCCCTGAGCCAGGAGCTGCGTGATCTCAAACAGGACATGATTGACTCCTGGAAAAAACGCTCCTCGCTGGCTAAGGAATGATTAATACTTTCGGGCTGGGTAGCTG
>CAZLUR010000090.1:0-10207 GCA_964562725.1 uncultured Desulfohalobiaceae bacterium | reverse complement strand
ACATGAAGTGAGTGCCGGACAAGTAGGATGATCCGCAAGTCAGAAGACCTGCCTGGAACAGCGAACAGGTATTGCTGCGGGTTGAAGTGATGCCTGCTGATCCCTGGCGGATGAAAACGGGACATCCCCGGATCGATGCTGATATCGGTCCGGGGATTTTTTATGGTTCAGGCTTGGTAATACTATTTATTTAGTAAAGATCTTCTATGTTGCATTATTTATTAAACAGTGTTACTTGGCTGCGCAATCCATGCAGCAAAACATCATCAAAAGAGTTTTCTTATGAGAGTTAAATCGCTTGTGATCGGGATTTGTACAGGTGCTTTTTTGTCCCTGGGTCTGGCTGGGATCAGTTTTGCCCAGTCTGATTATGAAAATGCTCCAGGAGAGCAGGTCCGCCAGCCTGTGCAGCAAGCAGTAGAAATCAGACAGCAGACCCAGGAAGAGAGGGAGCAGTGGCAGGAGCTCAGGCAGGAGCTGACTAAAAAATATGACCAGCTGCAGGATAAAAATCAACGCCTGGCAGAAAAACAAAACAGATTGCAGCAAGAAGTGCACAGAGTCCAGGAACTCATTGCCGGCCAAAAGAAACAATTAGCAGATATCCAGGAGATTACTCAAGATGTTGAGCCTTTTTTAAAGCAGCAGCTGCAGCGTATGCAGGAATTGGTCAGCCTGGGCCTGCCTTTTTTGACTCAGGAAAGGGAGCTGCGCCTGAACGATTTGCAGCAGGTGCTGGCTGAAGAGCAAGAACCGGTCAGTGAAAAATACCGCAGGATAATGGAAGCATTTTGGGTAGAAGCTGAGTACGGCAGAACAATTGAAGTTTATCAGGAAAGGATTCAGGTCCATGGTCGCAGCCTCCGGGCCAATATCTTCCGTTTAGGCCGGCTCAGCCTATTTTATCAGACAGTTGATCAGCAGGAAAGCGGCTGGTTCAATGTAGCTGCAGATGAATGGGAAACTCTGCCTGCCAGGTACAACCGGGCCCTGGCCAAAGCCATTGATATAGGCTCAGAGCGCAGGCCTGTGCAACTGTTAACTCTGCCTTTGGGCAGGATGGTGGTGCCATGAGCAGAATAATATTCATGATAACAGGGTTGCTGGTGTTCTGCCTGGCTGCGCAGTTAAGTCTGGCCGCCCAGGATATGCGCCAGATGCAGGTTGAGGCCCGGGAAAAGAGGCAGCAGCTCCTAAAACAGGCCAGGCAGGAAAAAAAGGCTGCTGAACAGGAAGCCGCCCAGGCCAGGCAAAGGATAATCAGTGACCGGGAAGCCTTGCTGCAGGCTGTTTCAGATCTGGAAGCAGAAAATGAAAAGTATGCAGACTCTATTGCTGCTTTAGAGAAAGATGTGCAGGACCTGACTGCAGAAGAATCAGCTTTATCTGCAGAGCTAAAGGAAGCACAGAATACAGTGCAGGACCTGAGGAGGGCGATCCAGGCCAGTGCCCAGGATGTACAGGATTTGCAGCAGGACAGTTTGCAAAGCGCTGCAGATACAGAGAAAAAGGAAATTCTGACAGGCATTGTCCAGGAGGAGGGGTTTCCAGGCATGCAGGATATTCGGGTGCTGGCTGATATTCTGCAGGAGGAGATTCAGCTGTCCGGAGCTGTGCGCTTGCAAGAGGGCAGTATTGTGGATCGTTCCGGAGAAGAAGTCACTGCTGAACTCCTGTTTCTGGGCAATTTTACTGCTGCCTATCGGACGCCCGAGGAGGTGGGATTTTTACAGCCCTCACCGGATGGGAAACAGTTGTTTGCCTTGCCCAATCTGCCTGCCTGGCGCATGCAAAACCAGCTCAACTCTTACATGGACGGTGAAAGTCAGGCCGTACCCCTGGATATTTCCCGGGGCGGAGCTTTGCGTCAGCTGACCCATAAGCTGAATTTTCAGGAGCAGATTTCTCAGGGCGGTCCTTTGGTCTGGCCCATATTGTTCCTTTTAGCTCTGGGGCTGGCCATTATCCTGGAGCGGATCATATTTTTGCTGCGTAAACGCTTTGATTCCCGGGGTTTCATGTTTTCTGTGCAGAAATTGCTGGAGCAGGGCAATTTTGAAAAATGCAGGCAGGCCTGCAGCCAGCAAGGACACAAGCCCCTGCCGCGCATTATCTCTGCCGGCCTGAGCTGCTGCCATATGCCCCGGGAAGAGATGGAAAATGCTCTGCAGGAGGCTATTTTAAGGGAGATACCGCCTATGGAGCGCTTTTTGTCCACCCTGGGCATGCTGGCGGCGATTGCTCCCTTACTGGGCCTCTTGGGCACAGTAACCGGGATGATCAATACGTTCCAGGTCATCACCCTGCATGGCACAGGGGATCCCAGGATGATGTCCGGCGGTATTTCCGAAGCTTTGATGACCACCATGCTGGGCCTTTCCGTGGCTATCCCCATGCTCATGGCCCACACCTGGCTGAACAGAGCTATGGAGAAGAAAATCGAGGATATGGAGGAAAAGGCTGTGGCTTTGGTAAACATGGCCCATAAGGGTAAAAGGCAAGCTGAACATATGCATGCACAAGGTCATGAGGGATGATTGAGGTCCTGCTGGCTGTATTTTACCAGATGCAGGACTACTTCTTGAGCGGCGGCCCGGTCATGCTGCCTTTAGGTCTGGTCAGTGTACTGATGTGGGTACTCATCGTGAACAGGGCTTTGTACTTCAGAAGGCTATATCGCAAAAACATGGATTCCAGAACCGCCTGGCAGCATATTCAGGAAAACCGGATGCCTGATCCCCAAAGGTATAGGGGAATGGTCTCTTTATTGGTGGCGGAGTTCATGCACAGCAAAAGCGGAGATCCTGTTTTGGACCGCTTTATCCTGGATGAATCCGTGCAAAAAATTAACCGCTGCCTAAACGACTACCTGGGCATGATAGGGGCTTTGGCTGCAGTGGCTCCGCTCCTAGGGCTTTCAGGTACTGTGCTGGGCATGCTGGTCAGCTTTGATGTGATTTCTGTTTATGGGACCGGAAATGCCCAGGCCCTGTCAGGGGGTATTTCCGAGGCCCTGATTACTACCCAGACCGGTTTGCTGGTAGCTATCCCGGGTCTTTACATGAAGGGTTTTCTGCAAAAACGGGCCCAAAACCTCAAAAAGCGCAATGCAGTGATAGGCTATTATTTGAGGCGGCAGATGTGAAGACAGAAGACAGAGGACAGAAGACGGAGGACGGAGGACAGAAGACGGAAGGCAGAGGATAGAGGACTGATGACTGAAAGCAACGGAGAAGTAGATCATGCTCAATATTTCTGCTGCCAGGCGCAAAAAGAGCGAAACCAGGGAGCTGAATATAGCGCCCTTGATCGATATGGTCTTTATCCTGCTTATCTTTTTTATTGTGACCACCAGTTTTGTGAAAGAGACCGGCATAGAGGTCAGCCGGCCCACGGCGGACACTGCGGTCAGTAAAGAAGAGGCCATGATTCTGATCGCCATAGATGATCAGAACAGGGTGTTCATGGCAGGCCAGCAAATTGATGTCCGGGCGGTGCGGGCCAATATGCAGCGGGCCCTGGCCGAGAATCCTGAAGGGTCGGTGGTGGTGGTCGCAGACCAGGCCAGTAGTACAGGCATGGCTATCCGGGTCATGGATGGTTGCCGGGAAGCAGGAGCAGAAGACGTCTCCCTGGCTGCGGACAGGCTGGAGTGATTAATTAATGCTGGGATGCTGGGATGTACAAAAAGCATGGAGTGTGGAGCAGGGAGCACGGGTAGAAGGTATGTTTTCTGCTATTGCAGGTATTATGTAGTGCGGCGTGAGCCGCTGGGGACAAAGTGAGCTCGCACAGGTAAGAATCAATGGCCAGAAAAGTACCGGATAGTCCATATCAAAGGATGCTGCAGCAGAGAAAGTTCGGGGCCTGGACCATGGCTGTCCTGGGCGCAGCAGGGCTGAACCTGTTTTTGTTTGCCTTGGTGCCTTATTTGCTCAGTTCTGAGCCGGAAGTGAAGACTTATGAAAAATTTGTCTCCAATGTAAAACTGGTGCGCCTCCAGGAGCCTGAGCCTGAAGAGCCTGAACCCTTGGAGCCTTTGGAAGAAAAGCAGGAGGAAAAGGATCCTGAGCCCAGGCAGGAACCTGCCAGGCAAAAACCTAAGCCAACCGAAATGAGCCTGCCATTTGAGATTAATCCCCGTCTGCCCTCAGGACCGCAGACATTGGTTCTGCCTGCTATGCAGAGCATGCAGGTCAGCGTGCCCAGGGACAAGTTCAGACCTGGAGACCTGGATCAGCCCCTGAGGGCAGTTTCCCGGATGCCTCCCCAGTATCCCATGCGGGCCAAAAGGCGCAACATTGAAGGCTGGGTTCAGGTGCAGTTTGTGGTGGATCGACAAGGTCGGGTTGCAGAGGTGGAGATCCTGGATCACGAGCCGCCAGGCGTTTTTGAACAGGCCGTACGCCAAAGCGTGGCTAAATGGCGTTTTGAGCCTGGCACCGTGGGTGGTGTGCCGGTGCAGACTGTGGCTCAAACCAGGATCAGATTTGAGCTGGACTGATTCTGGCTTTGTGCCCGGGTACCAGCCTGTGGGTATGAAGAGCAGCAGCAGGAACCTGAAAACAGAGACAGGACAAGGGCACAGCAAGCAGCACTCACCTGAAGCTTTATAAAAAAATATGCCTGGATCATTTTTTCGAATGCGAAACCAAACACTGTACATATTGTCCATTGCCAGACTCTTCAGCCTGATGCTGGGGCTGCTTTGGGTATTTCATCCCGGGGCCTGTATGGCCCAGGCCTCTGAGCCTCCCCCGGCAGCCGGGCTGGTTCTGTCCAGGGCCTATGAGTTAATGCAACAGGAAGAATACCAGCAGGCCCTGGAAGTTCTGCAGGATTTTCAGGCCAGATCCAAAACAAAAAAGCCTGATCCAGACCAGGCTGATCCCCGGGGCTACCACCATCCCGAGGTCTATTTCCTGCAGGGCAATATCCACCAGACCCTGGAGAACCTGGAGCAGGCGGAAGAGGCCTATCTCAATGGTCTGAAAGGCGATCCAGAGCATGTCCAGGCCAGGGTCAATCTGGCCAGGGTCAGCCATGAGCAGGACAAATTCCAAGAGGCTGCCAGGCACTTCCAGGAGGCGTATCAATTAGAGGACAAAGAGAAGCCGGAATATCTGTATTTTGCTGCGGTGAGCTGGCTGCAGCAGGAGAGCCTGCAGGAATCCATCCAATGCTTTGAGCAGCTGCTTAAAGAGCATCCAGGGCAGATCAAGCTCAAGTGGCGGGAGAACCTGGTCCACGCCTATCTGTCTGCTGACAGGAACGAACAGGCCCTGGAGCACATCCAGATTTTGGCCAGAGAGCACCAAGGCGATAAACAGATTCAGTGGCAGGAGATCCTGCTGCACCAGTATTTGGAGCTAGAGATGTTGGAGGAGGCTAAGGAGTATGCCCTGGAGCTGACCTCCCAGGACCCGGTGCAGGAGAAATGGTGGAAGGCCCTGACCCACACAGCCCTGGCCAGGGACGATTATCAACAGGCTGTAGTGGCTTTGACCGTTTACAGCTATCTGACTCCTCTGAGCCGGGAAGAAAGACAGCTTTTGGGGGATCTGCGCCTGCAGGTGGGTATTCCAGTGCAGGCAGTGCCTGAATATGAGACGCTTCTGAAGCAGGATCCGGATAAAAGGGTGCTGCGCAACCTGGTCAGCGCCTGTCAGCAGCTGGCTGAGCAGGACAGGGCCCTGGATGCTCTCCAGGCCTTTGAGGGCTACGAACAGGATCCGGAACTGATGATGTTAAAGGCGGACCTCCTTTATCAGCTGCAGAGATTTGCCGAAGCATATGAGGCTTATCAACAAGCTGCAGTCAAGGATGGCCAGCAGGCAGGCAGGGCCTGGCTCATGGCAGGCTACTCAGCCTGGGAAACAGAAGAGCTGGGCTTGGCCAGCAAGGCCTTTGAGCAGGCGGCAGAGTTTGAAGAGCAAAGGCAAAACGCTGAATCTGCTTTGCAGCAAATAGATAAAATGCAGTAAATGGATGGATTGATTTCTGCAACAATACACTATTTTTTTGCTAGATTACTACCCTTCCTTATTTAAGTGCCACTCATTTTATATTCGTAAAATTTTAATTGCATTTTTTGTATTTTAGTATTACCAAAGGTGTACTTTTTGCTATACTTTGACATTCAACAAGATAGGAGGGAGCTTATGTCTAGCAGAAGACACCTTTGGTTTGTTTGCTTATTAGCATGCGTGTGGATGGCTCCAGGTATGCTTGGGGCAGAGGAAAATCAAAATGCTGAACATCAGATGGAGGAGATCGTGGTTTCTGCCAGCCGAAGTGAGGCTTTGCTCAGGGATTCTGCCCAGAGTATTACTGTGCTGGACAAAGAGGCCATCATGGCTTCACCTTATGAGCGGGTGGAAGATATTGTGCGCAGTGTCCCTGGTATGTACAATTTCAGGCACAACAGTCTGCAGACCAATGGCATCATCAGTCCTTTGATCATGCGCGGCGTAGGTAAAAACAGGGTCTTATTCCTGGTGGACGGCGTGCCCCAGAATGATAACTTCAATAATGCTATTTCCTGGGTAGCCTGGGGGCATATCCCCAAGGAAGCGATCGAGCGGATCGAAGTGGTTCGCGGACCAACTTCGGCCCTGTACGGATCCGAAGGATTGGGCGGAGTGGTGCATATTATTACCAGGGATCCAGCTGAGCAAAGGGAGGGTTCCTTAAGTGCCCAGACTGGCACAGCCAGCACTTTCAAAACTTCAGGGATGTATAGCGAAAAATTCGATAAGGCAGGTCTTTTGATGGCAGGCGGCTATGAAGAAAGTGACGGCTTCTATATGCAGGATGAAAAAGAGGAATATGATATAAAACGGCACCGGGACGTAGGTCAGGCTCTGGCCAAAGCCACCTATGAGCTTGGTTCCTCTACAGACATCAGCCTGGCATCATTATATTATGATCATGAATTAGGCAAGGGCCGGGAATTCTTTTATGACGACCTGCAGCTGGATCAGCATTGGCTGGATCTGTCCCACCAGGGGAATCTGCTAGGCCTGAAGGGCTTGGTTTATTTGAACAGGGCAGATAAGGTTGCTTATCAGGACTTCTCCGGTGATGACTTTTCTTCTTTGCTGCGCAAGGAGGATGTTCCTACCAAGACCTGGGGTGCTGATATGCAGGGGACTTTGGAAGCGAACGACTGGTCCAGGCTGACCATAGGGTCTGCCTTTAAGCTGGTTTCCTGGGAATACGATAATATTTATACTGAAAGCACCCGGGATGAGGGAGCTGAAGGTAAGCAGCGTTTTATATCCCCTTTTGCCAATTTAGACATGCAATTTTTTGACCGTTCCCTCATTATCAGCCTGGGAGCCAGATATGACTGGATGAAGACCTATGATGGGGCAAACTGGGATGATGGTGGAGGGCAGCCATATGACAATGAGTTCGATGATCAGCGCGAAGATAGTTTTTCTCCCAAGCTGGGCATTACTTATCATGCAGACCAGAAGACTACTTTCAGGGCTTCCGGGGGCAAGGGTTTTCGGGCGCCCAGCCTGTTTGAGATGTATAAAGTACATGTCCGCGGGGGAGGCACTTACTATCGCCAGGCCAACCCTGAGCTGGAAGCCGAGGAAGTTTGGTCCTATGATCTAGGGGTGGAAAGGTTTCTTACAGATAACCTGCTGGGCAAAATCACATTTTATCAGGCCGCAGCCAAGGACTATATTGGGGATCGTTTGACAGGCACAGAGCCGATATCCGGGGGTAGAACCAGATATTATTATGAACTGGACAATATCAGTGAAGTGGATATCTATGGCCTGGAAAGTGAGCTGCATTGGCAAGCATTGAAGAATCTAAGCCTGTTTGGCAATTACACTTACAATGTATCCAAGGTGGCCAAAGATGAAGAGAATCCGGACCTGGAAGGAAACTATCTTCCTAACCAGCCAAAACACCAAGTGCATCTGGGCTTGAACTACCAAAATCCAAACTTGATAGATATCAATCTGCTGACGAATTATTACCGAGGGATTTATTTTGATGGTGAAAACAACTTGGAAACAGGTGGTTACTGGACCGTGGACTTGGCTTTGTCCCGGAAGGTCATGGATCGGATGCAAGTCTTTGTGCAGGCAGAGAATATCCTGGACAAGGAATATCCCATCTTTTTAAGACAGGGCCGGCCAGATGATATTGCTCCAGGCAGGATTGTCATGGCTGGGATCAAGGTTGACTTGTAAAAATCTTTGTAATGAAGAAGATTCAAACTAGTGGCTTGACACATCTCGAGTATCGCACATTATGAACCCTGCCCTAACCCCTCCCTGCCGCCTGGAAGACAGGCGGCAGGGAGGGGAACCAGAAACAAAACGGATTGTTCCTGAGCTGCGACAATAGAAAATTGACGCGGCACTTGTACAGCATTTTAGATCTCAGCACCTGGGATAGAGGGTTTTTAATTTAATAAGACTATGCCCAAGTTTAGATAAACAGCAAATCCCACCCACAAGGCATAAGGTATAAACAACAAAGCTGCTGACCTGCTTATGGGATAGGCAAAGCGGATAAATGAGACAATTATTATTAAAAGGACTACAATATCTGCAAAAGCCAGAGCAGGGTTTTGCAGGCCAAAGAACACCCAAGACCAGAGGGCATTGAGCAAAAGCTGCCCTGCCCAACAAAGCAGGGCTGCATGTTTTAGACCAGGCCCATTTTTCCAGACCAACCAGCCAGCTAGGGCAATCATCAGGTAAAGCAAGAGCCAGGCCGGGGTAAAGACCCAGCCAGGAGGCGTCAGTGCAGGTTTTGCCAGCTGGGCATACCAGGCTCCAGGCTTGAAAATTGCACCGAATATAGAGGTCAAAAAGACCAGCAAAATAAAACCCAGCAGGGCCCAGCCTGCTGTAAGTCTATGTGCTTTGGGCATAATTGCTGTCCTAGTCGGTTTTGATTCCAGGATGGAGTTTCAGGTATGGGATAGCGCAGCAAGTTCTAATTCAGAGTCCGCATTTGACGGCTTAGAGTTGGTCATTTTTAAAGTTATATACTTTGCTTTAGCTTCTTAATAATCAGGATTGTGCTCATAGTCCATCATTCCGCCCTGCAATACATACAAGTTAGTAAAGCCCATCTGGCTTAGTTTGCGATAGGCTGCCTGGCTTCTGTTTTGGGTACGGCAAAGCAGGACAATTGGCGTTTCTGCAGGCAGATCCAGTTTGGCCAGGCCAGGTTCAATTTCTTGCAGGGGGATATTCACAGAGTCAGGGATTTTGCCCAATTGCCCTGTGCGCTCCTGGGGCTGCCTGACATCTAAAATGATCAAGTTTACATGCTTTTTGAGCAAGTTGGCCAATTCTTTCTGATTGATAAAATAGTCCTGATCATTTCCGCAGCTCAGGAAAAAGAGCAGAAATATTAAAAATAAGAAAATTTTCGCTGGTGCATGCATGATCTTATATTTTATTCATCATCCAGCAGAAGCATTAAAATCCCGGGCAACCCTGCGCTTCTAAACCGAGCGGTCAATGCTCTGTCTCTATCAGCTTTAAACCTGTAACTAGCATCAGTGGATACAAGAATGCCACTTTCATACCACCCGGAAAAGTCCCAGCCTTGGTTGGGTAAAGCTTTAATAAGCACCCTGGCGCCATGCTCCTGGGATTGTTCACCGCCAGGCCACCTGGTATATTTTCAATTCCTGGCTGGCCACCGGCTTCAGAAGTGGTTGCAAAGACTCAGGATCCTGCAGGTTGCGGTCCAGCCAAGGGCCAAAACTTTTACTTTCCAGCGGTACATATCATTTCTGTTTTTACTGACCTCTGATCACTGATGACTATAAATGGGCCGGATGCAGTATGGTTGCTAGCTGTTTACTTAAAAAATTGAGTTAGGACTTATAGCCGCTATCTATAAAATTATTCTACATCAACCTGTTCCAAAACCTGAATAAACTTCTCCACCAACTCCGGATCAAACTGACTGCCGGCGCAGCGCCGAAGTTCCTGCACAGCCTCCTCGTTGCTCATGGCCTGACGATAAGGCCGGTCATTAGTCATGGCATCAAAAGAATCAGCTATGGCCAGGATCCTGCATTCAACAGAAATTTCTTCTCCTGCAAGCCCCAAAGGGTACCCTTTACCATCCCAGCGCTCATGATGCTTTAATATCAAATCAGCAATGCCAGCCAGATCTGTAGTAGCCAGGGCTATGCGGTAGCCTTTTTCCGGAT
>CAZLUR010000089.1:0-10683 GCA_964562725.1 uncultured Desulfohalobiaceae bacterium | reverse complement strand
ACATGAAGTGAGTGCCGGACAAGTAGGATGATCCGCAAGTCAGAAGACCTGCCTGAAACAATATTTGGTTTTACCTGCGGCGCCGAGGTAAAGCTGAAATGCATTCGTGGATGAAAACGGGACATCCCCGGATCGATCTATATCGGTCCGGGGATTTTTTATTTCCGGGCCATAACTCATCTAACTTCATCTTAGAGGAGGAAAATTATGGCACAGCGAGTTATTGTGATGCTATGTCTGGGACTTTGCACTTTGCTTTTGGCGGCTTTCCAGGTGCAGGCCGAGTCTGAATCCCAGGAGCTGGATGAGCTGGTGGTCACCTCCGGCCGTTTCCCGGAGCGGGCTGTGGAGCTGACCACTGATGTCATTGTAGTTGATGAACAGCAGATCCAGGCATCCCCTGCCCGGGACTTGGGGGAACTTCTGGCAGAAATAAACATCGGCAATGTGCGGCTGCAGCCCGGGGCTTTGACTCCATTGGGCATCCGTGGTTTCAGGACGGACAGCCACGGCAATGACCTGATGGGCAGAGTGCTCATTTTGCTTAACGGTCGCCGGGCAGGGACCGGAAATGCAGCCAAGATCATGACCGAGAACATCGAGCGGGTGGAGATTATTCGCGGACCAGCCTCGGTGCAATATGGGTCTGCAGCCCTGGGCGGGGTGATCAACGTGATCATCAAGCAGGGCCGGGGGGATCCGGAAGGTTTTGTGCAGGGCAGCCTGGGCAGTTTTGGGTATACAAAATCCGGGGCTGGTTTTTCCGGGCAGAAGCAAGGCTTTGATTTTTCCGGTGCTGTGAGCAGGAGTTCCATGGATGATTACAATACCGGGGATGGCCAGCAGTATATCAATACTGGATTTGATCAAAAGGACAATATCAATCTCAATCTGGGCTATGAAATCCTGCCCCGGCACCGGATCGGGCTGTTGTACAACAGATTCGATGCCGAAGGCGTAGGCACCCCGGGCTATTTCAATGATCCAGACCCTGATGAGTATAAAGACTCAAGCAATGAATCTGTGGATTTCATCTATGACGGCGCCACCCGGGACGGCCTGTTTGCCTGGCAGGCCAGGTATTTTCTGGGCCAGGATAAAGATCATTGGAAAGGTACGGATTTTCCATATGAACAAAAAGCTGATCATTCCGGGGCCCAGGGTCAGTTAACCTGGGACCCTGAGCAGTACAGGCTGACTGCCGGCCTGGACTGGGTCAATTACGAAATCAACAGTGATTTTGATCCCCAAAAAACTGAGTTTAACAATCCCTCCTATTTTTTGCTGGGCAAAGCCCAGTACCTGGAAGACAGGCTGATCTTTTCCGGTGGGTTGCGCTACGACGAGTACAAAGTAGAGGTCAAAAAAGGTCAAGGAGATACAGAACGAGACAGTCAGCTCAGCCCCAGGCTAGGGGCTGGTTATTTTCTGCTGGAAAATTTGAAACTGCGCGTCAATTACGGTCAGGGCTTCAAAATGCCTGATGCCCAGCAATTGGCAGGCAAGTTTGAAAGTTGGGGGGTTATGTATGAGGGCAATCCTGACTTGGATCCGGAAAAAAGCCAGACCTATGAAGGGGGTCTGGATTGGTACGGCAGGGCCTGGGAGACCTCTTTGACCTTTTTCAGGACAGACTTCAAGGACAAGATCCAACAGGTGACCAGGGATGACGGGGTACAGACCTGGGATAATATCGGTGATGCCAAAATTTCCGGGTTTGAAGGAGAAGTCTCTTTTGATCTGGGTCATTTTCTAAATCACGGCTGGCAGATTGCTCCATTTGTGAACTTCACCTATCTGACAGAATATGAGGATAAAGAGACCGGAGATGATCTGCTGTATACTTCTGATACGCATCTGTCCTACGGATTGATGGTTTCTGACTACGATGGTTTTTCTGCCCGGCTGGCCCTGGCCTATACAGGAACACAAAAGGTCCAGGACTGGCAGAGTGCAGGTCCCCCGGATTATGAAGCTCCAGTGGTCAAAATGGGCGGATTCACAGTGGCCAATGTCAGTGTCCAGAAACATATAGTGGATATTGGAGCTTATGGGGGACTGAGCTTGCGTGGGGAAGTGCGCAATCTTTTGGATAAGCAATATGCCCATGTCAAGGACTTGCCCATGCCGGGCAGGAGTATTGTGCTGGGCGCAGAATATAAGTTCTAAAGTTGAGAGCAATACAGGCTTAAACAGCACGCAGCAAGGAGGATGCAGGCAATATGGAAATCAAAGCCCTGGTTCTGGGCCTGGCTTTTTCCCTGTGGGTCTTTGCCCTGAAAAACGGTCTGGGCCTGCACTATTACATGAGCGCCCGCCCTTTGGGTTTCTGGGCCAGGTTTTTAGTGCCGGGTAGTTACAGCCTGCTTTATGGGGTGCTTTTCTTCCTCTCCTGGTGGGTGCTGCAGGAGATCAACCTGCTGCAGCACCTGGCTGCCTGGCGCCAGGTGCTGCATTCCGGAATGTTTCTGCATGTGCTTTTGGCGGCACTGTTTCTGGTCTGGGGACTATTGCTGCTCAGGAACAATCATTCTGAGGGCAGAAAAAGTCTGGGCTGGCTGTTCCTGGTACTGCCTTGCCCGGTGTGTATGCTGGTTGTTTTTTTGAATACCTCTTTTCTGCTGGCCCTGTTTCCAGAATCAGGTCTGCAGGTCATTCTGCTGGTCTGGGCGGCCTTTGTGGGCACAGGCCTGGGCACGGCATTGTTGCTGTCAGCCTTTCTGCCACGCATGAAAATATCTGCTGAAAGCATGCTGGGTGGATCCATGCTGGCCCTGGCCTTTTTTTTTCTGTTGTCAGTGATTTTCATGCCCCAGTTCAGTGAACTGGAAGAAGTGTACAGTCTGGCCCTGTATACGAGCCAGGAAATGCTCGGGCATAATATCCAGGAAGCAGCAGTTTTGATTTTTTTCAGCCTGGTGGTCATTGGCAGCGGTTTCTGGTGGGAGGCCCGCAAATCGAAAAGGATGTAGTTTATGGAATTTGCAGCTTTTTTAAAAACCTTTATCTATCTCATATCATCTTCACTGCTGTATCCGGTCTTATTTCTGCTGGCAGCCCTGGTGCTCTGGATGCTGTTCCAAGCTGGGGTTTTTTTTGCGGAGTGGCTGGAGCGGCTGCGCATGCAGCCTGTTGCTCCGGAAAGCCTGCCGTATAAAATGCACAATGAAACTAAAGACTTGCATCTGGGGCACAGGGTCAAGAACCATGTGCGTCAGTTGCAAAAGATAGATGCTGCTGCATCTTTTTCCGGCCTGGTCGTGGAAAATCTATTGCAGGAGTCCACCCAGGGCGCCTGGAAGTCTTTGGATCCCTTGCGCATTGTGGTGCGCGTAGCCCCTGGCCTGGGACTCATTGGCACCTTGATTCCCATGGGTACCGGGCTGGCAGCTTTGGGGCAGGGGGATATATCCAGATTGACCTCTGATCTGGTCATAGCCTTTACGACCACTGTGGTAGGCATGGCTTTGGGGTTACTGTCTTTTTTATTTTTGAGCCTCAAAAGTCGCTGGGTGCAGGAGGATATTAAAAACATTGAGCTGGTTACAGAGGTGCTCAGCCAGAGATTCTGGGAACATAAAATTCAGGAATGAACAACACCTGCTACCTGGATACCCAATCCAAAGAGGAACTTATGCGTTATATGCAAAGCAGGCGAACGTATTTTTCAGGCCATGGATCAGGCAGTGCAGGCCAGGCCAGGGAGAGCAATGATCCTTTGTCCGGGGTGGCCAATCTTTTTGATTTGGGCCTGGTATTTATAGTGGGCCTGATCTTTACCCTGATTTCCGCCTATCACATGCAGGATTTGTTTGTGCAGGATTCAGAACTGACCATCATGAAGAAGTCTTCAAGTGGCCAAATGGAAATCATTACC
The DNA here is from genome assembly GCA_964562725.1 of uncultured Desulfohalobiaceae bacterium. GTDB lineage: Bacteria > Desulfobacterota > Desulfovibrionia > Desulfovibrionales > Desulfothermaceae > CAZBUB01. The sequence goes on along the minus strand of CAZLUR010000089.1, from coordinate 6,806 downwards.
AAAAAGGGGCAAAAAATTGATGCCCGCAAAGTCAGTGAAAAGACCAGTCAGGGTCGTGGTACCCGTCTGGGCACTGCCTTTCGGCTGGAAGACGGCAGTATGATCTATGTGCCTGAGGAGTAATATTTGTATACTGCCCACTCTTTTTGGATCTCTTCAGGTCTATTTCCTGGAGACCGCAGAGTGAGCAGCGGATGCTTCTGCGCAAAAAGGTGGAAACAAGAAGAAAGGCCAGTGCTGCGGGCCAAACTGCTTTTTGGAACCTAATCACAATAATTATAGGTATTTATATATGAAAAATCTTCATATGCAATGTCCGGTGATGTTGAGCATAGCAGTCATATGCTGTTTTTTGCTCTTCTTTGCATCTCTTGCCCGGGCTGCAGGAATCCAGGTTACGGATGACCTGGGCAGGCAGATCTCCTGGTCTGCACCGCCTGAGCGGGCGGTGTCCCTGGTGCCTTCTGTGACAGAGATCATATTTGCCCTGGATGCCGGGCCTAAGCTTGTGGGTGTAACCCAGCACAATAATCAGCCTGCAGAAGTGCACAGCAAGCAGATTGTGGGCGGATTTTTAACGCCGTGTATCCGAAAAATCACATCCTTGCAACCAGATGTGGTCTTTGCAGCCCAGATTCAGGCCGACCTCCTGCAAAAACTCTTGCAGGAGGAGATTCAGGTGGTTTTTTTGCAGACAGAATCTGTTGCCGGCAGTTTTGCAGACATTGGGCTGCTGGCCCGGATCTTAGACCGGGAAGCACAGGGCCGGGATCTGGTACAAGGCATCAAAGAACAGTTGCAGCTCATTGAGCAAAAAACAGCCAGGATCCCGGATCAGGATCGCAAACGGGTTATTCGCCTCATGGGCCGAGAGCAGATCATGACCCCGGGTGTGGATTCCTTTCAAAATGAACTGATCCGCAAGGCCGGGGGAATTGCCCCTGAATTTCAGGGGCCGGGAGCAGTGGTTTCTGTCAGTAAAGAGCAGTGGCAGGACTTTGATCCTCAGGTTATTTATGGCTGTGGCGGAGATCGCCAGCTTGCGGACACCTTTTTTTCCAGTCCGGGCTGGCGGGATGTGCAGGCTGTGCAAGACGGCGCGGTGTACTGGTTCCCCTGTGAATTGACCTGCAGAGCGGCATCCGGAACAGGCGCTTTTGTGTCCTGGCTGGCCTCCAGGATTTACACCCGGGAGTTTTTAGCAACAGAGAATTTCATTTTTGAGCAAGCAATAACCGGTTCCAGGTCCATAAAGCTGGACCTGGATTATGTGCAACAGGCCAGGATTGCGCAGAGCAGGATTGCTGACTTTGCAAACAAGACCCTGATCATTGATCTGATCAGGCCCATGACTGTGGTCTCCACCCTGGAAGGGCAGTTGCAGGAGATATCCAGAATCGGCAATCATTTTTCCCCTGCTCCAAGTTGGAGCCTGGGCCATCACCAGGGGCTGGACTGGGTACGTTCCCAGGTCTATGCCGTGATTCAGGCAGAAGCGAACCAGTCCAGTTTTTTGTTTACAGGTGCGGATATGGACAATCTGAGCATCCAAAAAGAAAGATACCAGGATCTGGCCGTATACGCGCTGGTCACAGCCGGAGTCAGTTCCAATGCCCAGCGTATGTCACGGGATTCCGGTTCATTCTACAAGCCGGGGACCATCAATATCATTATCCTGCCCAGCATGCAGCTCAGCCCCAGGGCCATGACCCGGGCCATTATTACCGCCACTGAGGCCAAGACCGCTGCCCTGCAGGACCTGGATATCCGCAGCGCATATTCCGGCCGGAAGCATCAGGCCACCGGTACTGGCACGGATAATATCCTGGTGGCAGAGGGTGATGGTCAAAAGCTGCACAATGCAGGAGGGCACTCCAAGCTGGGGGAGTTGATCGCCGGGGCGGTCCATGCCGGAGTGCAGGAGGCCATTAGCAGGCAAAACGGATTGGTCCCTCATCGCAGTGTTTTTCATCGTCTGCAGGAGCGGGGCCTGCAGCTGTATGAGTTTGTAAACGAGCTACAGGAAACCGGAAAACTACCCAGGCAGGAGATGCATAGCGCATTGTATTGCACTTTGCTTCAACCAAAATATGCGCACTTTGTGCTAGCTGCCATGAGCCTGGACGATGAGCGGGAAAAAGGCTTGCTCCAGGAAACAGAGGCTTTTACCCGCTGGACGCAGGGAGTGGCTGCAGAGATTTCCGGAAGGGTTGCACATAATGTCCAAAAAATGGTGCCGGCCTCGGAAAACATGTCTTTTCTGGAACAGGCCTTGATCTCAATTGTCACCGCTATCAGGGCTCAGGCTGAACAAAAGCCTGCAGATCAAAAAGGAGCAGCAGATGAGAATCATTGGATGGGCCCTGTTGGGGCTGCTGACTATTATACCGGCGAAAAGCACGGCTGCAGAACTTGCCTTTTTGGTTATTGAGGCCAATAGTTATACAGCGCAAAAGGCCCTGCAGGAATTGGAGCTGCCCGGGGAGATCAATGTAGAATATTTCACACCCCGGGAAATTAGGGAAAGCAAAGATGCGCTCCAGTTCATTGATGCAGCTGCTGTGATTGTGGTGGATGTCATGGATCCGGAACTGCAGAATCATGTTCTGCAGAATGTGGATATTTCCAGCAAGAAAATCTATGCCCTGCGCGGGTCCCGGGATGATCAGCTGCTCGAAGACCGGGGCTTTTTGTTTGATCCGCATATCCAGACCTATTACCAGAACATCTCTGTAACCAATATACGGAACATGCTGGCCCGGATCATGCATAAGGAGTTTGATACGGATATTGATTATCAAGAAGTACAGAAGCGTCCTGAAAAGGGTATTTACCACCCTCGATCTGAGCAGTTTTTTACTGATTTTGCAGAATATCAAACCTGGTACGCCGAACATGTTCAGGACAGCCCGGAGCAGCCCTGGCTGGGACTGATGATGTTCTCTTCCTCCCTGGCCGCTGGCCAGAAGTCCAGCATAGAAGAATTGATCATGCATATTGAGCAGCAGGGTTGGAACGTGCTGGTCGCTTTCGGCCAGGACGATCAGGTACTGAGCTCTTTTCTTATGGATCAGCAGGGCAGGACCCGGGTGGACGCTGTCCTGGCATTTTCCCTGAAGTTTTATTCCTCGATCAATGACCCGCTGCAGGAGGCCTTGTTGAACCTGGAGGTGCCGATTTTGAATGCCATTAACCTCTACGGGTTGAGCATTGACCAGTGGCGCCAGGACCCTGTGGGCATGCCTGCCATACATGTGGTCTGGACCATGGCCAACCCCGAGATTTCCGGACTGATTGAACCTACTCCTTTGACCGGTCCGGTCCAGGTGCAAGATCCCGACACGGGCCGGGAAGTCACCCGGTATCAGATTATCCAGGAAAATCTGCAGTTTCTGCTGAGCAGACTGGAAAAATGGGTGCAGCTGCAGCAAAAGCCCAACAAGGACAAAAATGTGGCCATTTTTTATTACAACCATGGCCAGGGTAAGCAAAATGTGGGTGCCAGCTACCTGAATGTATTCCGCAGCCTGGAGTTGATTCTGCAGCGCATGCAGCAGGAGGGTTACAATTTCGACAGGGATGCAATGCCCTCGGAAGAAGAGATCAAGGACCTTGTTCTGCAATATGGCCGGAATATTGGCAGCTGGGCCCCGGGCTCTCTGAAAAGGCTCCTGGCCAAAGACAAGGTGCTGCGCCTGCCAATAGCTGAATACAAAACATGGTTTGCAGATTTGCCCCGGGAATTTCAGTCCGGTGTCCTGGAACAATGGGGGCCGGTGGAAGAGTCCTCGATCATGATCAAAGATGATGATCTGATCATTCCCGGCATCCAGTTGGGCAATGTCTTTTTGCTGCCTGAGCCTGTGCGGGGCTGGAGCGATGAACCCATGAAGCTCTACCACGACACAACATTATACCCTCATCACCAGTATGTAGCTGCTTATCTCTGGCTCAAACACGGTTTCCAAGCAGATGCCATGATCCATCTGGGCACACATGCCACTCATGAATGGCTGCCTGGCAAACAGGCCGGTTTGTCCGCTGCCTGTCCCCCGGAAGTGTTGATTACGGATATCCCCAATCTTTATCCCTATATTGTGGATAATATCGGGGAAGGCATCCAGGCCAAGCGCAGGGGAAGGGGGGTGATCATAGACCATCTGACTCCCCCTTTACGTCCTGGAGGCCTGTATGCAGAATATCGCCGCCTTGATGAAATGATCAACGATTTTGAATTTGCCGAGGCCATGGACAGTGAAACAACCCCGGTTACCCTGCAGAAAATCAAAAGATTGTGCTCACAGCTGGGCCTGAAACATGATCTGGGCCTGGAGACGATCAAATCCGAGGATCTGGAAGAAGTAGAGCATTATCTTAAAGAATTAAAAGAAAACCTGATGCCTTATGGGCTGCATTCTTTTGGCCGTTCACCCCTGGGAGAGCCTTTGCAGGAAACTGCCCGGACAATCTCCAATATAAATCCAGACCTTGAAACCGCTGATATCCTGCAGGACCTGCAAACCTCGGGGCCTAGAGAACTTGACCGGCTTCTGGCCGGGCTTTCCGGCAAATACATCCCGGCTGGAGAGGGCAATGATCCGGTACGCAATCCCGGGGCAATTCCCACAGGTAAGAATTTTTACGGCTTCAATCCAGACAGAGTGCCCTCTCCTGCTGCCTGGGAACTGGGCAAAAAAGCGGCACAACAAATCATTGACTCCTCTTTGCAGGAGGTTGGTCAGTACCCCCAAAAAGTGGCTGTAGTGCTCTGGGCCACAGAAACGATACGCAATCAGGGAGTCAATGAGAGCACTCTTTTATATCTCCTGGGCCTGAAACCTGAGTGGGACCAAGCTGACCGGGTGACAGGGGTCAAAGTCATTCCCGGGGACCAATTGGGACGGCCCAGGATAGATATCTTGATCAACCCCTCTGGACTCTACCGGGATCTTTTCCCGGAGAAGCTGCATTTTCTGGACCAGGCCCTGGAAAAGGCTGCCCTGCAGACAGATATCGAAAACTTTTTGCGTAAAAACAATGCCAGGCTCAAGGCGCAGCTTTTGCAGCAGGGACTGCAGGAACAGGAAGCCGAGCAATTGTCCCGGATACGCATTTTTTCTGAACAATCCGGTTCCTACGGTACAGGGGTCTCGGAAATGACGGCTGCCTCCGGGATCTGGGAATCTGAGCAGGAGATCGCAGAAATTTATGAAAGCAGGGTAGGCCATGCCTTTGGCCAGGGTCTGTGGGGCCGGCCCGCCAGGCAGGTTTTCCGGCTGAACCTCTCGAATGTGGATACGGCCCTGCATTCCAGATCTTCCAATGTCTACGGCACGCTGGATAATGATGACGTCTTCGAATACCTGGGAGGGCTATCCCTGGCTGTGCGCCAGGCAGCGGGCCAGTCTCCCCGGACGCTTATTACCCAGCAGCAAATCCCGGACCAGGTCCAGGTGGAGCAGGCAGCCCGGACAATTGCCAGGGAAATGCGCACCCGCTATCTGAACCCGAAGTGGATTGCAGGCATGCAGCAGGAAGACTATGCCGGGGCCAGGGAAATGTCCAATTTTGTAGAATACCTGTGGGGCTGGCAGGTTACTGACCCGGATACAGTGGACGAGGCCCAGTGGCAGCAGGTCTACGAAGTGTATGTCCAGGATAAATATGGGCAGCAGCTGCAGGATTTCTTTGATCAGGCCAATCCTTGGGTCTGGCAGTCCATTACCGCCAGGATGCTGGAGGCGGTGCGCAAGGAATATTGGGATGCGGATCAAGATATCCGGGAAAATATGGCAGCAGAATATGCCTTGAATGTCGTGCAGCAGGGAGTGGCCTGTTGCGAGCACACCTGCAATAATCCACTGTTGAACCAGATGGTGGTCAATATTATCTCTGTGCCCGGGATTGTGTCCCCGGAGATGGTGCAGGAGTTCAAACTGGCCCTGGAGCAGGCAACCGGCCAGGAGCTGGCAGACCAGGTCCGGGATCGGGAGCAGCTCCAGCACAGTCTGCAGCAGAGCCTGCAGGATACCCAGGCCAAGGCCGAAGAGACACAGATCCGGGAGCAGGATCAGCTTGAACAGGATGCTGCCTCGGGTGAGCAGAGCCAGGAGGTTCAGGGTTATGAAATGGAAAAAATCAAAGACGCCCGGGATGAGGCCACAGAGTTTTCTGCCTCAGGGGTGCAATGGTTTGCTTCCCTGTTTATCCTGATGATTATTGCGGTGTTTATCTGGGGCCTGAGCAGTAAAAACCGGAAGGAATCCTTATAAAGCCGCAACAGGAATAGCGTGTACGTTAGATGTTAACGGCACGAACTTCTTTGCCAGTGAAATCACGCCGCCCGGCCCCAAGGGTATGAGCAATTTTTCGAGTAACTGGAAATTGTCGTGCAGAATTTTTTATAAAATGTTCCAATGTGCGCTGGACATACATAGATGAACCGCTTTTTGTCGTTTAGATTTAATTTGGATTTCAAAATAGACGATATATTGCTACCTGTCAAACAAATTGGAATTGAAAAAAATCCTGGGTAAAGCTGTGTTGCGCGTAGTGCGCGATGGCTTTTGGGGCTGAGCGTTCCCAACAGGTGAAATGGAGTCTGGCTGACATTGAAGCTTTGTTTTCCCTTGACCAAAATGCCCAGTGTAGGATATACATATAAAAAAGTGTATACAAAACTACATGATTAACATTTATGATGCGCTGAAGGTAGCTAATATAATAAAAATTGTTTCAGGTTTTCCCATCTGGGAAATGAAAAGGGAATCCCGTGCAAATCGGGAGCCGGCCCGCGGCTGTAAGCG
>CAZLUR010000088.1:0-10851 GCA_964562725.1 uncultured Desulfohalobiaceae bacterium | reverse complement strand
TGAATAGTTGCATGTCTTTCAATGGATTGTAAGAACTCGCAACATAAGGGACAGCTAACAGTAAGTTCGAAGAGTTGTGCTCAGATGTTTTCTTCATCTGAATTTTTATAATCAGACTTTATGCAGTCAGACCTTATTAGCCGTGAACTTGTAGTCTGTTCCAGCCATGCCAGAAAAAAGGATAACCGTACCCCATGACCTGATTTCGGCTATGACAAAGCCAAACGCATTTTGAACAGTTACCTTTGTCCAACAATAAACATGAACGGAGGTTTGATATGACCGAACAATACCAACTGCATACCGTCCTATTTCCCAGCCCAGGACCCAAAAACACCGAGGCCTGCCTCCAGGCAGCCAGTGATCGCGGGAAAACCTTGGGCATCACCAAGTGTGTCCTGGCTTCCTGCTCAGGAGACACAGCCTATAAGGCCCAAAAAATCTTTGATCTCCAAAATATCAAGCTCATTGTGGTCACCCATGTCACAGGGTATCGCAATCCAAATGAACAGCGCATGCCGCAAGAAGTCCGCACTGATCTTGAAAGTCATGGAATTCAAGTCATTACCTGTGCCCACGCATTTGGCAGTATAGGCAGGGGGATTCGGTCCAAGCTCAACACCTATCAATTAGATGAAATCATGGCCTACACTTTGCGCATGTTCGGGCACGGGCTAAAGGTGGGGGTGGAAATCTCACTCATGGCTGCGGATGTCGGAGCAGTGAGAACAGATGAAGAAGTGCTAGCCATTGGCGGAAAAGGCTCTGGAGCGGATACAGCTACTGTTCTTACCCCTGCTAATTCTCATAACTGCCTGGATTTAAAGGTTCATGAGATTATCACCAAACCACGCCTTTAATCCATACCTTGGATGATGCGCCTGTAAAAAGTCAGAATTGCAGGCGCAGTGGACAGATGACAGAAAACAGAAGACAGAAAAATTAGAGGGTTATGCATCCAATCTTTTCTTCATTTGGACGCAAAGTTATTTTTTGCAGTTTCGTCTTGGATGGGAACAACCCCAGAGCTTTGACTATTCTCCTGTTGACATTCACTGAGATCAATCCACACTTTAAATAGCTGCATTTTTCTCACGATGATCAGCACAAAGTTCAAAGTTGAGATCGGATGCTAGCTTTGCAGCCGGATTTCTTTATCCGGAACTGCTCTTTTGTGTATTCAATATTTGACCACTATTGTGGTTACAAAGGAGTTGCAGTTCCGGATCAATCCAATACTTGGACCAGCTCAACTGGTATTTCTTCAGGACCTTTAAAAAAAGCGATTCTCAGACCGGGAATGTCCTTGGGCTCCATGAAAAAAGAAAAACCTTTCTGCATCAAGTCATTATAAGCCCCATCGATATCATCGACTTGCAGTCCGATGTGATCGTAACCATATCTGGCCTGAGGAGCCTTTTCAATCTGATATTCATCTTCCCCTGCAACTTGAAGATTGATAATTGTGCCCTGAAGGTCCAATGATGCGCCGTCCGCAGTCCCAAATTTCTTTCTCTTAACCAGTACAGCCCCTAAAACATTCTCAAAAAAATCAATCATTCTTTCCAGATCCTTGCAGATCAAATGAACATGATGAAAGCGGTAACTCATTGGTATACCTCCATTAAAAAAGTTTATAATACAATGCGCTGGGACTGATGAGTTCATAATTGCGGCACTGCCTCCAGCAACTCCCTGGTATAGGGATGCTGTGGAGAGCGATAGATATCCTGGGCACTGGCCTGCTCCACAATCCGGCCCTGGGTCATGACCAGAACCTCGTCGCTGATATGTTCTACTACAGCCAGATCGTGGGCAATGAACAGATAAGTCAGCCCCAATTCTTCCTGCAGATCCTGCAACAGATTAATAATTGTGGCCTGGACCGAGACATCCAGGGCACTGACTGGTTCGTCACAGACTATAAACTCAGGCTCCACTGCCAGGGCCCTGGCAATGCCAATGCGCTGCCGCTGACCACCGCTGAATTCATGGGGATAACGCTTCAGATGACTAGCTTGCAGGCCGACTTGATCCAGCAACTGCATTGCTCTCTTGCGGGCCTGGACCGGACTCAACTCTGGAAAGTGTATGCTTAAAGGTTCTCTCAGGATCTGTTCTATACTCATGCGCGGGTTAAGAGAGTTAAAAGGATCCTGAAAGATCATCTGCATTTTTTTGCGATAAGGAAAAAAGGCCCTCTTGCTCAAAGTACCAATCTCCACCTGGTTATAGCGGATGCTACCACTACTGGGCTGCAGCAGCCTGACCAGGCAGCGGCCTATGGTAGTTTTGCCGCTGCCGCTCTCCCCTACCAAGCCTTTTGCAGTCCCTGGCTGCACAGTAAAGGATACATCGTCAACTGCCCGGATGTAGCCCCGAATGCGTCTCATCAGACCGCCATACACCGGGAAATAAACCTTAAGATTTTTCACTTCCAGCAAATGGTTTGTATGTTCTTGACTGTCTCTGGCCTTTGCTGAATTATATTCTTTAGCCATGACTGGGCCCTGCCTCCTGGTTTTTTGCATATTCTGAATCTATGCTGGGCAGCCGGCGCTGCTTTCTGCCCAGTTTAGGGATGCATTCAATCAAGGCCTTTGTGTATTGATGTCCAGGGTTTTTTAAAATATTTTGTGCAGCCCCCTGCTCAAGGATTTGCCCCTGGCGCATAACCGCCACCTGATCGGCAAAGCCGGAGACAATCCCGAAATTGTGAGTAATGAGCAAAATGGACATCTTTAGTTTGTGCTGCAAATCCTTAAGCAAGTCCATAATCTGTCTCTGGATGGTCACATCCAGGGCGGTAGTGGGTTCGTCAGCCACCAGGAGTTCAGGTCTGCAGGCTAGTGCCATAGCGATCATCACCCTTTGTTGCATTCCTCCACTTAGTTGTTGAGGGTAGTCCTGAATACGCCTTTCTGGTTGATCAATCTGTACCAGATTCAAGGCCTGAATGATCTCCTGGTGAACATTCTTCACCTCCGGCCGGTGCAATTTGATGGCTTCAGCAATCTGATACTCAATGTTAAACACCGGATTCAGGGCTGTACCTGGTTCCTGAAAGATATAGGCAATATGTCTGCCCCGATATTTGCGGATTTGCTTTTCAGAACAGGAGAACAGACTATAACCCTTGTACAGGATTTCTCCTTGCATCCTGCACCCGGGAGGAGGAGGCAAAAGCCTGGTCAAAGCCAGGCCGGTCACGCTCTTGCCGCTGCCGCTCTCACCGACCACTGCCAGCACTTGACCGGGTTCAATGCCAAAGGAAATATTGTCCACAGCCTTGCTTACTTCTCCGTAAATCTCAAATTCAATGCATAAATTCTGCACTTCCAGAAGCTTGGGGCCATGGAATTCCGGTTTGATACTGGTATTGTTCATGCCATCTTGTTCTTTATGCTGTTTTTAGGCGCTGCAACCTTGCACTGCTCAAACTGGCCTGTTCTAAAGGACTCCAAAGACACCTCTGTATTCTCTTTGCCCTGTCCTTGTTTAAGGCCTGTATACAAAATCATCTCCTGACAGTCTGTTGTCTGGGATCAGCAACATCCCGCAGGATATCGCCCAACATATTAAAAGAGATTACTGTGATGAAAATAGCTGCTCCAGGGGTCAGCAGCCACCACAGGTTCAAGGTAAATACTTTCAGTTCTTGAGCCTGCTGGAGCATCAGCCCCCAGGAGGTGCCTGGCTCCTGAATGCCCAATCCAAGAAAACTAAGCGCTGCCTCAGCCAGGATATAGGCTGGAATACTCAAAGTGGCTGCCACCAGTAAATAGCTGGCCAGATTAGGCAAAAAATGTCTGAACAGGATCTTGAAACTGCTCTGACCCATGATCTCTGCTGCCAGGACAAAGGGTCTTTCCCGCAAGGACAATGCCATGCCGCGAATGATCCTGGCTGCACCAGCCCAGCCAATCAGGGATAATATGATCACAATGACCAGATACATCTGCTCAGGTTCAAAATGTTCAGCCAAGGCACCGCGCAGGGCAATAAGCAAATAAAGTGAGGGTACGGCAATCACAAATTCCACCAGACGCATGGCCAGAAAATCAGCCCTGCCGCCGAAGTAGCCCGCCACCCCGCCCACCAGGAAACCCAGGGTCATGGTGATACAAATCCCAATAAAACCTATGCTCAGGGATACCTGGGCACCATACAGCAACCTGGAAAAAACGTCTCTACCAATGGCATCGCTGCCCAATAGATAGACCCGATAGGGCTCTTGCACTTGAAACAAACGCATTTTTGCAGGAAACAGGCCCCAAAACCTGTATTCCTCCCCTGCAGAGAAAAAACTAATGGGCGCAGTCTCTCCCGCCACGGGCTCATATCTGGCTGCCGCCGGGTCCACCTGCTCGTAAATCTGCACCTGCAGCCGCCAGTCCTTAAACACTATCCTAGTAGGCGGGTGATATGCATTTTGCAAATCCTGCTCTGTAGGCAAATATGGGGCCAGAAACTGAGAAAACAAAGTACAAGTGTACAAGAGCACCAGTACAGTCAAACAGCCCAGGCCCAATGGACGCCGCAGGATTTCTTTAAACAAGTATTTAAACATGATCCTAGTTCTTTTCCAATCTGATTCTGGGATCAGACCAAGCCAGGAGCAAGTCGGCAATCAGATTGCCCAGCATGAGCATGATGCAGCCCATGAGTACCGCAGCAACTACTACAAATTCGTCCTGACGCATCAAGGCTTCAAAAATAAGCTGACCCAGGCCTGGATAGTTCATCACATTTTCCACCAGGATAGAGCCGGACAACAAAGTAGCCAAAATAAATCCTGAAGCGCTGACCAGGGGATTGATAGCATTACGCAGCACGTGCACAAACATAACCCGGCCTTCGGACACACCCTTGGCCCGGGCTGTGGTCACAAAATCCGCACGGATATAGTCCAGAAAGTTGGCCCGCATAATACGCATATAGCTGGCTACACTGCCCAGGCCCAAGACAATGGTGGGCAGAACCAGATGATGCGCATAGTCTATCATTCGGCTCCAAAAAGGCATGAACTCTTGTTCCACCGAGCTAAGCCCCCCGGTGGGGAAAATGCCTGTCTTGGCGGCAAACATCACCGCCAGCAGAGCCAGGAAGAACTCAGGGATGGACAGAGCTGCATAGGCGAACAAGGAAGTTGCCCGGTCCAAAACAGAGTCCTTATAAATGGCCGCCAGAACTCCCAAAGGGATGGAAACGCACAAAGCAAACAGAATGGACAGGGCTGAAAGCACCAGTGTGGCTGGAATACGTTGCTTAAGCAACTCTGTGACCGGAACCCTATAAATCCAGGATTCACCTAAATTACCCTGGAGCACATTGCCCATCCATATAAAATATCTGGCATACCAGGGCTCGCCCAGGGCAAATTCTTTCTCCATGCGCTCAATATATTCTGCTGGGATGTCTTCCTGGGCCCTGGCAACATCTAAAAAATCCCCTGGGGCCACAGCCATGAGCATAAACACCAACACTGAGATACCAAACAGCAGCGGGATGGCTGCCAAAATTCTCCTGATAATAAACGCCAGCATCAAAACTCCGGATCAAGGTATAACTCATCGATGTTCCAGATCACAGATCCCATGGAAGGAATATGCACATTATTCCATTTATTTTTCAGGCCCACATAGGTATGAGGAGTGATCAAAAACAAAAAAGGAAGCTGCTCTGCGAAAATCTCCTGCATACGCTGCACATACTGCACACGTTTCTCCAGGTCAAAGGTCTCCTCAGAGGCGTAGACCAATTCATCCACCTGGGCTTCCCATCTGGTCTGCGGCTCTTCCTGACCGGGATTCCATAGATGCAGCCGGCCTGAACTAAGATAAATTGACCTGCCCCCGGATGGATCAGCCCCTCCAGTAAAGCCCATCATGGCTGCCTCATATTCAAAGTGTCGACCAATCCGGGCCACCAGGGTACCAAAATCCATATAACGTATGCGGACCTGGATGCCTAGATCTCTCATATTTTCCCTGAAAGTAGACAGGATTTGGGGTGTGATATCACTGCCCTCAGAGGCAAAGACCTCAAAGCTGACCAGGTTGCCCTGCTTATCTTGCAGCTCTGCTTGAGATGTATACTGAAAGCCTTGCTCCTGTAACAACTCCCTGGAGCGCTCTGGATCATAATCATACTCGCGCAGATCAGGGTTATGCCAGCGCTGATTGGCCGGACTGATAATGGAATGCAGCAGCTCTGCCCGGCCAAAATACACGCTCTGGATCAACCCTTTACGGTTCAAGCCATGCAAAATAGCCTGCCTGAATTTCTTGTTGCTGAACCACTCCAGTTTGTACGGTTCAACATAGGGTTCTCCCTTTTCATTGACGCCAGGCTTCTGATTGAACCAGATAAAACTGATCCCGGTAGCCGGGCCGCGATGATGCACATGGTAGCTGTGCAAAGCAGAGTTCTTGCGGACCCCCACCACATCTCCCGGTGCTATGGAAGCCACATCCACTTGACCCGAGGCAAAGAGCACAGTTTCGGTATTGCGATCCTGGACATACTTGTTGATCAGGTAGTCCACATAAGGCAGCCTTTGACCCTGACTATCTGCCCGCCAGTAATGGGGGTTGGGCTCAAAAATAATCCGCTGACCCGGTTTAAAAGAGCGGACCTGGAAAGGTCCGGTGCCCACTAATTTCTCAGGCTCCTGCATGGCAGTTCGTACGCTCCACTCTTGCAGCAGCTCACCATTAACATAGGCATCATAAAGGATATGTTTGGGCAGAATACCAATAAAGCCAATAACATATAGGAAAGGAGAGTACGGTTTGGCAGTGGAGAAGCGTACTGTATGACTATCCAGCTTTTCAAAACCAATGGCTTGCCCTGCAATTGTATACTGCCCCTGATAGCGGTTGGGATAGCGCTGGTCGAACAAGGCCTGAAATGTAAAAATCACGTCGTCTGCGCTAAAGGGCTGGCCATCGCTCCAGCGCACTCCACGCCTTAAATGCATGGTGATAGTACGCCCGTTGTCATGAATATCCCAGGAACGAGCCAATTCCGGCACGACTTTTTCCTGGACGGGATGATATGTGGTCAAGCCCTTCAAGAAACGGCTGATGGCTTCATTGGAATAGGCATCCTCCGCTACCAGCGGGTTGAATGTTCTGGGCTGCTGAGAATCAGCCGTGATAAAGGCCCCTCCATAATAGCCTGGCTCAGCCTGGCTGATCTCTACATCCCTGGGTAGTTTATGTTCAGAGCGCTCAAGTCTTGGGATCTCCTCCTGACATCCAAAAGCAACCAGAATCATTATAAGCAAAACAGAGATCAAGACCCAGGCCTTGATCCGAGCTGCAATACAATTTAATCTTTTATTCAACACCCAATTCTGGATATGGATTGCTGATCTGCAACGTACTGCCTGTAGGCTATTTTTTATGTACATCCATTATCACCAGTGAAAAGCCTGATCCAGGGCTATGGTTTGGATGATTTACCCTTTGTATATACTTCTGGCTCCGATCCATGCTTTCTCCATGTGCATGAAGGCCAGCTGGCAGAACCAGCCTTTGCTTTACCAATCTAATTGTTAACCTGCCAAACATCAAGCCTGCCGACTTTAGAAGACTCTGGTTATGCAGGCCCAAAAACTGAAAAAAACCAGTAAAAATTTTACCTGTTTCAGGCCAGTTATTAAACCTGAAATTAAATGTTCAAAAAACTTAAGCCCATGGAATTTTTAAAAAATGCTTGCTTTCAACACCTACTTCAAAAAAATTGCAATTCCTGCGATACTGTCTGCCTAGTGCCTATCACATATTAACCCGGGTTTACTTTTATCTTTATGGTTGCCCTCCCTGTTTCCGCTTTGGGCACTAGGGAGGGGGGAGGGTTCTTATTTAAGCACTTGAGGCAATACAGGACACTAGCACTGCTGCAATTTTAATCTGACATTGAATTCCCAACCTACAAAAGGAGCTGGCATGGAGACCAAAGCAAATACATTTATCGTTACAGGCGGGGCTTCAGGCCTTGGTGCAGCCACAGTGCGCTTGCTGGTGGCAGCAGGCGGCAATGCAGCTATCTTTGACCTGAACGATGATAAAGGACAAGACCTGGCCCAGGAACTGCAAAAAAGCGCCATATATTGCCCTAGCGATGTTACAGCAGAAGCATCAATCCAGGAAGGCATCCAGAAAACCCTGGATCATTTTCAAGCCTTGCATGGAGTTATAAATTGCGCAGGAATTGGCATCCCGGGCAAGGTTCTGGGCAAGGAAGGCCCCATGCCCCTGGAGACCTTTAATAAGACTATTCAGGTCAACTTGGTGGGTACTTTCAATATGATCCGGCTTGCAGCCCCTTATCTGGCAAACAATCCCCCGAACCCCGAGGGGGAAAGGGGAGTTATCATCAACACCGCCTCTGTTGCCGCTTACGAGGGCCAGGTGGGCCAGGTACCCTATGCCGCATCCAAGGCAGGTATAGTGGGCATGACTCTGCCTTTGGCCCGGGAGTTTGCCAGGCAGGGCATCCGGGTGGTGACCATTGCCCCTGGACTGTTTGACACCCCCATGTTTGCTGCTCTGCCGGAAAAGGTCCGCAACTCTCTGCAAGCCCAGCTGCCCTTTCCCTCCCGCTTTGGACGACCAGCAGAATATGCGCATCTGGTAGGAGCAATCCTGGCCAACCCTGTCTTAAATGGCGAAACCATCCGTCTGGATTCAGCCTTGCGGATGCAGCCGCGATAATCAAATAGGAAAGGGATGCTTATGAGAAAGGTGGCTATTGTTGACACCGGACATATTGCTTGCAATAGCATAAACAGCTTGATAAGCATGTCCTGCATCACTAATTCCGGCCTGAGCATAAAAATCAAGGAGGCGTATTAATGTCGGTTATCAACAAAGTGATTGACCAGGTCAAACAAATTGACCCGGAACAAAAGGAATTCCACCAGGCAGTAACTGAAGTAATGGAAACATTGGAACCTGCAGTCAAACGCCATCCTGAATTTGTCAAGGCCGGGATCTTTGAACAGATTGTGGAACCTGAACGGACCATTATATTTCGAGTCCCATGGATCAACGACCAAGGCCAGATCGAGATAAATCGGGGCTATCGTGTTCAATTCAACAATGCCCTGGGCCCTTTTAAGGGCGGCACCAGATTTCATCCTTCTGTCAATCTGAGCATCATCAAATTTCTGGGATTTGAACAAATCTTCAAAAACTCCCTGACCACGTTGCCCATGGGTGGAGGCAAAGGCGGTTCTGATTTTGACCCTAAGGGCAAATCAGACGGAGAAGTGATGCGTTTCTGCCAAGCCTTTATGCGCGAACTCTATCGGCATATAGGCCCTGACACTGATGTTCCAGCCGGCGATATCGGTGTTGGCAACCGTGAAATCGGATTCTTATACGGTTATTACAAAAAAACCAAAAATGAGCATACTGGCGTTTTAACCGGAAAAGGCCTGGAATACGGGGGCAGCCTGATCCGCCCCGAGGCCACCGGATACGGCACTGTATATTTCGCCCAAGAAATGCTTGCTACCAGGGGATTGGATCTTAAAGATAAGCTGGTGGCTGTCAGTGGCTCTGGAAATGTGGTCCAATTTGCCATAGAAAAGATTAATCAATTGGGGGGCCGCGTGATCACTGTCTGTGATTCTTCAGCCACTGTTATAGATGAGAAAGGCATAGATGTTGATAAATGCTGCTATATAATGGAACTAAAAAACATCCACAGGGGCAGGATCAAAGAATATTCAGAAAAATACCAGGCAAAGTGCTATCTGGACCAAAATGTCTGGGATGTGATCCAGGAGAAGAACATCAAAGTTGATATTGCCCTGCCCTGCGCCACAGAAAATGAGATAAACATAAACCATGCCCAAGCATTGATTGAAAACGGCTGTTATTGTCTGGCTGAAGGAGCCAATATGCCCTCCACCCCTGAAGCTGTCAGGATCTATCAGGAAAACAACATCCTTTACGGTCCAGGCAAGGCAGCTAATGCTGGTGGAGTGGCCACGTCCGGTCTGGAAATGAGTCAAAACAGTCTAAAAATGCCTTGGACCAGGGAAGAAGTAGACAAAAGGCTGCGGCAAATCATGAAGAGCATCCATAAATCCTGTCTGGATGCTTCAGAAGCCTACGGGAAAAAAGGCGATTATGTCACAGGCGCCAATATTGCAGGCTTTGTCAAGGTAGCCAGGGCCATGCTGGCCTATGGGGTGGTCTAGCTTGCCAAGCCTTATTTGTTCAGGGCTGCGCCAATAGATTTTTAATCTCCGCAGGGTTTATTCCAGAAAGCAGACTAATTTGCGGGCCACCATATCTGCACGTAAAACCAGACTCTCTTTCCGGGTATCAAGCACTTTGACTGCCCGCTCAAACTGAGCACCTGTAGCAATTACTTCCAGCAAGATATTTTCCTGCTGCATTATCCAGGGCACATTAAGAAAAACCAAGGGCTTTTCCGGATAGATGGCCAGATAAAAGATCCGGGCTTCGATCAGATCCTGGAAAAAATGGCTGCCAAAAGACAAGTCCGGCACCAAACTGCCGTCCTGATAGCTGATCTCGCCGATAGCCGCAAAATTATTGATCTCAGAAAACCTGACAGGCACGCCCATATTTGGGGAATGAGTACCCCACCGGCCTGGGCCCAAAAGCATGCAGGGCATTTTTTCCCGCTGGGCAAATTTTTTATTCAATTGGCCGACCAGCCGGGCCACAGAGTATCTCTCAGACACAGACAAGGCTACGTATTGAGCAGGGTCGATATATATAATGCTGGCCAGCCTCAGGGAGATATTTCCACCCATGAAATCGCCGCCGGTGCTGAGCACAAGCTTGCTGTCATCTATACTAG
>CAZLUR010000087.1:0-10917 GCA_964562725.1 uncultured Desulfohalobiaceae bacterium | reverse complement strand
CATGGGCATTATCGCCCTGCCCATCATGCTTAAGCAAGGCTATGGCAAGAGCATTGCCATAGGACCAATACTGGCTGGCGGTGCTCTGGGGCTGCTGATCCCTCCCAGTATTTCCCTTATTGTCTACGGCATGATCGCCCGGGTGTCCATAGGCAAACTCTTTGCCGGAGGCATAGCTCCCGGGCTCATACTGGTGTCCCTTTTTGTGTGCTATATAGCCATCAGAAGCTATTTTCAGCCCAAATTGGCCCCTGCTTTGCCCCGGGAAAAAAGGATTTCCTGGAAAGATTTGCTCTACTTAAGCAGCACATTAATCCTGCCCCTGCTGATTATTGCTGCTGTATTAGGCACTATTTTTGCCGGAATCGCATCTCCTACAGAGGCTGCTGCTGTAGGGGCTGCTGGTGCTTTGTTCAGTGCTGCTGTACACCGCAAGCTTGACTGGAGTATGCTCAAAGATGCAGCCATCCGGACCATGGCCATTAACGGGATGATCATGTGGATCCTGTTTGGAGCTTCCTGCTTTACCAGCATCTTCTTTCGCACTGGAGGCCAGCAGATCATCTCGGATGTCTTATTGAGCATGGGGGAGAGCCCTTTTTTTATTTTCCTGTTTATACTGATAGCCCTGATAGTCCTGGGCTTCTTTCTGGACGAGATCACCCAATGCATGATCACCGTGCCTGTTTTTCTGCCCATTGTCATGCAGTTGGGCTATGATCCTATATGGTTCGGAGTATTCTTCATGACCCAGGTCCAGATCGATTATCTGACCCCGCCCTTTGGGTTCACCCTGTTTTACATGAAAGGAGTCGCGCCACCTGAAGTGTCCATGAAGGATATTTACCGCTCCATTCTGCCCTTTATCCTCATACAGCTGTCTGTGGTTATTTTGATCCTGATCTTCCCTGAGATTGTCATGTGGCTGCCCAACCTGCTTTTTGATTAACAATACTGGTGAGGTTTCAGCTCGCAGAGGTCATCAACTCTGCAGCACAACAGATAACTACGCCCGGGCAAGAACCTGGGCGCTTTAATTGCACCAAGGAGGATGTTATGAACTGGCGAGCCATGGTACCTAGCGCAGTCAATGAACCTGCCCAGCAGTATGCCCCGGGGTCTGCTGAAAAATTCCGCTTAAAGGCTAAACTCCAGGAATTGAGCAGTCAAAAACTGGAGATACCGTTGCTTATTGGGGGCCGGGAGGTCTATACCGGAAATACTGCCCAGGCAGTGATGCCCCATAAGCATGGTCATGTCCTGGCTACCTATCATATGGCCGGGGAGAAAGAAATCCAGTCCGCCATCAAGGCAGCCCTGGAGGCCAAACAGGAATGGAGCCGCACCCCCTGGGAAACCCGGGTGGCGATCATGAAAAAGGCTGCTTACCTGATCAGCACCCGTTACCGGGAGCAGATAAACGCTGCCACCATGCTGGGCACCAGCAAAAGTGCTTACCAGGCTGAAATCGAAGCGGTTTGCGAATTGTGTGACTTTCTGAATTTCAATTCCCAATTCCTGTACCAGCTTTATGCCGAACAACCGCCCTATTCCCCCTACGGCACCTGGAACTGCCTGGAACACCGCCCTCTGGAGGGCTTTATCTTTGCAGCCACACCTTTTAATTTTCTGGCCATTGCCGGCAATTTGCCTACTGCCCCTGCCCTGATGGGCAATGTGGCCCTCTGGAAGCCGGCTTCTTCTGCTGTATATTCAGCCTACCATTTTCTGCAGGTCCTGCTGGAAGCAGGTTTGCCAGACGGGGTGATCAATTTCATTCCAGGCCGGGGCTCTGTGGTCGGGCCCATGGTCATGGCCGATCCAAACCTGGCTGGAGTACATTTTACCGGTTCCACCCCTGCCTTTCAGGATATGTGGCGCACCATCGGCACAAACATTGAGCACTACCACAATTACCCGCGCATAGTAGGAGAGACCGGAGGCAAGGACTTTATAGTCCTACACGGGTCTGCAGATATTGATGCTGCTGTGGCCGCTACTGTCAGGGGCGCGTTTGAATACCAAGGTCAGAAATGCTCTGCAGCCTCCAGGATCTATATCCCCAAAGGCCTGTACCAGGAATACAAGGACAAGCTGCTGGCAGAAGTACAGACTTTGAAGATGGGTGATGTGCAGGATTTCAGCAACTTTGTGAATGCGGTCATTGACCAGGCTGCCTTTGACAAGATCAAGGGCTATATAGACTATGCCCGGGAAGCTTCCCAGGCCGCTATTCTGTCTGGTGGAAAAACTGATGACTCCGTAGGCTACTTTATCCAGCCCACAGTGATTGAAACCAATGACCCCTATTTCAAAACCATGCAGGAGGAGATCTTCGGCCCTGTAGTCACATTATACGCCTATCCAGACGGGCAGTACGAGCAGGCCCTGCAGCTCTGCGACCAAACCAGTCCCTACGCTTTGACCGGAGCGGTTTTCGCCCGGGAGCGCAAGGCCATTGCTTTGGCCTCGGATATTTTGACCCACGCTGCAGGCAACTTTTATATCAATGACAAGCCTACAGGCTCCATTGTCGGTCAGCAGCCCTTTGGCGGAGCCCGGGCTTCAGGAACCAACGATAAGGCCGGCTCCATCTTCAACCTTATCCGCTGGGTGTCCCAGAGGGCGATCAAGGAAAACTTCAATCCCCCCCGGGACTATCGCTATTCATTCCTGGATGAGGCCTAATAGAGCTGGCAGTCCTGGCTTTTGCTCCTTGACCTTGGTTTAGTAAACACATATCAAATCTTAAAGGATTCACCATCTACTGTGCAAAGCATCTAATTTGCCATAGCCTGGACTAAAGAGGCAAGGACGGAGCCCAAAGATGTTTAAAATAGACGAGCAGGATTTCCCAAAACCCTGTAGCGAATGGAGACACAGGGTCTCCTACGGGGAAACTGATGCCATGGGCGTTGTCTATTACGGCAATTACCTGCACTGGTTCGAGCAAGCCAGAAGCGATTTCATCCGCAGGCAGGGTATGAGCTACGCAGACATAGAACAAAAAGGACTCCTGCTGCCGGTGCAGGAAGCATACTGCCGCTACAGGGCCTCGGCCCAGTATGACCAGGAGATCGGGATTTATACAGGTATCAGCAAATGGGGCCGGGCATCCTTGACTTTTGTCTACCTGGTCTACAATCACTCCAAGCAAGGCAAACTCATAAGCCGGGGCTATACAAAGCATGCCTGCGTCAGCTCCCAAGGCAGGCCCATTGCTGTGCCGGACTGGCTTAAGCAACTCTTGGACCAAGCCTGAGTAAAACTAACATTTAATGTGCTATGAGTTTCTCCGGCTAAAGGCCAGATCCAGAAGATGTTTCTCCAACCCGCCCAGGTCCCGGGGCCTGTAGCCCAAGGAAGCCTGCCAGACCTGATCTGACTCCATGCACAGGTAGATCTGCTCCTTTATTCCTCCTGACTTGAACAAGTCTGCCATGAACTTGAACTGCCGCACCCTTTGAGGCCTTATCAGCCGAAGCTTGCCATCCAGGCCGTTCACGAATTCAGCATCAAATAAGGATAGTTCAGGCTTTTCCGCCTCTATGCGGTCTTTTAACTGGGGCATGCAGCGCAGAGAGCCCAGGCTCAGATAGGCTATCTGCTCCGGGCGCAGAAAATCAAAGATCATCTCAACGCTGTGTTTATAATCCTTTTCCCAGCCTGGATAGTATATCAAGGGATCAAAATGCAGACAGACCTTAAAGCCTTGGGCCGCGCAGGCCTTGGCTGCCCCAAGCCGCTCCTCCAAGCTGGCGCTGCCTGGCTCCAGCTCTTGCTGGACACGCCTGGAATTCATGGACCAGGCAGGCAGGACCAGGTCCGGGCGCTTGACCGCCTGCATCCAGGACAGATCCACAATCTTGCTTTTTAGCTCTAGACAGACCTGGGGAAAGTCCTGCAAAAACAGCAGAAGGTCCCGGGTATAACCGGTGATGAACTCCAGGGCCAGGGAGTCGGTAAACTCTCCTGTTCCCAACCTGAACCTGCGGCCTGGATTGGCCAGCAAAATGCTTTCCAGTTCTGCCAGCAAGTCATGCTGATTAGCCCAGACCTTAAGCAGCCTGTCCTGAAAATAGCCTTGTAAAATACAGTAGGAGCAATCCAGGGGGCAGTTTTCACCGATATGCAATATCTGGTAGCCGCAACAGCGATAAAATGAAGTGCCTGGGCAGGCACGCAGGAACCTGCCTGAAAAATTTTTAAGATGCAGGATGTTATTCCGGGTTTTCAGATCTACTGTCTCTGGCCCCTGATCCAGTACCAGCCACTTGGCCCTGGGCAAGGACCTGCGCACCCGCCTGGCCAAAGGACTCTCCCGCACCTGCTGATCTACTAAAACCTTGTCTATTCGGGGTAGAACTGTTCTTTCTGCCATTGCTTCAGCCTGGACCAGGTCTGTTTTGCGCATATCTCCTGCAATTCTTGCAGGGCCAGGGTCATATCCCGGGCATCTTGCACTTTGCCCTGCAGATACAAGGCATCTGTCTCAAAATTTTTCTCTGCGCTGACCCTCCAGAACCTGCCCTGCAATTCACTGCACAGGCTGGCAAATTCCTTTTCCAGGTTCTGCAGGCAGGGAAACCTCAATGCTTTGACCCTGGCCAGGATCTTTTCCTGGGTGTCCCGGGGCGAGAGTCCCTGGTCCAGTATTGCCGGCAATTGCAATTCCTGGATAAGCTTGCCTGCATTTTTGTCTGCAGACCTGGAGGCCTGTATAAGCCAGTCCAAGAGATTGCGCGCCTTGTTTGCAGACCAGGATAAATTGCAAAACAAAGGTTTCAGTAGCTGCAAGCCTTCTGTATCCAATCTAAGCAATCTGGGAGCCATCTCCAAAGGGAGACCTGCTTTGTACAGAGCCTGATCATAGCTGAGAGGCAGCTCCAGCCAGGACATGATCAAAGGCCAGACCCTGCGCTCTGCCAAGGGTTTGATCCAGGCCTGCAGCAAGTCCTGCAGCTTTGCCCATTCCAGCCTGGACTGGAAATATCTGGCAGCCCGCACTATATCCTTAGTTTCCAGCCTGCGGCCCAAATTGGCCTGCAAATAGATCAGGCCCAGCTGGACCTCGTCACCCTCCACCTGCAGTGCCTGCGCCTTGCACCCAAGTCTGGACAGGATCAGGACCCGCTTGTAGCCAGAAACCAACTGGTATTGCTGTGGGGCCGGCCGCACCAGGACCGGAGACAGCTGTCCCAGGTTTTGCAGACTTTGCTGCAGGACCATATCAGGCTCTGAGGCCCAGAATATCCAGCTCTGACTGCAGTCTATCTTTTCTGGCTCCAACTCAAAGAGCCCTGCAGACTTTTGCAGATTAGCGTCCAGCACCTTTTAAAAACTCCCTAAAAGCCAAATAAGTGGCATAAAGGTCCACCTTACTGCTGATCTCAAATGGGCTGTGCATGCCCAGGATACTAGGCCCAAAATCAATGATATCCAGGCCATAAACAGCCAGAAACTTGGCCACTGTACCTCCGCCTCCAGCATCCACCTTGCCCAGTTCTGCCATCTGCCAAGGTATGCCGGCCTGATTCAAGAGGTCTCTCAGCCAGCCAACATATTCGGCGCTGGCATCGTTAGCACCGATTTTACCCCTGTGCCCGGTGAATTTGCAAAAAACTGGACCAAAACCTAGCTTGGATGCGTTTTGTACATCATGCAGGTCCTGGTAGTCAGGGTCCAGAGCGCCGTGTACATCTGCTGAAATGGCCTTGCCTGAGGCAAGAACCTGCATCAGGCTGCTGCCTGGAGCCCATAAATTAACCAATTGCTGCAAGCAGTGTTCAAAGAATAAGGCCCTGGCACTAGTAGCCCCTTCAGAGCCAATCTCTTCCTTGTCCCAAAAGACCACCACCTGAGTATAATCCGGGTCATTCTCCTGCAAAAGGGCCTGCAGAGCAGCAAAAACACAAATGCGATCATCCTGGCCATATCCGCCGAGCAGGGAAGAGTCCAGGCCGGCGTATCTGGCTGGTCCTGCAGGAACTGCCTGCAGCTCAGCACTAAACAAATCTTCTTCCACTAGCCCGTATTTTTTCTGCAACAGCTCCAGAATATTCTTTTTGACTCTGTCCTTGGTTTGATCTTCCTGCTCCCTGTCCTGGACAGTTGCCTCGCTGCCCAACAGGATGCTCAGCTTTTCTCCCTCAAAGGCCTCGGAAAGTTTCTTTTCGTTCTGCTTGGCAGCCAAATGGGGCAAGAGGTCAGTAATCACAAACACAGGGTCCTGAGCCTGCTCTCCAATGCAGATCTGGATCTTGGCCCCGTCTTGGCGCACCACTACCCCATGCAAGGCCAAAGGCCTGGACAGCCATTGGTGCTTGCGGATGCCGCCGTAGTAGTGGGTCTTGGCCAGAGCCAGATCGCAGGTCTCCAACAAAGGCCGCTGCTTGAAATCCAGCCTGGGGGTATCCGCATGCGCACCGATTATACGTATACCCTCAGTCATGGGTTTATTGCCCTGCCTGGCCAGAAATATGGTCTTGTCCTTGGTCAACTGCAGGCAGGCCTTGGAATCAAGATCTGGGCTAAATCCGGCCTGCAGGGCCATATTTTTCGCCCAGAGCACAGTTTCGCGCTCTGTCTTGCATGTACTCAAAAAATCCAGATAATTGTCAGCAAGCTGGTCCATTTCCGGTTGATGCCTGTCTCCAGCATACACCTGCCAGCAATTCTTGGGCTCAAACAGCAGATTTTGGCTCATTTTGCTTTTGTACTCCTTTTGCTAGTTGTATTTGCTCTGCTCGCTGCCTTTAGACATATTTCTGCAGCAGAGCTTAATACCCTGGGCAGTTCTATAAGATCCCGGGTCATTAAGGCCCTGGGATCCAGGCAGAACCTGTCCTGCTCCACCCGGCCCAGGACAGGCGGGTCAGTTTCCAGCAGGGCCTGTTTGAAGCTCTCCAGGCTCAGCCCTGATTTGGGCTGCAGGGTGACCAATCTGGTAGGCAAATTCAATTCAGGGCTGGCTCCGCCGCCCACCCGGGAAAAACCTTTGGAAAGCCCTACTTCAAAACTTTGATCCAATGCCTTGCGCAGTTTGGCAGCCAGGCGTTGGGCCCGGCTTCTCAGGGCTTTTTCCTCCTGGAGGATCATCTGTAATGTAGGAATTTTTTGTGCAGCCAGTTCCGGGTCTTTATACAGACGCAAAGTGGCTTCCAAGGCGGCCAGAGTCATCTTGTCTATGCGCAAGGCCCGGTTCAAAGGATTTTTCTTAATTTGCTCAATATATTCCTTCTGCCCTAATATAAGCCCTGCCTGGGGACCGCCCAGAAGCTTGTCCCCGCTGAAGGTTACTACTGCTGCCCCCTTTTTGAGCACATCCCCGACCAAAGGCTCATCCATTCCGGTCCAGGCTGGAAATCTATAAAAATTTCCACTGCCCAGGTCCTCCAGTACAGGCAAATCCAGCTTGCGGCCCAAAGCAACCAGTTCCTGCAGAGGCACTTCCTTGTGAAAGCCCAGAATACGAAAATTCGAGGTATGCACCCTGAGCAATGCAGCAGTATTTTCGTTGACAGCCTGTTCATAGTCTCTTAGGTGGGTTCGGTTGGTGGCCCCTACCTCCCGCAGCAAGGCTCCGCTCTTGGCCATGACTTCCGGGATGCGAAAGGAACCTCCTATCTCCACCAATTGTCCCCGGGAGACAACCACTTCCCTGCCTTTGGCCAAGGTCTCTAAAGTCAGGAGTACAGCTGCGGCGTTATTATTGACCACCAGAGCTGCCTGGGCCCCTGTCAGTTCACAGACCAGCCCCTGAACCAGATCGTACCTGCTGCCCCTTGTTCCGGTCTGCAGCGAAAACTCAAGATTATTGTAGCTGCTGCCGGACATGTGCACCATATTTAAGGCGCTTTCTGCCAGCAGAGAACGGCCCAGATTGGTATGAACCACAACTCCTGTGGCGTTGATTACCCTGCGAAAATTGGGCCTGGACTTTTTATACACAAAATCCACCAGCCCAGGCCAAAAGAGCTCCCAGGAGAGCTGTTCCGGACTGTAGATCTCTCCTGCTTTGATCTTTTGCCTGCATTGCTGCAAGAATTGATTGACCAGCTCTTTTTGCATGGCCCTTGGCAGCTGAGCAAGCTCCTTTTCCTGGCTCAGCTTTTCCAGCACCTGATCAACCGCCGGCAACATCGGATACAGATCACTATTCACAGTCGCTCCTTATACTTCAAATCACAAAAAGAGGAGGCTAATCTAAGATTAAAAACAAAAATCTGTCCACGAATTGACACACTTGTTTTGCGCCAATCCCTAAGGGTTTTTGCATAATGCGCTTTAGTGCTGGAAGGTGGCATGGGGACTGGCTCTTCCTGCTCCCGCTTCTCCAAAAATAAGGCTTCAAAAGCAGAAAATTATATAGCAATGTGTGCTGGAATGCCTGTACCCTGCTTTGCTCAAATTGACCCTGATCCAAGCCTGGTTAAGCATTGACCCCGCAGGATTTGATCTATATAAAAGGATTATCAGCGCGCCAGTAGCTCAGTAGGATAGAGCAACGGCCTTCTAAGCCGTAGGCCGGGGGTTCGATTCCTCCCTGGCGCGCCAGATATTTCAAGGGGTTATGAGTATTTTTCATAACCCTTTATTTTTTATCCACCCATATATCCACCCTAGAGAAGAAATATCCTTTACTCTAAGAAGCGCTTTCCTTTATTTATTTTCTTTTGTACTCATTGTCCACCCCAGGATAAAGAGCAAGCGCCAGTGAAGAGCTTCCCTCGGTTTAAATGCACTTATCCCCAACGTCAGACATGGAAATAGTTGCAAAGAATGCACAACCACATGAAGTTCCAGATACAGCTCTTCCTGAAAAAGCTCTTGGGTTTCGTGTATAGCAATACGGGATGTTAAGATGGATAGAGCTTTTTCCTCCCCGCCAGCTGGTGGCGCTGACAACTTTTTAGTCAGTTTTGGGGATATTGCTTTTTAGGACATGATAAGGCATGGATTGAAAAAATTTGTTTATCTTGGTAACGAGCAAGACGCCAGGCATGGATATGCGAAATGTGGATAGTCTCTATGCCAGGGTTATAGTCTGTATATGCAAAAGCGAAGATTACCCCAGTCACATCATACAGAGGGCATATTCATTTTTGGTAAAATCTTATTTCAAAATACAAAATGCATAACTGGAAAGAATCATGAATGCAACTGATTTAGAGTATGAACAAAAATTTAAAAATGCATTTGAAAGGTATCTCGATGTTTACATGTCTGAAAGAGATCTCACATCATTGAAAGAAATGCTTTCCGATGATTTTTGTGGATACGGAAGCGGGCTAGATGAAGTATTTTATGACCATCAAGGCGGCTTCAATATATTTACAAGGGATATAAATTCGGCTCCAAACCCATTGAATTATAAAATAAGGGCCCAGGACATCAAAGTGCTGGATTCTAAGAATGCCATTGTTGTTTGCGAAATTGACATTGAGACCATAATTCTGAACCAGAAAGTAAAGATGAATCATTTACGCATGATGATGGTCCTTCATGAGGATGCGGGCAATGTAAAAATTTCCGGATTACATGCCTCTTTTCCAACCAGAGAACACGATGGGGATGAGTCCTTTCCACTGAAAGAGCTGGAAGATCGCAATGAATTATTGAGCAGAATGGTTCAAGAGCAGACAAAAGAGCTTTTTGAAAATCAACAGCAATTGGATTTATTTTTCTCTCAGTCCCTGTACGGTTTTTTCTTCATGATGCTTGATGAGCCCATTAGCTGGAACGACGAGGCCGACAAGGAAGCGCTTTTAAATTATTCCATGAGGCACCAGCGCATTACCAGGGTCAACCAGGCCATGCTGGACCAGTACGGCGCAAAGGAGGAGGAGCTTACAGGCCTGACCTTCAAAGGTTTGTTTGCACATGATCCAGAGCAGGGCCGGCATATTTTGAGGGAGTTGTTTGACCGGGGACACCAGCACGTGGAAAGCCGGGAACAGCGCCTGGACGGCACGCCGATCATTATCGACGGCGACTATATCTGCCTGTACGACGAACATGGCCGGATCACCGGCCATTTCGGGGTCCAGTCGGACATCACTGACCGCAAGCAGGCAGAAGAGGCCTTGCTGGAGAGTGAGGAACTCTACAGAACACTGGTGGAGAGCACGCCGGATGCTATCATCATGCTCGACGCGAGAAGAAATATCACCGCTTGCAACCGGGGTTTCTCCAGTTTGTTCGGCTACACGGATAAAGAAGTCAGACGGCAATCTGTTCGAGTTATTCACGTATCAGAAGAAGCCTTCGAGTCTTTTGGGAAAACAGCCTATGATGCCGTTGAGAGAACAGGATATTACCGGGGAGAGTTGTCTTACAGAAAAAAAGACGGCGACATGTTTTCAGCAGAGACCGTCATATCTCCAATCTTAAAAGGCGGTTCTGTAACTGGGTATGTGGCAATCATCCGGGATATTACCGAACGCAAGCAGGCAGAGGAGGCGCTGCGCCAGTCGGAGAATTATTACCGCACCATATTCGAGACCACTGGTACAGCCATGTGTATTTTTGAACCGGACACGACTATTTCGCTTGTTAACTCCAACTTTGAAGTCATATCTGGTTATTCAAAACAAGAGCTTGAAGAGAAAAAGTCCTGGATTGAATTTATTCACCCTGAGGACTTGAATTGGCTAAAGCAAAATCATTATTTGGCACTACAAAATCCAGACAAGGCATTGAATAAATACGAGTTTCGTTGTATTGTTCGAAACGGTGACATACGAAATGTGTTCATGTTCGCAGATTTTATTCCCGGAACGAATCAAACAACAGCCTCTTTCATCGACATCACTAAGCTCAAACAGACAGAAGAGGCCCTTCGGGAGAGCGAAGAAAGATATAAAAAGCTGATCAACACCTCCCCGGACGCCATCGCCTTAGTTGATGAGCATGGCA
>CAZLUR010000086.1:0-10948 GCA_964562725.1 uncultured Desulfohalobiaceae bacterium | reverse complement strand
AGAGGCCAAGGACATGATGGAGAAAATTATTTCCTTGATTGATTGTCCATTGCCCACATCTGAACTGGCGCACCTTGCATCTAGTATTCACGAAAAATACAATTGGGATAAGATCGCTGAGCAAACTATAGGAGTATATGAAAAGGTTTTGCCATTTCGGATCCTGGATCAAACTCCAGGACAGGTTTGATCCGGACGTCATCCCGGACTCGATCCGGGATCCAGTCCTTATTAGGATTCCGGTTGGAACCTGCCCTGGACCACGATTCAGTGCAGGATTGATGGATATGCGGTAAAAATTGTTGTTGTAGTATTAATCAATTATGAAAAGCCCAACTGTTTATATTCTAGCCAGCAAGCGCAATGGTACACTTTATATCGGGGTCACAAGCAACCCAACAAAACGTATCTAGGAACATAAAAATGAATTAGTTGAAGGGTTTACCAAAAAATATAAAGTTCACATGCTTGTCTATATAGAGCAGTATCAAGATATGCCAGCAGCTCTGGCTCGGGAGAAACAGATTAAAAAATGGAATAGAAAATGGAAATTGCATCTAATTGAGAAAATGAACCCCGAATGGAATGATCTATATAATTGGCTGTTGGAAGGGGCTGAATTACCACTCTCTGTATTAACGAGGAAAGGATCTACTTGGAATGACGTATGATGTTCATTGAGATTTTTTAATCAGAGAAATTTTCTCAACTTGTCATCCCATTTTTCTATTCCGTCATTCCCGCGCAGGCGGGAATCCAGGAGTTTTTTCTGGATTCCCCGGTCAAGCCGGGGAATGACGAAGAAGGGAGATGGCGCACAGTTATATTGAATTTACTGAAATTTTTTTGAAAAAATTTCAGGAGTAAGTCACCAAACAGTATCTGACCCCAAAAGGTATTCGTCCAGTGCAAATCCAGGTCATAAAAAATATTGGACAGTTGGAGGCTGTTGCCCAAGAATGGGACGGGGTTCTGGCCTCGAGCCATGCAGATACCATATTCCTTACCTCTGACTGGCTTATATCCTGGTGGGAAGGATTCCAACCCCAGGGGAGACTTATGTGCCTGGCTGTTCGAGACTCTGCAGGATATGCCCTGGGATTTGCCCCGTTTTATATACAACAGAGAAAAAAGGCGGGCATCCGTTATAATGCCTTGCTTTTCCTGGGTGACGGGACAAATGACTCCGAATATATGGATATCTTCTGCCTTAAGGGACAGGAAGAAACGGTTTTTGCAGCGGCTCTAGACTGGCTGTTGGATAACCAGAGCATATGGGATGTTTGTGAGCTTAATATCATTCCTGAAGACTCAGTCAGTTTGCCTTTTATTAAAGAATGGTCTTTGAAAAATAATTTTCTTTGTATTGATAAGATATATGAATGTTCTCATATCCAGCTGCCTGATGATTATGAGCAATACCTTGCTTCCCTGAACAAAAAGCACCGTCAGAATGTGCGCTATTATTGCAACAGGGCGATGAAGCGCGGACAGGCTGAATATCTTTCTTTTGATGACCCGGAGATGTTGGCCCGGGACTGCAAAATCTGTATGACCTGCATAAAAAACGTTGGAACAGTGTCGGACTGAGCGGGGAATTTATTAATAAAGGCCGGCAAAACTTTTACCAAAACATGACTGCTCGCTTCAGCGCAAAAGGCTGGTTGCGCCTGCGCCAGCTTAATCTTCTGGGCCGTCCGGCCGCGGTGCAGATCGGATTTATATATAATGGTGAATATTCTGCCCTGCAGGAAGGCTTTGATCCTGAATTGGGCCGGGAATGTCCTGGAGTTGTGCTCAGGGCTCTGCATATCCAGGAATTGATCTCAGAGGGGGCAAGAGTGTATGACTTTCTTGGATTTCCAACTCCGGTCAAGGAACGCTGGAATACCAGGCTTCATTATTGTCATTTGTTGACAATCCCTAATAAATCGATTCGAGCCCGGACTGTCGTTGGAATTCCGCGTGCCTTGACAAGTATAAAAAATAATGTGCGGAGTATTATTCCTGCGCCGGGGCTTGGATTAAAAAACAGGCTGCAAGATTATTTCAGGCGGAGATGATTTTTTTTGACCTGGCGATTTGAAAATGCCTTATGAGCAAAAAAAGGTGGATTGCAGGGAAAAATTTTTTCCCAGACTCAGGCTTTTGGCCGGGAAATTCAGGCGGTTGCTCCAAAAGATAATAAGTCTGCACCATAACTTAATATTTGTAAAAGACCTGCCTGAAGCAGTTGCCTGGCTTGACTGCAAAGTGCCTGCTGAATTCATTCAACTTGAGGCCTCAGATATTGCCAGACTTGAGCAGGCCATGAAGCAAGCCCGGGAATTTCACCCGGGCATGATAGAACAGCGCTTTAAGGATAAGGAAGTGGCCTGGGCGGTGATAATTGAAGGCCGGATTGTTCATTATGATTTTGTCACTTTTCAGTGCAGGTGGCTGGATATCGTGCAACAGGAATTTCGGCTTAAACAAAATGAGGCCTTTATTTACAACTGCCATACTCTTGAAGCCTGGCGTGGAAAAGGTCTTTTTACATGTGCCCTGAACCGGCTGAACCATCATCTGGCCAGCTCAGGCACCAAAAGGTGTTTTATTGATGCAGACGCCGGCAATGAAGCATCCTTAAAAGCGATTCGCAAGGCAGGGTTTGAGCATTATCAGTCCAGGTACATGCTTCGGATTTTGGGCAGACCGGCGCTGAGGAAGATTTTCAGGAAAATATAATGAACTGGGCAGTCAAAATTTCTTTAGTAAAGAACTGTTTTTAGTGACAATATTAAATTTTCTAACTGTCTGAGTTCGTATTTGTCTTATCGCCTTGAATTTATTGCTTTAACCTTGAACGTTGAACCTTGGACTTTGAACTCTCAAGATAATGAATTTCATCTCAAAAAGATTTAACGATTTGAAAATGATAGTCAAATACAGGAAGAACGCCTTATCCTGTGAAACTTTGTTTATCAATCTCACCAGCAAGTGCAACTCCAAGTGTATTTTTTGTGAAGCCCATAGTCTGGATGTTTCCAGGGACATGAGTTCCGATGATATCTTCAGGGTAGTGGAGGAATCAAAGGCTTTGGGCGCGCGCATTGTATACCTCTCAGGAGGGGAGCCTTTTTTGAACAAGGACATCTGGGAGGTGATCAAAACATTGCGTGACCAGGGTCAGAGCTGCGCCATTTTAAGCAATGGCCTGCTTATTGAAAAGTTTGATTCTGCTCAGCTTGCAGCCCTTCAGCAGGCGGGCTGGCTGGACATTTCCCTGGAGGCTGCAGACCCGAAGATTCACGACGAACTGCGCGGGAAAAAAGGCTTTTTTGAGAAAACGATTCATGGTATAGAAATACTTAAAAGAAACAGCAACACTGTAAATTTGAATACAATCATCTGCGGCCTGAATTTTGACGGATTAAAGGATCTGATAAAATTGGCCAAGGAGATGGGTATTGGCATGATCAACTTTCAGCCGGTGCACATTTGGAGTAACTACCACGATATACAGCCCATGCCGAATAAAACCAGCCTGACCCTGACTGAGGCCCAGATGGAGGACCTGGATGAATTCCTGGATGACTTGATCAAGTTTTCCAGATCAATAGCTATGCATACCAGCCTGCCACATGTAAAGCCCTGGCTGAAGACCTATTTTCAGCATCATAAACATCAGCACGGATATTTATGGATGCAGGATGCTGTCCAGGATTTTGCTTGCATTGAGGTCTTTACCAAGGCTTTTGTAGATGCGGATGGAAGCGTGTTGCCCTGCGCTCTGCTTAAGCCCTGCGCCTCCGTGAAAGAGATGCCTTTAAAGGAAGCTCTGGGTAAATGCGACCGGATAAAACTATCAATTCTGCAGGGAAATTTTCCAGAAGAGTGTCACAAATGTTCCTGCCAGATGGCAATGAACTATGTTTTCAGCCTGAAGAACAGCCCCATTAAGAATCGCAAGGAAATATTCAGGATTATGACAAAACACTGAGAAAAAAAGGCAAAGACAACTCATGCAAGGCAAGAAACAATTGTTGGCCGGTCTTTTATACCATTCACGGATGACGGATATTTTTACTAGGTACCCCTTGCATAATAAACTGATTATTCTCAATTACCACCGGATCAAACCAAACCATAAAGACTTTAATACCATATTTGACGACGGGGTCTATACCACTGATGTGGATCAGTTCACTCACCAGATATTGTGGCTGAAAAAAAACTCGATTATCTTATCCCAGAAGGAGTTGCTCTCTGTTGTCCAAAATGGCAAGCCCCCGGATTATCATCGCCCATGCGTGATGGTCACCTTTGACGACGGCTACCGGGACAATTATGAACTGGCCTTTCCTATTCTGAAGACCCTGCATGTGCCTGCAGTTTTTTTTCTGACAACAGGCATGCTGGAGAATCGCAGACTGGCCTGGTGGGATTTGATAGCTTACATGTTTAAGCAATCAGCAAAATCCAATTTTGTCTATGAAGATAAAACATTTGATCTGCAGACAGCAAGGGACTCAGCTATAGTTTATTTTCAGGAGTTGATGAAAACGCTGCCTGCCTCTAGAACCAATCATTTGCTGATGGAGCTCTCTGAAATTTTGGAGGTGGATTTCCCAGCTCCTGAATTGCAGGACCAGGAACTACTGACCTGGGAACAGGCCAGGGAAATGAAGCGAAAGGGCATGGAAATTGGGTCGCATACCCACACCCACAGGGTTTTGACCACTCTGGATAAGACTCAGATACGCGAGGAAATGCTTTTATCCAGAATTATTTTGGAAAGGGAACTGGGCGAGCCTGTTCTATCCATTTCATTTCCTGTGGGCGAGCCGCAGCTGGTTTCCCTGGAAACTGAATCTCTGACCAAGGAATGCGGATATTCTCTTGGATTCACCACCAACAGTGGAGTGAATTCCTGGGAGGAGATCAATAAATACATGATAAGAAGGACAGCCTGTCTTCTGGAAGATATAACAACAGTTTCCCTGATGACCCTGTTTCCCGGGATTTTTCTCTGGGAGTCAAAGACAGCTAAAAAGATTCAACCCGGAGTCGAAAATTTTGCAGATTCTTATTATCAGCAAGGACTGGTCCATTTGAACCATAATCAGTTTGAGCAGGCCATATCCAGCTTTGAGCAGGCCTTAGCCATTAATCCCAACTATCTCGAGGCCAGGATCAAAATGGGTTTGTGCTTGCTGTTCACAGCCAGGTCTGGAGAATGCGTGCATCACTTCAGAAAGATACTGGAACGTTACCCGCATTTCCCTGATATAAATTATTATATGGCCATTGCCTACGCACATCAGAAAGTATTTGACCAGGCAAAACATTTTTTTATGCAGGCAGTTGATATTAATCCTAAATATTACGATGCACTGGTTAAATTGATGAACATGCACTGTCTGTTTGATAAATTTGCACAAGCCTATTCCCTGTTACAGCGCTTAGTGGACATTAATCCCTCAGATGAATATCTCGGTCAATTATTTGCCTCAGTTAAAGAGATCCAAGAACGCTTTGGTCCTGATTCCAGGGAGTTCAGGCAGGCTGTTTGTCCTATGAATGAGGACAAAAAAGCCCTGGAAAGAGTTGTGGTCAATTTTTATCAGGACATTCCCATCAGCCCCAATATGAGAGAATTGAGTTTTTTGGTCAGCCAGCCTTCCTTGACTAAGGATCAGCTTGTGTCGCTGGTGAATCTTTATGAGGATTACGCAGAAAAACAAAGCGGGTTTCCAGACGCCCACTTTGCATTGGGCGAGGTCTATTTCAGAACCGGCGATCTTGTCCTGGCAGAAAACAGCTATCTAAGAGCCCTTGAGCTTAATCCCGACTATATCCGGGCCAGGATTAAGCTTTTCAAGGTTTATTACCAGCAAGGCAAATGGCAGGCAGTCATAGAGCAAGGCAAGGCTATCCTTCACTTTAATCTGCCTTATCCGGACATCCATACAGAAATGGGTCAAGCCTATCTGGGCATTGATAAACCTGATCAGGCCAAGCTGCATTTGGAAAAGGCCCTGGAGATTAAACCTGACTATGAACGGGCGCTCCAATTATTACATAGCAGGTTTTGATTTTTTAATCAGTTACAATACAGCTTAGACAAGCAACAAAATAAGGTAAATTAACTGTAATGAAAGAACTACTAATTGAACTATGGGACTTTTTTAGAGTGAGAAAAAAATACTGGCTCACTCCCGTGATTATTGTCCTGTTGCTGTTGGGAACCCTGCTCATACTTTCCAGCGGTTCAGCCATAGCTCCGTTCATCTACACCATATTTTAAGGGCCAAGATTATGCCTGGTAAACTTGATCTTAAGGAGAAACTGGGACTTACCCAGCTGGGGGCTGTATTCGCGGCCTTTTTTCTGATCCTGCACCTGGTTCTCGGGCCAGAAGACAAGTTTTTTATTTTCATTGCCCTGGGTTTTCTCCTGGCGGCGATATTTTTCAATCGCCTGCTTAAGCCAGTAAACACGCTTTGGCTGGGCTTCGGGGAGTTCATGGGCAAGGTTGTGGGCAGCATCATTCTTGGCCTGGTCTTTTATTTATTATTAACTCCAATTGCATTGCTGCGTAGATGGGTTGGCGGTCAAGGCATGTGTATTTCTTTTGACGATCCTTGTCCCAGTTTTTGGATCACCAGGGAACAAAAAGTGCCTGATGATAAAGATTTTGAAAGGCAGTTTTAGTTCAACCACAAAGGCACAAAGGACACAAAGGTAAAGCACTAAGATTCTGGGCTTTTTCGCGACCTCGCGCGGAAAAGAGGCCATTTCGGGGCAGCTAATCGTTAAGCCTTTGCAAGTGGGCCTGCTTCCTGCAGGTCTTCTTAAGAATATTCGGCAGGATGCCTACCCCACTTGAATTTGCCGTAACGACCAACAAGTTGGTTTGAAATTTTCCATAAGCGCCTTTATCTTTACTTTGAACTTTGAACTTTGAACTTTTTACTTTCAAATTAAACTTGAACTATTTGGTTTAGGATTCTCAGTGAAGAAGCACACATATCTGCTTGGAATATCTGCCTTTTACCATGATAGCGCGGCGGTGCTCCTAAAAGATGGAGAGATCATGGCCGCTGCCCAGGAAGAGCGTTTTACCCGCAAAAAGCATGATTCAGGTTTCCCCAAAAACGCAGCCCGGTTCTGCCTGGAATTTGAGGGATTATCCCTTTCAGATATCGATTACATAGTTTTTTACGACAAGCCCCTGCTCAAGTTTGAGCGGCTGCTGGAAACATATTACGCCTTTGCTCCCAAAGGTGTTCGTTCTTTCATCGCGGCTATGCCGGTCTGGCTTAAGGAAAAGCTAACCCTGAAGCAGAATCTGCGTCAGGAACTTGAAGATCTTGGTCTTGGTCAGATTACAGGCAGGATACTTTTTCCTGAGCATCATCTCTCACATGCTGCTAGTGCCTTTTATCCCTCGCCTTATGAAGATGCGGCCATACTCAGTGTTGACGGGGTAGGCGAATACGCTACCACCACCCTGGGATACGGCAGAGACAATAACCTTGAATTATTCAAGGAGATCCACTTTCCCCACTCCCTTGGTCTTCTTTATACAGCCTTTACCTATCATACCGGCTTTCGGGTCAATTCCGGCGAATACAAGGTTATGGGCCTGGCGCCCTATGGAGAGCCCAAATATGTTGATTTGATTTATGACCAGCTGATCAAGGTCAAAGAAGACGGCAGCTTCAGGCTGAACATGA
Organism: uncultured Desulfohalobiaceae bacterium; assembly: GCA_964562725.1. Classification (GTDB taxonomy): domain Bacteria; phylum Desulfobacterota; class Desulfovibrionia; order Desulfovibrionales; family Desulfothermaceae; genus CAZBUB01. The sequence goes on along the minus strand of CAZLUR010000086.1, from coordinate 3,227 downwards.
AATACTTTGGCTATGCCACAGGCCTGAAAATGACCAGCAAAGCTTTTGACAGGCTGTTCGGCTGCCAGCCTCGCTCCCCGGAGAGCGAACTCACCCAGCATGAAATGGATATGGCTGCTTCACTTCAGGTAGTAACTGAGGAGATCATGCTCAAGCTTGCCAGGCACGCCCACGAAATTACAGGCAGTAATAATCTGGTTCTGGCCGGCGGCGTGGCTTTGAATTGTGTGGCTAACGGACGGATACTCAGGGAAGGGCTTTTTGAAAATATCTGGATCCAGCCGGCAGCCGGGGACGCCGGCGGAGCCCTTGGAGCGGCCCTGGCAGCCTGGCACCTGTACCTAGGTCATCCTCGAGAGGCTGATGGCAGGAATGATAAGATGAAAGGTGCGTACCTGGGGCCTGAATTTGACAATGAAGATATTGAACGTAGGCTGGCCAGACTGGGCGCTGTGGGCAGAAAGATGGACAATGAGGATGAATTGCCAAGGGAGATTGCCAGACTCGTTGATGAAGGCAATGTCATTGGTCTCTTTCAGGGTCGCATGGAATTCGGTCCCAGGGCCCTTGGCGGGCGCTCCATTATAGGGGATGCCCGAAGCAAGGAAATGCAGAAAAAGATGAACCTGAAAATCAAGTACAGGGAGTCATTCAGGCCTTTCGCGCCCTCGGTCATGCTGGAAATGGTGGGTGAATACTTCGACCTGCACCGGGAGTCGCCATACATGCTCCTGGTGGATTATGTGAAGAAAGAGCGGCGCAGAGAAATGACTGCTGAGCAGAGAAAGCTTTTTGGTCTGGAAAAGCTGAATATACCCCGCTCGGATATTCCTGCTGTGACCCATATTGATTACTCGGCCCGGATCCAGACCGTAGACAGGGAAACAGCCCCAAGGTACTGGAAGATCATCAACGCCTTCAGGGAGCGCACCGGTTACGGCATAATTGTGAACACCTCATTTAATGTGCGGGGCGAGCCCATTGTGTGCACACCTGAAGACGCCTACCTTTGCTTCATGCGCACGGAAATGGACTATCTGGTCTGTCAGGACTGGATCCTGGCCAAGGCTGACCAGCCTGCATTCAAGGACGACGCTGACTGGCGCGAAATATACCAACTTGATTGATGAAAAAAATTGTTTTTTACCTTGTGAGCTGTCTTTGTCTGATAATTGTTTTGGACTTGGGCATAGGTGTTTTTTTCTATGCATTAAAGTATGTAAGAGACGATTATTACTATAAATTTTTTGACTACAGCAATGCTTATTTCCGGTCCCTGGAAAATAATGAACACTATTTTGAGATGTTCATGAAGGAATATTACGATCCGGTTACAGGCTGGAACAGTCCCAGTTCAGGGCACCTTGTCAGTCATGGATGTCTTGGCAGGTGGGAGGCATTTTATAATGACGATGGATCGCGTAAGTCATGCGGTGCAGGTCTAAGCCAAAAATATGAAGTCATCTCTGTGGGTGATTCTTTTACCCACGGCAATGAAACTGATGATTGCACCACTTATCCTGCAGCTCTACAAAACATGCTTGGAGTAAAAGTGGGCAATTTTGGAGTAGGCGGATACAGCACCATCCAGAGCGTTCTGCAGTTTGAAGAGGTCCTTTCAAAGATTGATCCGCCCAAAATAGGGATTTTGGGCATTGTGTATGAGAACCCGCGGCGGGATCTTAATTCTTTTCTGCCCATTTATTTCAATTACTTTGATCTTTACAGCGCGTTTTCTTTCAAACCGTTTTTTGATGGTGGGAAGGTTATCAATCCTGTGATCAAAGCCGAAAACACTCTGGAAAACTATAAACAGCAAGCCCGGGAAAGATTTGTCAGCGACTACTGGGCCAGGCCTGATTTAAGCTTTCCTTACTCTTTGAGTCTGGTTCAGGCCTTGAGAACCAACTATTTTCAGTATCAGTTTCATCAAAAGCTCAATCATATGCGGGGCAAAGGAACCTTTGCCCATGATTATAATTCTCAGATCATTCTGGACAGCATCAGGCACAGCGTGAACAGGTTTGTCTCGATATCTAAAAGTCACGATATTTTTCCCATGGTCATATTTATTCCAACGGACCCCAAAGACCTTACCAGTCCTGATTTAATAATTCAGGAGCTGCGAGAGATTCATCCCCACGCGAGTATACTTAATTTTGGCCGGCATAAAATGGATTGGGCAGAATATACCCCTGGCGAGGGCTGTCATCCCACCGCTCAAGGATACGCTGCAATAGCTGAGTTTCTTCATTCAGCTATCGTTTCTGAAGGCTTAGGTTTCTAGCAAACCTGTTATGGCGGTGAATCTTATTAAGGTGTCTTGATTTTTCATGATTTACTAGACTGATACAACAAATGAATGTACTTGCAAACAATTGAACCGGATATGGTTCGGCAATACAGAGAACATTGGTCTTTAGTATGAAAAAAGCAATTATGCATGGATTGTGTTTAGTCTTTCTTGTGTTTTCTATTGATCTGGGCATGGGCGCCTTTTTTTATGTTCTTAAACATATAAATGAAGGATATTTTTATAATAAACTTTTTGATTACAGTGACACATATTTTCGGTTAATTAAAGATAACAAGGATGCCTTCAAGATATTTATGGATGATTATTATGATCCTGTTACAGGCTGGAATAGTCCAAGATCAGGGCATTTTGTCAGCCAGGGGAGTCTTGGCAGATGGGAGGCTTTTTATAAAGACGACGGGTCGCGTAAGACATGTGGTTCTGCTTTAAATCAAAAATATCAAGTCATTTGCGTGGGAGATTCCTATACCCTTGGCAGTGAAGCCGACGATTGCACTACCTATCCTGCCGTGCTGCAAAAAAAGCTGAGGGTCAATGTTGGTAATTTCGGGGTCTTTGCTTTCGATCCCATCCAAAGCGTTCTTCAATACGAGGAACTTCTGACAGGGATGGAGCCTCCAAGAATCGGCATCTTAGGCATTATGTATGAAAATGGGCGTCGCAACTTAAATTCTTTTCGTCCTGTCTATTTTAATCATTTTGATCCAGTAGGCGCTTTTTTTTTCAAACCATTTTTTGATGGCAATCAAGTTATTGATCCGATAATCAAAACCAACAATACATTTGAAAATTATAAACGTCAGGCCCAGGAAATGTTTGCCCGAGATTTTTGGGCCAAACCGAAATTAGAATTTCCGTTTTCTATAAGTCTTGTTCAGGCCTTGAGAACCAACTATTTTCAGTATCAGTT
>CAZLUR010000085.1:0-10951 GCA_964562725.1 uncultured Desulfohalobiaceae bacterium | reverse complement strand
GCTCAAAATTAAATTGATAAACATACTTAACTAAGCTTGATCTATAAACTCAATATATGAAACAGGAGAAAACACAAAGAATTTTTATAATTGGGTGTTCACGTTCTGGAACAACTTTATTACAACGTTCTTTATATGAGAGCTTAAATCTTATCACTATACCAGAAACGGACTTTTTCAATACAGCAGCAGGTGGGGGGATTTTAAAACAATATTTAACATTGTTGGGCATTGCAGGGCGTAGAAGCCAAAAAGCGTTAGAAAACGCCAATAAGATAATGAACCTTTGTAATTACCGCATATCAGGATATGAGAAGTATGTATTTAAAAATTATGTTAATCCTTTTATAACCAATTTAGATGTTCTAGCAAAAGATTGCGATAAAGATGGATGGATAGAGAAAACGCCTAAGCACTTTAAACAGATTAATCTTATTGAGAACTACGTTCCTGATGCAAAATTCATACATATAATTCGCAACGGGCCAGATGTAGTCGCATCTATAGTTGATCGTGCTTACAGTTATCCCGGACATTTTGTGCGGCAAAAAGATCCAAAGTATGCTATCAGAACATGGAACCAATCTATAAAAGTTGCATTAAAATATCACAACAAAACTAATCATATAATCGTTGAGTATGAAGCATTATGTAATGACTCATGTAAAATCATCAACAAGATTGCTTCAAAATTCAATTTAAACTATAGAATAAATTCAAGCAAATTTATTAATAGAAGCGAGTTTATTACCTCCAAGGAATATTGGAAAGCTGATGTTGATAAACCAATTCAGCTTAGACCCTCAAAATTTGACAAGGTGTTTACACATCAAGAAGGTAAAAAAATTTTATCAAAGCTTAACATGCAATCTTATTTAAGATTAATAAAACTTATTGATAGTTAGATTACTATTTATTTTTTGCTTGTATCAAATCAAAAGTAAACTATGTATAAAGCATATTGATATATTTTTGCAAACTATTGGTCAAAGTATAATCAGCCACAGCTGCTTGTAATTGTTCAGATCTCAAAGGATTTAACAAAGTAAATTCAATTTTTTTTGCCAAATCAATGTGATCATCGACTTTAGCTAAGCCTCCAAGTTTCCCGTTTTGCAAGATTTCCCTTGGTCCACTAGGGCAATCTGTGCTCACAACAGGTACACCAAGCCCCATGGCTTCAATAAGAGACACAGGCATCCCTTCCCATCTGGAGCAATGCACAAATAGGTCAGCTCTAGCCATATAGGCATAAGGGTTAGTGGCAAAACCCGGAAGATTCAGTATGTCATCTACCTCCAATTCCCTGGCGAGGCTCTGCAATGCCTGTCTTTGTTTGCCTTCCCCAAGGATAATTAGCCTGCAGTCAAGCTTGGGTCTGAGCAGGGCCAGGGCTTTGATCAGAGTCTGGTAATCCTTTCTTGCGCTGAGCTCTCCTACGCCCAAAAGGACAGGCACCTTTTTGTCCTTAAGCCAGGGATGATCCGCCTCCTCTTGAGCCTGAGCCAGCAAATTGTCAGAAACAATCGGGCTGGGCACAACCTTTATCTTATCAAGGCTAAGCCTGCCAAATTGGGCAAGATCCAGGGCTACGCCTTGGGAGGGGACTATAATGTTATCTGCTAAGCAATATAAATAGTGAATAGACAAATATTGAAGCCATCTCTGTAATAAGCCTTTGTTTTGGAGATTTACAGAGACTGTGGTACCTAATCGTAAAACCAGCCTTGTTTTGCTCTTGGCCAGCGCTCTAGCTAGGATTGCTGTTCTATTAACTTTATCTTTGTCTGTAAGCAAAACATTTGGCTTGTGTTTTTTTAAATATCTTGTAAGTGGAATTATACTGTTAGCTGCATGGCTGCAACCTAGTTGAATAATGTTGATCCCTGGCTTATCTTCATTAAGATAAGGACCATGCTTCTTGACTCTTAGTAAGTCAACATGATAACCATTTTGAGCTAAGCTTGGAATAAGGTTAGAAAAAATTTTGTCTACACCACTATGTCCAGAAGTGGTAGCAAAAATTGCTATTTTGGCAGGTAAGTTAGAGTTTTTCATATAATATTATAAAAATTTCAAATATTCTTATTTGTTACACATAAAGCTTTGTACGAATAAATTTTAAGTAACCAATTGGATACGAAAAAATCCAGGTCAGCTTATGTTTAGCCTCCTTATATTGCTGAGAAATACCTATATTACATTGTAAAGAGTAATAAACATATTTGATGGCGCTATTTAGTCGGCCTTGGAGAGTAGGTTGATGATCATTAAAGTCTTCAAGATAATAAAACTTATAACCTTGAATATTACTATTTTTAATTTTAGCTCTGTCTGAAGAAAGACCGTCAGATTGATACTCAATATATTGCACAATTTCATTTATAAAACGGGTACGATATTTATGTGCTATGCGCTTCCAAAGCAAGGAGGGCCGAATATGAGTCTCACCTGGAAATTCTGGGTATGGGTACTGTTTTAAGATGGAAGTTTTTATCATGTTTTTTTTATCGCCACGGATATTGTAATGATTCTTTATAGAGATATAGTCACTGTCAAATACATAGCTTGGAAAATAATTGCCTGCTACCTCTTTTGATTCCATGAAAGCACAAAGGCCTTCTACTCCGCAGTACATATGGCGTATGTTTTCTGGTATTTTATACCAATGCTCTATTAGTTTTAAGATTGCATTTGGTGCTAGCTTATCATCAGAGTCTAAAATTATAGTAAATTCGCCATTAAGCCTTGGTAGGGCAGTGTTAAAGGCAGAATGTTTACCTCCATTGTTTTTGTATATGTAAAATAGTTGATGCAAGAATGTCTTCTTATATTCAGAAATTAAATCGTAAGTATTATCCTGAGAGCCATCATCCACAATAATAATTTCTACATTTGAATAGTCCTGATTAATAATGCTTTGCAAAGCCCGGCCTATTAAATGAGCTCGGTTATAGGTCGGAATGAATATAGATACTAATGGGCAAGGCATTTTTTTCTATAAGTTTCTTTTTAAGTGATTTAATATAGCTTAGTTTAAAAACAAAAAAATATTGTCCCGGCAAGAAAGATAACAAATGCTGTTTCAAGGGTCTTTAGATTGGGCCCTAAGGAAAGTCCGCCTTATTGTTTAGTTAGATTCATAAAATTAGCATAATCTCTGGCACAATTAAGGGGCTCAAATTTTTTTAAGGCTTGCGCTGGATCATTATGAGTACAATCATTGTCAAGAACCATTTCTATGGCCTTGGCCATTGAATATTCATCATGAACTGGAACCAAATGACCATAACGTCCGTGCGCTAAGATTTCAGCTGGCCCACTTGGACAATTAGTTGCAACAACTGGAGTATTGCAGGCTAATGCTTCGACAACAACTAATCCAAAGCCTTCCCATGCAGAAGAAAGTACAAAAATTGAAGCATGCCTCATGAAGTTAAAGGGATTTTCCACAAATCCTGGTAGGGATACATCATTTTCTAAGTCCATTCTGATTGTCATTTTCTCTAGTTTTGAGCGCTCAGGTCCCTCTCCAAGGATCAAAAGGCGACATTTCCTGTTTTTCCTGATTAGGTTAAAGGCATTGAGTAAAGTCTGAAAATCTTTTTGTGGAACTAATCTGCCTACTCCAAGAACCACAGGTGGTTGGCCTGGCAAGAACCAGGGATGATCTAAATTTGCATTCGCTTTCTTAATGATGTCTTGGATTGGGACAGGATTATAAATAACTTTTATTTTTTTTCTCGAGGTTCGAATGTACTTAACAATATCTTCAGCTACGCCTTGAGAAACTGCAATAATACCCTCCGCCCTACTATATGCTTTGTGCAGTTGATAGATTTTGTATTTACGACGAATAAAGTTTAGCCGGTTTAAGTCGTTCTTAAATGTGTTGTGAACGCTTAAATATACAGGAATATTATAATCAAAAGCATAACTAATATTCGAAGCTATAATGTTAGATCGCTGTCCAGCTGCAATTATACATTTTGGAGATTCTTTTTTGTAGTGTTTATATAAATTTTTTATTGCATTTTTGCGTTTAACGCCATTTATAATTGTTAGTTCTATGCCGTCAAACATATACTCATTTAATATTTTAGAACTATTAGGATAAAATGATATTAATTCGACATTAAAGGATAGATTGGACAAGGCTTTAGCGATGGTAAGGATATATGATGAGATACCTCCATGAGCTCTTCCTCCTCTACCTAAGGGGCTTATTATGGAAATCTGTTTCATATTGTTACTAAGTTCTTTTATAGTTAGATTCTCGTAATAAGGCTAACACGTACAGCGCTGTTAGGAAAGTCAATGCTGCCCTGCCTTCAGTTTGACCTATCCTTATTGCAAACATTAACATAACAGCTGTTATTGCACTTGTAGCCATCATTGCAGTAAATAATGATGTGGGTATAAGTTTATTTCGGATTGCATCAAAAGCTGCTTTTAAGAAGCAATAGAGTAAAATAAATGATAAAACCAGACCAAATAAGCCCAAACCTATTAATATCTCAAGGTAAATATTGTGGAAATGCACAAATTGTAAGTCAGCTAGCTCCTTTTGCATTATTATAGTACCTGAACCAGGGCCCCAACCAAAGAATGGTTTTTGTAAAAAAGCTTTTATTCCTATTGTCCACTGTTGTAAATGTTCGCTTATTGATCCCTGCTTGTTTAGAACTATCTCTAATTTGCCATTTAGTATCAACAAGATACTGTTCCATTCTGTGTTGATCCTCTGTAAAAATATGCTGCCTTGGTCATAAGAGAATAAAGCTACTGTCATGATTGTCAGTACTAGCCCCAAGAGGCCTAGAACTAGCAATGATTTTTTATTAGAATACCAAACATAGTATACACAGAGTATAAAAACCAACAAACCCACTGGTAAAGAGAGCCAGGCTGCTCTAGACTGAGAGGTGTATAGAAAAAAGCAGTTCAACAGAAGAAGCGGCAGACCTAGGAGCCAGGCCTTACGGAAGATAATTTTTTTTTCAGGAAGGATAAGCCATGACAGTAAACCCATAATTATTGCAGCATTGAGCAGGCCCAGATAATTGGGATTATAGCCCCAAATATCACGAATATAAAATTTTCCAGCCATAACCAAATCCCACTGAGTACTCCAGATAATTCCTAATAGAAAACCCACTAGTGCTGTTAGTAAAATAGGGTGCAAATGTATCGGGTGCTTATACAACCACCAACCCATGGGAAGAGCTAAGAGGCCTGTTACACGCAGGAAGTGGGTCCAATGCGGGTTTAGTTGTTCATCAATGTCAGGGTAGGTTTGCAAGGCTAGAACAGAGCGAATAAATATGTATAAAGTAAGGACCAAAGCCAGCCAGAAAACAGGTTGAACTCTAACATCGCGCCAAAAAGTGGGCAACACGAGGATCGTGGCAATCAAAACAAACCCCATGCCCAAGTTTGCACCGCTTGTAGAAAATGTGCCTAGCAATACAAAAACATACCAACCTACAAAAGCAAGTAGTGCAGCATATTTTTCATTTTTTTCTTTAGTTATTAAAGTTAAGGTGGAAAAAGAACTAACTTTTTTTTGCTGGAGATTTTGTTTTGTCTGCATTATTTATTCAAAGTTTTTTTTCAGGTCAAAGCAAGCATTGAGCAGATATGCCGCATTTACTTGCCTGGAGAGTTCAGGAGAGAAGAAAATAGCTATATCCATATCGCTTTCTGGAGACCATCCATGGGATGCTTAACTGCCAAACAGCTAAGTTGCCTGCAGTTCTGCAAAATGTCCAGCCAGGATACTGATAGTTTCTTGCTTATAGTTCATGTTGGGCTGCTTAAATCCAATATTGTACTCTGGCTTATTTGCCTGCCTTAGCCCAGGATATCCCGCAAGGCAGCCTCCAGTTCTGGGAATTTAAACTCAAAGCCCCGCTTCAGGAGCACCCTGGGCTCCACCCAGGGGCCGTGTAAAAGCATATTGCCCAGTTCGCCGTAGGTCAGTTTGAGCATGAAGCCCGGTACTGGAGCAGGGGCAGACTTGCCCAGCACTCGGGCCAAAGTCTTGGTAAAGGCCAGGTTGTCTATCTGCTCAGGAGCACATACATTTACAGGTCCCTGGATACTGGAATCTGTTAGGCAGAACTCCACTGCCCGGACCAGGTCCTGGATATGCACCCAGGCGAAGCCCTGTTTGCCACTGCCCAGCCTGCCTCCCAGGCCCTTGCGGAATATGGGCAGCACGCTTTGCAAAAGGCCGCCTTCCGGGCCCAGAACAGGCGCAAACCTGGTCAGCACCACCCGCACGCCATGCGACTCAGCCTGTCTGGCCTCTTTTTCCCAGTCCACACATACCTGGGCCAGGAAATTATCTCCTGGTCCCGAGGACTCATCATGCAACTTCTGGTCCTGGTCGGGGTAATAGCCCACTGCGCTGGCGTTTATAAGCACTGGCTTGTCCTCGGATTCTTTCTTCAAAGCCTGAACCACAGCCCGGGTGGATTCGATCCTAGTATCATAGATCTCTTTTTTGACCTGGGCGGTCCAGCGGGCCGTGATGTTCCTGCCGGTGAGATTGAGCACCGCATCCATTCCGCTTAACTCAGCCTGCCAGGATTCAGGTTGCAGGGGGTCCCCTTGCACCGCCCTGGCACCTGCTGGCATCTGCTCTGCCTTAGACTTGGACCTGCTCAAGACCACTGGCTCATGGCCCTTTTGCAGCAAATAAGAAATGAGATGGCCGCCAATGAAGCCAGTGCCGCCCAGGATAAAGATGCGCATACTAATCCTCCGATTTTCCAACTGAAAAATATCGAGTCAAAAGTTTTTTTAATACAATAAATCGCTCTTAACTCTTAAGACATCAAATTTCAAACTAAAAAATGCCTTGCCTGCTCGGCTTCATGAGTTCAGGGTAGGATAAGATCTTGTTTACACAGCTAGTTGTCTACAGGGCTTTTTCCTGTTTCAGAGCCACCAGCCTGGCCAGGTTGGTTTTGTTTCCGCTCAGCTCGTCAGTAATAAGGGCTTCTTCATAATAAACAACTTGCAAACCCAGGAAGAGATGCAGCAGTTCATTGGGTCGAAGTAAAAAATCCGGGTTCCCTGGCTGGTCCACTTCAGGCAGAGCACATTTTAGGCTGGATTCGAAAATGAGCACTCCGCCTGGTCTAAGGGACTCCTGTAGATATGGGCTCAACCTCCTGTCCAGGAATTTGCAGTTCACAATTAAATCAAAGCGTTCTGCTGGTGGCCTGAACAGGTCTAAGTCTATCTGCACCGGCTGAATCCCAGGAAGACCCAGAGTCCCGAGTTGTTTGGCAGCAGTGTCTGAGATATCCAGAGCCAAGACCTGGAAGCCCTGCTCAGCTAGAAACTCAGCGTTTCTACCTAGACCTGCGGCTATATCCAGGGCTATATTCCCCGTGGTCAGAGCATAATGAGCTTGGAGCAGGCTGCTGGGTCTTTGGCCTGCTATTTGGTCTTTGGCAAATTTCTGGTTCCAGCGGCTGCGATCTGTGTGCATTGGCTATTGCAAGCTGGGATTATTTTCTGCAAGCACATTAAGGGCTGTATCAAAATCATAGAGATAAAGTGGGTCCTGTTCAGCCCTTTGCTTGTACATCTCCGCAGCCTGTCTGGCAGCCTCATGGGTGATCCAGCCATGTTCCTCAAAGAGACGAGGGTCCTCCTGGTTGTGCAGCCTGAATTCGATAACACCCTGGTTGTCCCTTACATACATGCGCACTTTCTTATTGGCTGGAATGGGGTAGTAGTAATGGCCAAAATTGTCTTGCATTGCCAGATTCCTTGTTTCAGGCCTGAAAGGATTTAATTTTGAATATTTTTTTGCTCCTTGGGACCTACTTGCTGGAACTGCCTGGGCCAGGCCTTGAGAATGGCGTGCACCAGGGTTGCCAGGGGGATGGCGAAGAAGACCCCCCAGAAACCCCAAATGCCCCCAAAGACCAGGATGCCGATGATAATGGCCAGGGGATGCAGGTTCACAATCCCGGACAGGAGCAAGGGTACCAGGACATTGCCGTCCAGGAGCTGGATAATGAAGTAGGCGATCATGGTGTACATGAACTGCGGGTCCCAGCCCCATTGGAAATAGGCCACCAGGGCCACAGGGATGGTCATGACTGTAGCTCCTACATAAGGCACTATCACTGAGATGCCCACCATGAAACTAAGCAAGATCGTGAATTCCAGACCCAGCCAGAGGAAGGTCAGATAGCTTACGATCCAAACAATAAATATCTCCCAGATCTTGCCTTGAATGAATCTGGCGATCTTGTGGTTTACCTCGCTCCAGACCTGGCTGGCCAGATCAAGGTTTTGCGGTAAAAAACCCTGTAAAAAATGCAGTATTTTGGTTTTGTCCTTGAGCAAAAAAAAGACCATTATGGGTACTAGAACCATGTAGACCAGGATATTTATCAACCCCCGCACCGAGGCCAGGGAGATGGAGAGCAGGTTTTCCCCCAGCCTGCTTAGTTGGGCAGCAATGGTTTGCAAAATACGATTGATTTGACTTTCAGAGATAAGTTGGGGATAGCGCTCCGGCAGATGCTGCAACTCAGCCTGCCAAATGCTGATCATTCTCGGTAATTCTTGAATGAATTGAGCTACTTGTTTAGTCAGCATGGGCAAGAGAGCAAATACCACAAACAGGAAGGCCAGCATGAATAAGGTGAACACGATGCATACTGCAGGCAGCCTGGGTATCCTCAAGCGATTTAAAGGCAGGATAAATCCTTCGAGGAGGTAGGCCAGAACCAAGCTGGCAATGACAGGGGTCAGGATATGACCCATGGTCATCAGAATCAACAGAATTACTGCAATAATAATGACCAGGATTACCACCTGGGGGTTGGCCAGCTGGTTTTGGATCCAGTCACGGACAATGTTCATGAAAGGCCTCTGCCCTCCTTTTGGGGCTGGATATCGAATTTATACCATAAAAACAGTTTATTACTAAAGAACTTTTGACTATCCAGATTTTAGTAATGGTCGATATAAATTTTGTGTTGGCCCACTTTGTCCTTTAAATACTTTAACAGCCAGCGTTTAAAGTGATATCTGGTATAGGGCGTAAGCACCAAAAGGCCGATCAGGTCAGTTATAAATCCAGGAGTGAGCAACACTACACCTGCGGCAAAAATGAGCAGGGCGTCCAGCATCTCATCTGCAGGCATAATCCCTCGGTCTAGATTATGTCTGATCTGGAGCATGGTCTTTAAGCCCTGTAGTTTGGCCAAGTAGGCTCCGGCTATAGCGGTCAGAATTACCAGCAAAACGGTATTGAGTGCGCCAAAGACTCCCCCCAGCTTGATTAGTACATAGATTTCAGCTATCGGGATCAGGGTAAAGGCCAGCAACAGTTTAAATAACATAAAAATCCTGGTGTTGAGGCTTATAAAGACAAAACTCCCTTGACTTGGGCTGCAGCCTGATAGACAGCAAGTACTTCTTGGCTGGAATGCACCTGGCATTTGGCTGTGACACAGACATAATTGCCGTTTCTGGAGTGCCGGGTAGAGATCTTGTCCTTGGATTCAAACAGGTCCATAATCTGGTTTGATCTATTCGCTGGCACAATGAACTTGAACATGTATGTGCAGGGCCAGGCATGGGTGGTGTTCAGTCTTTGTTTGAATTTTTCCAGCTTGCTTTGCATGGGCAGCATACCTCTGGGTCTTTGGTTGTTCTTGCTTTTATATTTCAATTGAACACGCTGAGAAGTCAAGGTAAAACAGTAGATCTCTCCTGGCCAGAACACTTTTTCAGTCTAGGCTAAGAATTAGACATTGGCAATATGCAAAAACAGGACAGCCAGATAACCAGGAGTGCGGCAGTAATCTCCGGGGCCACATTAGTGAGCCGGGTTTTGGGTTTTTTGCGGGACGTGGTGATTGCTTTTGCATTGGGCGCAGGTCCACTGGCGGATGCATTTTTTGTGGCCTTCCGCATTCCTAACTTGCTGCGCAGACTCTTTGCTGAAGGTTCTTTGACCATGGCCTTTGTCCCGGTTTTTACTGAGATTAAGCAAAAGCAGGGCCTGGAGGAGGCCTTTGTCCTGGCCCGGTCCACTATGGCCTGGCTCTTGCTTTTGCTGGGTATGATCACTGTCCTGGCCCTTTTTGGTGCAAAGCATTTGACCATGCTTATTGCCCCTGGTTTCACCCAGGACCAGGAGCTTTTTCAGCTTACTGTGGCCCTGGTCCGTATCTGCTTGCCTTATATTTTGTTTATTTCAGGCATGGCCTTGTGCATGGGCGTATTAAACTCCCTGCAGCATTTTCTGGGGCCGGCCCTGGCACCGGCTATACTCAATGTGCTGTTGATCTGCGCGGCATTATTGGGGTTGGCCTGGGGCTGGTCCCTGCCCTATGTCCTGGCTTGGGGGGTACTGCTGGCTGGATTGGGACAATTTCTGTTCCAGCAACCCTTTCTGGCCCGGCAGGGTTTTGCCTGGTACGGGCAGTGGAGTTGGAACCATCCTGGAGTGCGCAGGGTCGGGCTGCTCATGCTGCCCACTGTATTGGGTGCTGCAGTCTATCAGGTCAACATCCTGATTAATACTATGCTGGCTTCCTTGTTGGTCCAAGGCAGCATTTCCTATCTTTATTATGCAGATCGTTTGGTACAGTTTCCTTTGGGGGTTTTTGGCGTGGCCTTGAGCACTGCAGCTTTACCTAGCCTGTCCGGGCTCATCTCGTCAGGCAGGGATCAGGAGTTCGTCAAGACCCTGAATATGACCCTGGGCCTGAATCTGTTCATCAGCTTGCCTGCGGCAGCAGGCCTCATGGGGCTTGCTGAGCCCTTGATCCAGGCCCTGTTCGGCAGGGGTGCCTTTGAAGAGACTGCAGTATTGGCTACTGCCTGGGCCTTGGTGGGCTACAGTGTGGGTCTGCCTGCATTTTGTTCTGTACGGACCCTGGTCTCGGCATTTTACGCCTTGCAGGAT
>CAZLUR010000084.1:0-10963 GCA_964562725.1 uncultured Desulfohalobiaceae bacterium | reverse complement strand
CCAGCTCCCGGGTCTGGTCTGGCCAGCCCAAGGTGCTGAAAGGCCACAAAGCTGAAGAAAACCAAGTATCCAGAACATCTTCTTCCTGCTTTAGAGCTGAGCTAGAGCACCTTGGGCAGCTCTCAGGGTCCTGCCTGCTTACGATGAGTTCCCCGCAATCCCCGCAGGTCCAGGCCGGAATCCTGTGCCCCCACCAAATCTGCCTGGAGATGCACCAATCCCGGATATTGTCCAGCCACTCAAAGTAGAGCTTAATCCAGTTTTTGGGAAGAATTTCGGTATGTCCCTGCTGCACAGCCTGCCTGGCTTTTAGGGCCAGATCCCTGCAGGCCACAAACCACTGCTTGGATATAAAAGGCTCCACCTGTGTGGAACAGCGATAGCAGCGGCCCACATTATGCTGGTATTCTTCCTTTTTCTCGAGAAATCCCTGTTTCTGCAAATCCTGGACAATCCTGCGCCTGCACTCAAACCGCTCCAAGCCCTGATATTTCTTGCCTGCCTCAGGGCTCATCCTGCCGCTCTCATCAATGACCTGAATAAAAGGCAGGCCGTGCTTTTGACCCAGCTGAAAATCATTGGGGTCGTGGGCTGGAGTCACCTTCAGGCAACCAGTTCCGAACTTGGTGTCCACATAATAATCCCCTATCACCGGGACATTTCTGCCGGCCAAGGGCAGCTCCACTTGCAGTCCTAGATATGAATTGTAGCGCTCATCCTCAGGATGCACCGCCACTGCAGTGTCTCCCAGCATGGTTTCCGGCCTGGTGGTGGCCACGATCAGGGACTCTGTCCTGCCCAGCACCGGATAGCGAATATAATAAAGCCCCCCAGCGCTTTCAGCATGCTCCACCTCCAGGTCCGCCAGTGCAGTCCTGCAGCGCGGGCACCAATTGATGATATAATCACCTTTGTAGATCAGTCCCTGCTCATACAGGTGCACAAAGACCTCCCGCACCGCCCTGGACAGGCCCTGGTCCATGGTGAACCTCTGCCTACTCCAGTCCACAGAAGCGCCCATGCGCTGGATTTGGTTCAGTATCTTGTCCCCGTACTCCTGTTTCCACTCCCAGACTCGCTGCACAAACCTCTCCCTGCCCAGGCTCTCCCTGGACTGACCCTCTGCCGCCAGGGCCTTCTCCACCACGTTCTGGGTGGCTATCCCAGCATGGTCAGTGCCTGGAACCCAGAGCACATTAAAACCCTGCTGGCGCTTGTATCTGCAAAGTACATCCTGCAGGGTCAGATTCAGGGCATGGCCCATGTGCAGACTGCCGGTCACATTGGGCGGGGGTATAACTATTGAATATGGGGGTTTTGGACTGTCCGGATCAGGGGTAAAGCTGGCCTGCTCTTCCCAGAATCCCAGCCATTTCTTTTCCACTCCAGCAGGCTCATAACCCTTGGCAAAGGAATTCTCAGCCATTTATTTTCTCCGTTCCTGGTTGTGCTGCTTTTGCACCGGCTGGCAGCAGGGGCAATGCACCGTACTTCTGCCAGCCACTTTAGAGCCCTGCAGCTGGGATCCGCACTGCCTGCAGGACTGTCCCTTGCGGCCATAGACCAAAAAGCCGTCCTGATAACTGCCTGGCTGGCCCAGGGAATTCACATAGTCGCTAAAAGAGGTGCCCCCGGAAGTTATGGCTTTAAGCAGCACCTCCTGCAGGGCCTGGTGCAGTCCGGCCAATTGTCCCTGCTGCAGGTCACAGGCTGCACAGGCAGGATGGATACCTGCCAAATGCAGGGCCTCGTCTGCGTAGATATTGCCTATGCCTGCAATAAAACGCTGATCCAGGAGCAAAGCCTTGATCCCGGCTTTTTTGCCCTGGAAAAGGGCCAAGAAATCCTGCTCTGTCAAGTCCATGGGCTCTGGTCCCAGACTGACATAAAAAGGCCAGTTCTGCATCTCTTGTTTGCTTAAAAGCGCACAATAACCGAACTTGCGCTTGTCCTGAAAAATCAGTTCCTGGCCGCAGGATAACCTAAAAACAAGCCTGGTATACCTGTCAAGTTGAGCAGGCTTGCCCTGCAGA
The DNA here is from genome assembly GCA_964562725.1 of uncultured Desulfohalobiaceae bacterium. GTDB lineage: Bacteria > Desulfobacterota > Desulfovibrionia > Desulfovibrionales > Desulfothermaceae > CAZBUB01. Next base: position 8,930 of record CAZLUR010000084.1, on the reverse strand, counting down.
ATGATGCGCCCTGTCATCCGCAGATGAAAGGCCAGGAAATATCCCTGATCCAATTCCAGGATCAGTAATTTCCCTCTGCGGCGAACAGCATGAATCTGCCTCTGATTTATCCTGGAACCAAACAATTCCTGTCCGCCAGCTATGCTGCTGCTGTTCAGGATGTGCACTCCAGTGATGACCTTCCTGCACAAATGATCCTGCAGTCCCCTGGCAATGGTCTCTACTTCAGGCAGTTCTGGCAATTTTGCCTCTATATCTTAAATTTATTGCCTTAACCTTGAACTTTGAACCCTCAAGTTACTCTGTCCAAGCAAAAATTTTATTCTGCAAACAAAATTACTCCTTGCCCAGGATAAAGTCCTCAGTCTTCTGCCAGGCTAGGTCATCCACAAATTGCTCAGGGGGGTGTTTCATAAAAAACGAGGAAGGCCCTATAAGCGGCCCGCATTGGCCCCGATCCATAGCCAGTTTCAGACAACGGATGGCGTCAATTCCACAACCGGCTGAATTTGGAGAATCCTCCACAGAGAGCCTGAGTTCCAGATCCATGCCCACATCTCCGAAGAGTTTGCCTTCCATGCGAATAAAGGCAATCTTGTTGTCCTGCTGCCATGATACATAATCGCTGGGTCCGACATGGATGTCATCCTCTGGCAATCTTTTTCCAGCTACAGCCTGGATGGCCTCAGTCTTAGATTCTTTCTTGGAAGCCAGACGGGTACGATTAAGCATATTCAGGAAGTCGGTGTTGCCCCCGGTATTCAACTGGTAAGTATGTTCCAGGGGCACCCCCCTTCTGCGGAACAAATCCGTAAGTACCCGGTGCACAATTGTAGCACCCATTTGGGACTTAATATCATCCCCGATCAAGGGCAAATTTTTGCGGGCAAATCTTTGCCCCCAGTCTGGATCGCTGGCAATAAACACAGGAATATTATTGATAAGTCCCAGTCCAGCCTGCAAGGCGCAGTCTGCATAAAATTCCGTGGCCTGTTTAGAGCCCACTGGCAGATAATTAAGCAGCATCTCAGCCTTGCTCTGCCTAAGGATGCTTACCACTTTCTCTTGATCTGGCTCAGGCTCTTCAGAGAGTAAAAATGTATTTTGCTCCTTATAATTGCGCATATGCTCGGAGAAACCATCCAGAATCCTCCCCATATAAACGCTCACGCCCAGGTGAGGAATGTTCTTTTCAAAAACCTGGGTACAATTTGGAGCAGCAAACATAGCTTCAGAAACATCCCGGCCCGCTTTTCTTTTGTCTATGTCAAAGGCAGCAACCACTTCAATATCGCTGGGCCTATATCCGCCAATCTCCCAATGCATCAAGCCAATCGCCTGTTGCGCACTCTTGCTCTGATAATAGTAAAAACCCTGAATTAAAGCACTTGCACAATTGCCCAGGCCAGCAATTGCCACTTTGATCTTGCCCATAAGCTCACTCCTTTAAATATGGCATGCTGAATGCGTGGAGAAAGTCAACCTGAACACATTGATTAAGCCTACAGAAGTTGACACCCAAGCCTAAGTCCGGCTAAGCTATTTTATATCCGGATTGATGCCGGAACTAATCTGATTTATTTTGCCAGACCTGAGCCCAGAATTTAAGCCTGATGCACCGAATTTGCAATTTGTGCTCAAGCCTTTTACAACATGTACATAAAACCCTCAAGACAAAATTATGGAGGTAGTATGACTGATCTTTTGCATCTCATCCAAAACAGAAGGACCATTCGCAAATTTGAGGACAAGCCCCTGCAGGAAGAAACTTTGAACCAGATCCTGGAAGCAGCCCGCTGGACCCAGTCCTGGGCCAACTCCCAATGCTGGGAAATAGTAGTGGTCCAAGACCCTGATCTGAAATCAGATCTGCAGCAAACCTTGGCCAAGGGCAATCCTGCAGCCAAGGCCATGATCCAGGCCCCGGTATTGCTGGCGGTCTGTGCCAGGCTGCAAGTCTCAGGTTATTACAAAGGCCAGGTCACTACCAAATACGGAGATTGGTTCATGTTCGACCTAGGCCTGGTGACCCAGAATATCTGCCTGGCAGCCCATGCTCTAGGGCTGGGCTCAGTAGTGGTCGGACTATTTGACCATAATCAGGCCCAGGAAATACTCAAGGTACCTGCAGGAATTGCCTTGGTGAACATTATACCTGTGGGCTATCCAGACAAGATACCTGAGGCTCCCAAAAGACAGGAACTTACTGAATTCGTTCATTTTGAAACTTTTTAGGCCATGGTCTAATTTTATGGGCGAACATAAAGTTCGCCCATAAAAGTGCCATCAGCCAGAAAGTTAAGCAAAAAAAATGGGCTCAAATCTCCAGCCAAAGCAAAATTCAAGCCCCCTGCCCCAGCTGCTCTGCATGTCAAACCAACTGCAGTCCAGCAGACTTATTCTCAGCCCCTGATCACGCTCCTGGGCTTACTGCCCTCCTGGGGGGCTACCACCCCATCCTTTTCCATCTGTTCCACATATCTGGCGGCCCGGTTAAAGCCCACCCGCAGATGACGCTGAATCATGGAAATCGAGGCCTTGCCCTGTTCCAGAACAAACTCCAAGGCCTGTTCGTACATAGGATCATTTAATATATCCTCATTATTCGAATTCTGCCCGCTGCCGGACCCAATCTCCTGCTTTATTTGCTGCAGATCCACTTCAGGCTTGAAGGCATATTTTTGCTTCCAGAATCTGATAACAGAATTTATTTCCTGGTCGCTGATATAAGCCCCATGCAAACGGCTCAATTTGCCTGACCCGGATTTGAACAGCATATCTCCTTGACCCAATAGATATTGAGCGCCTACTGTATCCAATATAGTTCGGGAGTCGTGCCTTGAACTGACCTGGAAGGCTATCCTGGCAGGAAAATTAGCCTTGATCAGACCGGTGACCACATCCACAGAAGGCCTTTGGGTGGCCAGGATCAAGTGCATGCCTGCTGCTCTGGCCAATTGGGCCAAACGTACAATACTGGCTTCTGCCTCCTTGCCTGCAGTAAGCATCAGATCCGCCAGTTCATCCACCACGAGCACCAAGTATGGCAACGGTTGCAGTTCAGCCACAGATTCAGGGTCTTTCTGCAAAAGTTCAGAGTACTTGCGGTTAAAGCCCTCCAGGTTGCGAACTCCAAGTTCAGCCAAAATAGCATAGCGTCGATCCATCTCCTTGACCGCCCAATTCAAAGCCACCTTGGCCAAGTCCATTTCAGTGACCACCGGATGGACTAAGTGGGGCAAATCCGCATAAGAGCCCATCTCAATCCTTTTGGGATCTATCAGCAAAAGCTTCAATTCTTGGGGCGAAGCCTTGCAAAGCATACTGATCAATATGGAATTCAGACCGACACTCTTGCCGGTGCCAGTAGCCCCGGCTACTAAGAGGTGTGGCAGGCGGGCCAGGTCCTCTACCCTGGGATTGCCTTGAATGTCCTGACCCAGGGCCATGGGCAACCTGGCCCGGGTATCTTGGAATTCTTTGGATTCTATTACTTCCCGAAAAAAAACCGTGCGCCTTTTTTTGTTGGGAATTTCAATGCCGACCATGTCTTTGCCCGGGATAGGGGCCTCAATGCGCACCGCTGACGCCTTCAAGGCCAGAGCCAGGTCATCGTGCAGATTGGCAATCCTGCTGATCTTGATCCCTGGCCCTGGTCTGAACTCCAGCATGGTAACTACTGGCCCTGGCCTGATCTGCACCACCTCTCCCTGGATGCCAAATTGCAGAAGTGAAGCAGAGAGCTTTTCTGACATCATCTGCAGATCAGCCTCATAAGTGGGATCTGAGTAAACTGGTGGATTGTCGAGTAGTTCAAGTCCGGGATAGTCACGGTCCTGCGATGCTTCAGCACTTTTCCGAGTCTGAGGCAAAGAGTCATATTTTTGCCCCTGCATTGTTTGCTCATTTTTCCGGGCTGGACTGCTCTTCTGTTTGTCAACTTGCTGTTTTGGCCTTGAGTTGTGTTGAGCAGAGACTGATTTTCTCTTCTTCCACTGCAGCAATCTGCTGTAAGTGCCATGCAGCCATTGCAGCAAAGTTCCAGGCTGTTGAGCCCTGGGCCAGAGCCACCAAGTGCGCAACTGACTGAAACATAGCAAGAGGGCCAGGATCAGCAAAAAACCCCAAATCAGAAAAGCTCCCCAGATATGGACATAACTCTGGCTTACACCCAGAAGCCAGGCACCTATATAGCCTCCGCCGCTTATGTCCCCAAGCACAATCCTGGCTTGCACCCAGGGAAATTCCGACCAGCAAGTCAGGCATACAAAGCCTAGTAAAGCCCCCAGCCAACGGAACCATAAAGGGCGCAGCCGCACAAAAAAAGAACTAAGGGCAAGCCAAAGCATGAAAAGAGGTAGCAGCCAGGCCCCGAGACCGAAAAAATCCACAAACAAGCCTGCGAGATAGGCCCCTACCAAGCCTGCTTGGTTCTGTATCCCATAACTAGGACTGATTCGCTGATTAAAGCCAGGATCCTGGGCTGAGTATGTGGCCAAACTCAGACAGGAAAACAAAAACAAAAAGATCAGGACCAAGCCTGCAACTTCCCGCAAAAGCTTATTTCCATCCACATTTATGCCCATGTTCGCAGCCGCGCTCCCCAAAGCAGACTAAACCCGGCCCAGGTACTGACCTGTCCTGGTATCCACTTTCACCTTGTCCCTGTTGTTGACAAACAAGGGCACATTGATGCTCAGACCATTTTCCAATTCAGCAATTTTAGTTGCTCCGCTTACAGTATCGCCTTTCAGACCGGGTTCTGTCTCTGTTACTCCCAATACCACTGCAGCTGGCAGATTAAGGTCTATAACCTGGCCCTGATAAGTTAGCACCTTGACCTCTTGAGCCTCGAACAAAAATTTGCCCTTCTGGCCCAGATTTTGCTCTGGAACATGCACCTGCTCATAATTGGACATGTCCATAAACACCAATTCATCTCCGCTTCGGTATAGATATTGCATTTCCTTAGTCTCCAGGTCAGGCTTGGCAATTTTTTCCCCTGACCTGAAGGTATGCTCCAGCACAGAACCATTAAGCAGATTTTTGAGTTTGGTGCGGATATGCGCTCCACCCCGCCCTGTTTTGGAATGAAGAAAATCCAAAACTTCAAAAGGCTGTCCCTGCAATTCGATCTTTAAGCCGTTTCGGATATCAGATGTAGAATACATAAGTCCTTTTCCTTGGATAGGCTTATTTGCTATAAGTTGTTAACTTGAGTTTCCAGGTCCATTGTCTTGCACATGCTCGGCCAGGGCCAGCACAGCCAAGGCGTAGCTCAACAGGCCAAAGCCTGCTATCACTCCTATGCAACTTGGAGCAATCAGACTGTGTTGCCTGATCTGCTCAGACCTGGCCCAGACATTGCTCAAATGCACCTCCACACAGGGCAGCTCAATCCAGGCCAAACAATCAGCCAAAGCTAGACTGGTATGGGTATAGGCCCCGGCATTTAACACCAGGCCGTGCCAGGACTGTTCCCGGGCTGACTCGATCCGATTGATCAATCCACCTTGACTGTTGGTCTGGAAAAAATCCAGTTCCAGCCTGGAAGCTAAATCCGGGGCTATTTGCTGCAACAGGTCTGGCAGTTCCTGCATGGATTTCGTACCGTAAATATCTGGCTGCCTAAGTCCCAAAAAACCTAGGCTGGGTCCGTTCAGGATCAAGAATCTCAGCTGTTGCATTCAACTTGCCCCCTAATCAAAATTATTGACTCCCTTTTGGCTCTGGGACAGCTTTCTCAGCCTTAGGCTCCACCACGATCTCTTCTTTGTCAGGCAATTCAGTGGATTTTGCCGCTGCTGGCTGCACAGGCTGCAACAAGCCATGCAGCAAAAAGATAATGTCTCCGGCTCTAACTTCCTGCTTGGTTTCCATAAGTACGGCTTGGGCCATGCTGTCCAAAACATGATAGATCTTGCCTGAACCGATCAAGCGCAACATGCCAGGCTGATCCGAGTCAGATCCTGTGGCCACAAGAAAATAGGCCCCCTGCTCATCCGGTGCCAGGTCAGCCAAATTGATTCTCAGGAATTGTAATTGGCCGGCAATGGCATGTTTGTCCTCCAACTTGACTATTGTGCCTGATACCTGTTTTATTGGATCAAACCTGCTGTCCAGGACAAATTTCTGGGTGTAAATTTCAGTCAGTTCGTCCTGCACTGCTCTGACCTCTCCTTGACGTCGCATAAAGTTGGAACTGCCTGGATCATAGACCTGCTCTAATGATGGTTGCAGCAATAGCCTCCGGCTGAGCCAGACATTCATGATCTTGGACATGGCCTGTTGCTCCGCCCTGGACCACAAGATCTCCTCCGGGGTTTTGCCCGGCGGGATTTCCTCAGGATTAACCATGACCTTTACCTGCGTACTCTGCACATAGCTCCGGGACTCATCCTGCTGGAAAAGAATGGATTCCTCATGCTTAACAGATTGACAAGCAGAAACAAAAAAAAGCAAAAAAAAGCATGGCAAAATTAGTTTGTAGCACACAATATTTTCTCCCTGGACAAAAAAGGATGGACCAGCTCCCACCCTGCAACTTGTTTTATGGATCAATGTAAGATATTATTAAGAATCAGAGCCTTAGGTCAAGTTTACTGTTATGCACTTTACACTTAGTTTGACATATACCATATACAAAATCCAGGACCTGCCCAGCCTGGAATTGCCCCAAATCGCGATTGCCGGACGCTCCAATGTGGGTAAATCCAGCCTGATCAACAGGCTGGGAGGCAGGAGAAATCTGGCCCACACCAGTTCCAGCCCAGGCAAGACCAGAAGCATCAACTTTTTCCTGGTGCAAAAGGAAAAATTCTATCTGGTGGACTTGCCCGGTTATGGCTATGCTAGACGCTCCAAGCAGGAAAGGGCTAAGTGGTCAGCCCTGATTCAGGCCTACTTGCCGGATAATCCCTTGCTGAAAGCTGTAGTTCTGCTCTTGGACAGCAATATAAAACCGCAGAATTTGGACCAAGACCTCATCTTATATCTGATCCAAAAAAAAATCAGACTATTGCCTGTTTTGACCAAAATAGACAAATGCAAGATGTGCTGGAAAAGCTCAATACAAAGGCAATGGGCCCAGATCCTGGAGCCTGGTCAAGAAACAATACTATTTTCAGCCAAAAACGGTCAAGGCGTAAACAAATTAATAAATAGTATCAGACAACTAGCATCACAAAGCCAAACTGCTAAGCTTTAACCCGCAGCTTATAGCTCAGCCAAAGCAGCCCGCAGAGGCCCAGCAGATAATTACCCAGCCAAGCACCCAAAATGGGTGACAGAATTCTTTTTTCCCCCAGAGAGCCACCCAGGACGTAGAGCATATAAAATATAAATGTCAGGAGCAATCCAAGGCTGATATTCAAAAACATATTTCCCCAGGTCCTGTTCACTGCCAGGGCCAGCAAGGCCAATACCGGAATAGAAAAGGCATAGGATAATTTCAAGTGCCATGCAGTTCGCAGATGCTGGACATTGGTGCCTGCATCCTGCAGGACATTGATCAGCCGGCCCAATTGCCAAAGGGACATCTTCTCTGGGCTATCCCTGTTCTTAGAATCTATAACAGCCTGAAAGGACTGATCCAAATCTATACTGTGAGAGTCCTTGGTTTGTATGGAAAACTCCGGAGGGTTATAAAACATAACCTGATTAAGTTCTAATTTATTGCCTTTGACCAGTACTTTCTCGGCCTGGACAATCTGCTGCAGGCCTTTAAAGTCTGAATTCAAGACATATACTTTTAAGCCTTGGCCCTGCCCGGTTTGAGTCTGCAGGCTCTTAACATGTATAATGCTAGAGCCTTGCTTGAACCATAGATCCTTGACAATCTTTTGTTTAATTTGATCTTTTTGTCCTGCACTGTCCCAGATTTGATCGCTTTTTATCTCTCCTGCTACGCCCAGCACCTGGGAGAATAAAAGCTGCAGCAGGCTCCAGAAAAGGGCATAAAACAAAAAAAAGAACACTAATCTGGAAAATGGCACTCCTCCAGCCTCCAGGGCCATTATCTCCCTATATTTTTGCATCACTCCCAGATGCACAATCATAGCCAGCAAAAACACGCCAGGCAATATCTGGGACAGGATCAAGGGTAATTTGACCAGAAAGTATAAAGCTGTCTCGCCCAGCCCTGCATCCCTGCCCAGAAAAAAATCCAGACGATCAAAAACATCAATCAGAAGATAAACGCCCATGCAGGCCAGTAGGCAGCCGCAGAGATAGACCAGGTTCTGGCGCAGAAGGTAGCGCTGCAGCAAATTCATTGCTTTTTTGCTCCAAATGAGAACAGCAGTCTTTTTATCCCAGACAGATTCATGTTTCCTTCTCTTTGGGCCAGGTAAAACGCAACTGCTGCCAGAACTATAAAGATCAGATTAGGGAACCAGACTGCCAACCAAGGCGTAAGTCTGCCGGTTTCTCCCATGCCCATTCCAAAAGAGAACAAGGCATAATAGACGAAAAACACCCCCAGGATGATCCCGGCCCCGATCTGACGTCTTATATCTTCGCAAATCCAGCCCAAGGGCAAGGCCATCAAGCCTAGGACCAGACAGGCTACGGGCAAAGCTATCCTTTTTTGAATCTCCACTTCCAAAGTGCGCAGTTTACTCCTATCTGAACCCTTTTGCTCTGCGCGCAGTTCATGAAGCTCCTGCCAGCCCATATATTTAGGCTTGTCCCTGCTCAGATCCATGCGGCCCAAAAGACGTTTCAGATCAAGGGCAATGCTGTAGCTGGAAAAATTAAGGACATCCCCTTCCTGCCCGGACCTTCTGTATACGCTGCCCTCGAACAGGGCAAAAAGGATCCTACCCTGTTCATGATCAGTGACTATCATGCCCTGGGGCGCAACAATATCCAGCTCGGCCCTGGGATCGGTGCTGTCCCGGACAAAGACATGCTCCAAATGCCCCTGCTCC
>CAZLUR010000083.1:0-11095 GCA_964562725.1 uncultured Desulfohalobiaceae bacterium | reverse complement strand
ATCTGCCGCCCACGTCGCTCTCGGCAAAAAGACCAGTCAGGGGAGACTTGGCCACGATACTGTGCCGGCCGCTGCAAGGAAATCCGGTACCGGTCAAAGGACCGATGGAAAAAATAAGGGCATTCTCCGGGCCCAGGGCATCAGTCTGCGGGCTGGTTGTGTCATATAGTATTCTGGCTCCTATCCCGCTTCCCCCGATATAGGCCCATTGCTCTTCCTCAGAAATCAGACGTGTCTTCACTCTGCCAACTGAGAGATCGACCTCCAAAAAAAGCATGGTGTTCTCCTTGTCTGGAAACATTTTGCCCTCAGGCCTGAGTGCTTAGGGGATTTCAAAGCCAAAAAAATGATTGCCCGGGATGCATTCTGCCATTCTGACTTTACCCGGGGAAAAGCAAAACTCTGATCCCAAAAGAAAAGGGTCGGGGAAATCCCGACCCCTTGAAATTAGGCTTAATACTGGGTTATAGCTGGGTACCTTTGAAATGGCCAGACACCAAAGGCGTGCAAAATGCTTTTTGCAGCCGCATTATGTCAAAGGCTCCAACAATTTTTTCTTTAATTTTGGATCAAGTCATGTTCCACTAGATATTCGTGAGCCACTTCCCGGGGTTCCATCTGTTCGGTATCTACCTTGGCATTGAGCTCCTGCCAGACAGACTGGGCTTCAGCCACCAGATCCGGATTGGCTGCCTTATCGCCGCCGGGAAAGGAACTGACCAATTCCAGGAGAATATCCTCAATTTCCGGGTATTCCTCTAGAACCTCGCTTCGGATGGAGGGGGCCAGGTCATAGGGTGGGAAGAAGGACTTATCGTCCTTGAGCACAACCCAGTTGTTTTCGGCAATGGCCGCATCAGTGCCAAAGACCATGGCCACTTTGGCCTGCTTGTTTTTCAAACCAAGTATGGAGGCCCCTGGGGCACCGGTTTTAAGATGTGACTCAGAAATGTGGAAATCATAATGCTCTTCCAATGCCGGCAGCCCATCCGGACGGGTGGAGAACTCAAAATCGACAAATGTAGAGACCTTGCCGTCCTTTTGCTGACAGTAAGCCGCAAAATCGGACAAGGAGTCCAGATCTTGCGCGTCGGCAAAATCCTGCCAGCAGGCCAGGGCGTATGTGTTGTTGTTCCAAATAGGATGCAGCCAGGTGATGCCGTTCTTTGCATCCGCCTCCTTCACTTGTTGGTAGACATCCATGTGATCCATCTCCGGAGTGTACTCCTTCTTGAGATGGGTCATCCAAGCAGTGCCTGTATACTCGGCGCAAATCTCCAGATCTCCCGATTCCAGGCCCCCACGCAGGGCCATGGAGGTCAGGTCGGACTTGAGATCTACGTCAAAGCCGCGATCTTCCAGGATCTGCTTGATCATCTGGCCTATAATGTATTGTTCGGTAAAATTCTTACTACCCACCACGACTTCCTTTTTGGCCATGGCCAAACCGGCCGTACCTGCGACCAAAAAAGCACCTACACATACCCAAATCAAAATTTTTCTCGTCCAACGACACATAAAACAACCTCCTGGTTAAAGGTTTGTATCATCTTTTAATCTTCAAACCACGGGGGGTCATCCAATCCTCCACCTTTTCCAGAATAAAGCCCAAAATAATGGCCATAGCAGCTGTTGGGGCGGCTCCTTGCAGGATAATCAGCGTTTCTCTGGCAAAGACCCCGGTCAGGGTGATCTTGCCTAAACCGGCCCCGCCCACCAGGACGGCCAGCTCGGCAGTGCCCACGGTAATAACTGTGGAGACCCGGATTCCGGTCATAATTACCGGCCGAGCCAAGGGAAGCTCAATCCTGCGGGCAATCTGGCTTCGGCTCATGCCCATTCCTTTGGCTGCTTCAATGATAGCCGGATCAATATTCTTGATGCTGGTGAAGGAGTTGCGCACAATAGGCAGCAGCCCATAGATAAAAAGGGCCACTATGGCCGATTGGAACCCGAATCCCAAAATGGGAGCCATGATGGCAATAACGGCCAGGCTAGGGATGGTCTGCCCGATATTGGCCCCCCCAATAACCGGCAAAGCAAGTCGGGTCAGCCCAGGTCTGGTGACCAAAACGCCCAAAGGCACGCCGATAATGCTGCCGATGAGCACAGCCACCACCACCATCTCCAGGTGGGACCAGCTGCAATAAAAGATCTGCTCCCAAGAGAATGTTGAATAAATACCCACCTTACCCAGACTGGTTACCCAGATGGTAATGCCCAGCAGGACCACGAGGAAAGTTATGAGCACAGCTTCCCGTTTTAACTTCATAAGGTCCCTCTTGATTTATCAGCCTCGCTCAAAGCCCTCTGAATATCCGAAAAAGTAAGCACTCCCTGCAAACAGCGCTCGTTATCCAGCATAGCCAGGATATTCCGCTCGCCGCTGAGCATGACCGAAAGGGTTTCGTCAAGAACGGTATCCATTGAAGCTACAGCCTGAGCATGCTGGAGGTAATTGGAAACCGGGCCTGAATCGGCTTCCTGTAAGTTAATGAACCCCACAAAGCTCCCATTTTCTTGGGTTACTGGAATCTCGTCCTTTTCGTATTCTGGACCCACCCGGCTTTTGAGTGCCTCTACTGTCTCATTTTCCTGAGCGGTGAACAGGGATTTGCGCATGACCTCTTTGGCTCGGATAAGCTGCAGTCCTTTCAAGGCCCTATCCCGGCCGACAAAACCGGACACGAATTCATCTTGGGGATTGAACAGGATATTGAACGGGGTATCAAACTGGATAAGCTTTCCCATGTTCATAAGGGCAATCTTATCGCCCATTTTGATGGCTTCGTAGATGTCGTGGGTGACAAAGACGATGGTTTTCTTAATGTCTTGCTGGATTTTTAAAAACTCGTTTTGCAGACCCACCCGGGTAATGGGATCAATAGCCCCAAAGGGCTCGTCCATAAGGAGATATTCCGGGTCTGCACCAAGGGACCGGGCCACGCCGACCCTTTGTCGCTGGCCACCGGACAACTCTTTGGGATAGCGATCCATGAACTCGTCAGGGTCCAGCTTGACCATCTCCAAAAGCTTGGCCGCCCTCTCTCTACGCTTGGCCTTGGACCAGCCCCTAAGCTCAGGCACGACCTCGATGTTTTCAGCAACAGTCATATGTGGGAAAAGGCCGATCTCCTGAATGGCATACCCGATCTGCATGCGCAACTCGGTGTCTTCAAAATGTAATATGTCTTTTCCGTCGATGAGGATCTTGCCCTTGGTCATGGGCACAAGGCGGTTGATCATTTTCATGGTTGTGGTCTTGCCGCACCCGGACGGGCCGAGCAGAACACAGAGCTCTCCCTGCTCTACGGTAAAGCTTACCTCATCTACTGCAGTGGTCCCGTCCTCAAAAATCTTGGTTACCTGCTCCAGCTCAATCATGGGTTCATCAGCTCCTTTTCAGGCCCCGCGGCGTGATCCACCGCTCAAGCAAGGTCATGAGTCCATCAATAATGAGGGCAAAGATGGACACGGTCACACCCCCAATAACTATGAGATCATAACGGGCGTTGCGCAGACCGCGGAATATGGGCACGCCCAGTCCTCCTGCTCCAATAAGGGCGGCAATTGCCGCTATGCCGATAAGCAGCACGATGGAATTGCGTAAACCAGCCAAAATAACTGGCAAGGCCAGGGGCAGCTCCACCTTGAACAGAATCTGCCAGTTGCTCATGCCCATGCCCCGACCAGCTTCTATCATATGCGGGTCCACCGATTTGATAGCTATGTGGGTGTTGCGGAGAATAGGAAGCTGGCCGTAGACAATGAGCGCTATCACCGCAGGGAGAAATCCGATCGCGGACAGACCGAGACCACCCAAGATGAGCATCAGCAATCCAAAAAGGGCCAGGCTGGGTATAGTCATCACAATCTCGGCCAGATAGAGCACGCTGTCGGCCAAGCCCTCTCTCCCGGGTACGGAAATAAATACCCCGATTATCACCCCGATCACTAAGGCAAAGGACAAGGCCACCCCGATGATCATGAGATGGTCCACCGCCCAGGTGATGACCGTATCCGGATTTTTCATCAAGTAATCCCAAGCTCTAATCATGTTATCCCACCCTTTTAATGATGCCTGTTAATAAATGTCCTTGCACTCAGTAACTGGGCAGTCAAATTTCTTTAGTAACAAACTGTTTTTATTGAAATTGAATAGCCTTTGAGGCAGCTTATCAGGAGGCATTGAGATTTCATTGAGTACCTATCCAAGGGGGAACTCATTCTGAAGAAGAGAATTTTTCAATTGTAACAGCATTTTATAGATTGTTACCAATAAACAGTAGTCTTTGTCAATCACATTTTGTATTTTCTGCCCAGACCAAGAATCGAGATGCACATTCAAATTCTTAAAAAACTTCCTATCCGCCCCTCCCCTGCTGGCCGCAGCCCGAATTCAGCACCTGCTGTTAAAAGCACGCGTACCATGTCCCGGGCGTAGCCCCGGGAACAGGTAAAGATAAAGCCTTGGGCGGCAGGCCCATAGCCCAGGAGTACGATCTGGCAGGGCACATGGCCCAGAGGGCCCTGGATCAGGCAGGGAGGTTTTCGGGCTGGATCTGCCAGATCCAGATTGGTCACTTTTTCCGAGATTTTTATGGTTTCAGGCCCCAACAGAGCAAGACAAAAGGTATTCTCGCTGATATCTGTATAGGCTTTCTCCTGGGGCATTTGCTCATTATTGGGCCCCAGGTGCCAGATTGCGGCCTGGGTGCGGTTCATGCGGTTTACAGTGACCTTCTCGCCCAGAACACACATCCCCGGACTCTCCGGAATATCCAGCCCGCAGGGCCTGTATTGGCCGAGATCCCTATCCTGCACATCCCACCTGGGCAGATGGGAGAGATCGATAAGCCAGGGGCCTTTATTTTCTGCTGCGTATTCCAGGACCACGCTCCAGCCTTCCCGCTCTTGGCTCTGCAGCGCAGCAGCCTCAAAAAGGACAGGAGAGGTTCTGTATGGTTCGGGCATAGGAATATTCCTTTGCAATGTTCATTATTCACCGGACATTGTTTCGTATCAATGCTCAAACTTGTCTTGGCCCAGCTGAATTTTTATCAGATCCGCATCCGCTCACCCTGTGCATCATAAAAAGGCATCTTGATCACAGTCGCGTATTGCAGCTTGCCCTGGCACTCGTTTTCATAGACCGCCAGTCTGGTCCCTTCTCCGGCATAAGGGCCTTCCACCAGGGCCATGCCAATCACGGCACCCAAAGAAGAGCTGCGGCGGATGGTCCCGATATAGCCGATAACCCGGCCGTCCACGATCACGCAGCCATCGCCCGGGACATGGTCGGCCTTCTCCATTTGAATGCCCACCAGTTTGAGCCGGTTCTGATCCGGCTCGGCCTGGAGAAGGGCATCTGCCCCCACCGGGGTGATTTCCTTGTCCCTGGCCCACAAAAAGCCCAGCCCCAGGTCCAGGAGGTTGGTGCGCTGCTCTGACTCCTGGCCCAGGATGACGTGGCCCTTTTCCAGGCGCAGGATGTTCTGGGCCTCCAGCCCATAGGGCTTTATACCAAATTCCTGGCCTGCTTCCTGGAGCGCCTCCCAGACCGCAGACATATAGGAAGCAGGCACATGCAGTTCATAGCAGAGCTCGCCCACAAACCCCAGACGCAAGGCCCGGACCGGGATCTGGCCCATAAGGGTCAGCTCCAGCCAGCAGGCAAAGGGCAGGGCCTGGTTGGAAATGTCTGCCTCTGTGATTTTTTCCAGGACCTGCCTGGCCTTGGGCCCGGCCAGATTGATGACCCCGGTCCCGTCGGTCAGATTGACCAGATGGAAATCCCAGTCTTCATACCGGGCATGGTAGCGGATCCATTCTGAAGTGGCTCCGGCCCTGCCTGTAGAAGTGGTGAGCATATAGTCGTCTTCACCCACCTGCCAGAGCACCCCGTCGTCTATCAGGCAGCCGTCGTGGTTGCACATGGCGGAATACTTGATCCGCCCGGGCCGTATCCTGGATATATCTCCCACATAGACCCGTTGCAGGGCCTTTAGGGCATCAGGGCCGTGGATGCGGAAATTCCCTAAAGTGGAGGCATCCAGGAGCCCTACATTATTGCGCACATTCTGCACTTCAGGCTCTGCATTCAGATCCTGGGCAAAGTACCTGGCCCGCTTCCAGACCCCGGCCCGGCGGAAGATTCCTCCCTCCCTGACCTGGATCTCGTGCACCGGTGTGAGCTTGGTCGTCTCCTGGCCTGTCCCGGCATAAGCAGCCAGGGGTACCGGCGCTAAAGGCGGTCTGATTGTGGTGGGTCTTAAATCTGAGTCTGGCCCGGGTTTAAGCCTGGCCAGCAGCAAGGGCAGGTTGTGCCCTGGAATAGCATTTTGGCCCGGTCCGGTCCCGGCCGAGGTGAAACGTTTGATTAGTTCCGGGAGATCAAAGCCCTGGGCCAGGGCTTGCTTAATGTTCTGCACAGTGACATCTTCATCAAAGCAGATAAAACTCTTGCTGCCCTTGACCGGGGCTGTAGCCAGTTTGCATCCATATTCCGGGCCGGGCAGGCTGCTTAGCTCCTGCCTGGCCGCTTCTATTTCCTGGGTGCACTCCACCCCGCAGGCAGCAGCTGCCTGCAGCCCGGCCAGAGCGCCAGAGGCCTGGATGCTGCCGGCCTGGTTCAGCCCCAAAAGCCGGCCTGCGGCAAATATTCCAGCCGGGTAGCTTTCAGGCAGAAAATAGCCGGTATGCTGGTCAAATCCCAACTTGCATCCAGCCAAGCTCAAGGGTTCCGTGACCGGGGTCAGGCCAGCCGAAGCCAGCAGCAGATCACAGTCAAACCCTCTGTGGGCGCTGTCGTCGCAGGCAGACAAGCCTACCCCGCGCACCAGTTTTCTGCCCAGGGCCTGTCTGGCAGTCCAGCCCCGATAAAAAGGAATCCTGCGCTCCTGCAGGCCTTGGACCAATTCCGGGTCCTGCCCATTTTTCCTGCAATCCGCCACAGCCTGAATGCCCAGCCCCAGGTCAAAAAGGTCCAAAGCTGCTTCCAGGCCCAGATCATGACCCACTGAGAAAACAGCCTGCGCTCCGGGCAGTATGCCGTAAGTCCTGGCCAGGCGCTGGGCGCAAGCCGCCTGCATCACCCCTGGCCGCTCGTTGTTTTCAAAAATAAGAGGCCGCTCCCTGCAGCCTGTGGCCGCCACCAGGCTCTTGGCCCGGATCTCAAGATAGCGCTGATCAAAACTGTCTCCTGATGCGCCCTGCTGCAAGGCCGTGACCAGATTATCTGTATAGACCCCCAGCAGGGGAGCTTGAGTGAAAACCCTGATACCGGGATGCTCTTTGACCCTGGCTGCCAGATCCCTGGCCAGGCTGTACAAGGGCTGGCCTTGAGCTGATTCTACTTTGCGATAATCAAAAAAGCCTCCCAGCCAAGGCCTGGCCTCCAGGATGATCACCCGCAGGCCCAGATTTGCAGCCTGCAGGGCGGCACTCATCCCGGCAGGCCCGCCCCCGAGCACGCAGACATCCGCACCAGGATAGAGCTCGTCATAGCTCCCAACCAGTTCAAACTCCGGGCTGATCCGGCCCAGGCCGGCTGCCTTGCGCACCATGTTCTTGGCCAAAGGCCAGGCCCAGGCTGGTTTATGCAGGCATTTATAATAGAAACCCGCCGGCATGCAGCAGTGCAGATGATCCAGGACCCCTAGCCAGTCCCGCTGGGCAGAGCCTTTGACGTTTTGTTCCCGGACCACAGTCCCGTCCTTGAGCAGCGTGGTTTCTGTGCGCTCGTTGGGCACGCTGTTTACTTCCATCAATGTATTGCTGCATTCGCCGTCCAGGCTGTATAAGCCTCTGGGCCGGTGGTACTTCAGGCTGCGGGCAAAAATGCGCACCCCGTTGGCATAAAGTGCGCTGGCTATGCTGTCTCCTTCCAGCCCGAACAAGGTCTTGCCCTTGTAGGTGCAGGAAATCTTCTTTTGCGGATTGATACGCAGTGTGGGCAACGATTCCAGCCTGTGCATTAAGTCTCCTCCTGGCCATTGACCTGGATATTCCGCACTGTATCTCTGAAAATGGTGAACCACTTTGCGCATCCATCTCTATGATACCACCATTCCTGCTGCACCCCTGCTGTACAGGAATTCATATGCACATACCTGCACCACTGCGCAGGGTCTGGATTTTGCCCCCAGGGATAAGGGCCTTTTTCCTCCCCGCCGTAGCGGAACTCATAAGCATTGCGTCTGCCGCATATAGGACAGTTGATCAACAAGGCCATAGCAAAACTCCATGGGGCTAGTCTTTGCTGTTCAGAATACAGACCCCTGGCTTTTCCTGCTGACTTCAGGACACTTGACCGCCTGCCCCAGTCTTTAGTTGTCAGGGCTGTAGTTGACCAGGGCTGCTGTTTCGCCCATTAGCCTGTGCTGCTCAAAGCGCCTCAAGCTAAACGGTTTTAAGCGCTCCGGGCACTGGTTTTTGGCCAGATACTCGGCCATATATCTGCCGGTGGCAGTGCTGGACTTGAATCCGAAGTAACCCCAGCCGCAGTTCAGGAAAAAGCCCTGCAGGGGATAGTTGCCATCCATGATCGGAGCCATATCCGGGGTCATGTCTGCCAGCCCGCCCCAGGCCCGCATGAATTTTACTCCCCGCAGGCAGGGCAGAAACTCGGACAAGGCCTCGGCCTGGTGCTTGATGTACCTGGCAGTGACCTGGGTAGTGTAGTTGGGCCAGGGGTCCATGTGCGCTCCAGTGGCAATCTCCCCTTTCAGGGTCTGGTTGCAGTAGACATGGTAAGCCCCGGAAGAGACCACATGGTTCAATAGGGGCTTTAAGGGTTGGGTGACCATGGCCTGGATGCTCAGCACGCTGATGGGCAGCTTAAAACCCAGCATCCTGGAAACCAGCCCGGCTGAATACCCGCCGGCTGAGACCAGAATTCTGGGCGTGGAAATATGTCCCTGGGTAGTCTGCAGGCCTTTTATTTTTCCATTATTGCTGTCAATGTCCAGGGCCTCGGTCTGCTGCAGGATGTCCACCCCCAGCCTGGAGGACCCTTTGGCCAGAGCCCAGACCACGGCATCGTGGCGCACAATCCCCCCTGGGGGATGATACATGCTGCCCTGGATGGGATGGGTGATGTCCTGAGACAGGCTGAGTGCCGGCACCAGCTCCTTGGTCTGCTCGGCGTCCAGGACATGGCTCTGCACCCCTAAAAACTGGGCAGTGCACACGTTGGTCCGGGCTGCTTTCATAGCTGCTTCACTGTGCATCAGATTCACATTGCCGCAGTTATTGAACATCAGATTGAAATCCAGCTCCTTGGTCAATACAGGCCACAGGTCCAGGGCTTCCTTGTACAGGGGGATGTTCTCCTGGGTGCGCTGGTTGGCCCGGACAATGGCTGTATTCCTGCCAGCACCGCCGTACCCGATAAAGCGCTTTTCCAAAACAGCAACATCGGTAATTCCGTGCTCCCGGGCCAGATAGTAGGCTGTGGCCAGGTTGTGCAGGCCTCCGCCCACAAGCACTGCAGAATAGTGTTTTTTTTGTTTCCCGGGTCTCCGCCATAGAGGCTTGTCTTTGCCGAACATTGGGTCACCCTGGATCTCTGTTTTTTGCCCTGAATCTAAGCAACTGCAAGCAGAAGAAATTCAATCAAGAATCATGAAATAAATATTTCACTAAGTCTTCAAGCCTAAGGCCTATCACCCGGAAAATTAAGCCTGCTGCTTCACTGGGCAAAGACCTTGCCCAGATTGGCTGTAGTCAAAGGATCATCCCTGTACAGGGAGAGCCCCATATTTTGTATGGATCTAAAACCCCTGGGATCATATTCCGGCATGACAATGTCCGGGGCATGTTCAGCTCTGGTCTGAGGCAGAAGCTCAATACATTTTTGCAGCTTGTACATGGAAAAATCCACCAGATGCATTAAAAAGGCAAAGGCGTGCCTGATCATGTGCACCTCAAACTTCTTGCACAGGGCATATCCGTTTCTGGCATCCTGCAAGGCCTTTTCTGTGGGATGGGCCTCGTTGGTGGTGCAGCCGCTCTGGCAGCTGGGAATATCCAGAATCATGTTCAGATGAGCAAGCAGTATATTCAGCAGATTATGGCTCAAACTGCCATAATCAGGGTTGTAGTCCATTGTTGGATTGGCTATGGTGGGAAAACCTGCGTTAATGCACAACGTACCAGGGTTTAGCAATTGAGCGGCACAAATCCCAAACAGCACCTCGGCCTGGGTCACGGAAATCACCCCGTTATAGCAATAGGGAGCACTGATCCCGGCCATGGGCATGGCAGAGATAAATGCAGGCACCCCGGACTGCACAACCTGCACAAAGGCTTGGGAGAAATTTTCATTCACAGCCAGGGGCGGCTTGGTCAAACAAAAGACCACCATCAGATTTTTTCTCTGGGCCTGGATATCTTTGGCCCTTTCTATGCCTGACCTGGTCTGCAGGCCAAGATAGATGGGCTTGGAGCATTCCCTGTGCATTATCTCCAATTGCTCAAGCTCGTCCTTGAGCTTGATGCCCCTGCCCATGCCGCTCACACTGGGACTTTGTTCTGCAATACGAGCAATTTGGATCAGGTGCTCTGCAGTGGGCAGGACCCCGCCCTGGCCTTTCTCGTCGTCATAGAGATATGGCGCAGTACCCCCGATGAAGAAGCTGTTCTTGGGTACAAAAAAGCCCTCCAGGCCCGGGGCCTGTTGCAAACATTCCTGGACCAGCTCAGGCATGATATAGATCCTGTTTTCATGCACAAAAGCCTGGCCCCTGGCTTCATGCTCCTGAAAGGCCTGTACAATCTCCGGCTGGGTGCAGGCCACTCCAAAATTTTCCAGCATCCACAATGCATCCTGCTGGGACTTAAGGAGCATATCCACTGTGCCCTTGCCCAACAAGGCAATAGACCTGTTCAATTGGTCTTGGTTCATATACAGGGCCTCATACATTTCAGATTTATGTTTTATCTTTTGGCTCACAACCAGCCAGGCCAGTCAGCACAAAGCTCAGATCCAAATTGCGCCCGAACTGGTTTCTCGGCAGTCAAAAGTTCTTTAGTAACAAGCTATTTTTATTGACTATATTCAAGTCTCTAACTGTCTAAGTTCGTATTTGTCTTA
>CAZLUR010000082.1:0-11177 GCA_964562725.1 uncultured Desulfohalobiaceae bacterium | reverse complement strand
TATTTAGATCCGAAACTTATTTATCAATTCGTTGTTTTTATTGATTTTCCAGATATCAGCATGTCTTGCAATGTGTTTTGTGCTTGTCCAAAGACAATTGCTCCGAATAATATGTTGCACCAGGAAGTTGGGATGTAGCTTTCAAATGATATCCGGTTTGCCTTTGTATTTGAGTAAAGAGTAAAATTCCTGGCTCTTTGCCAGTCCTGGTGGGAAATAGCCTAATGCTGGCAAAGCAGGGGATACCTAGCCTCCAATAAATAGAGGAACATGGGTGACCACCTCGGGCATCAGCAATTTAGGCAAGGTCAGGGAAAGAGGTGGAAAAAAAGTCGTAATAAGCATCACAGGCAAGGAACAGGTAAAGATAAAGATCAATTGCGGTTTGATCATTTTGTCCAGCGGACAGTTTCCGATCCGGGCCGAGAGGTAAAGGATGGGAGCGGTAGGAGGTGTGATGTTGCCCAGACCTAAGTTGGTGCCTAGGATTGCAGCAAAATGAATGGGGTGGATCCCGATTTCGTTCATTGCCGGAAAGAGTAAAGCCGCGGCCAAAATCGTTCCGCTGAAATCGTCCATGAGCATGCCCAACAGCAAAAGAAAAAGATTGACCAGGAGCATGAGCAAGTAAATATTTCCAGTCAATCCCAGCAAGCTCTGCACCAGATGTTGGGGGACATTTTCCATGACATAGAGCTTGCTGAGCATCATCACGAAAAAAACCATGAGCACTATAACCCCAGTGGTGGTGACCGAACTGATCAATGAATTAATGTACATTTTTACAGTCAGGTTTTTGTAAATGAAATAGCCGATGAAAATGCAGTAAATCGAAGCAATGCCTGCTGCTTCTGTAGGGGTAAACACCCCGCCGTAAATACCGCCTAGGACAATGATCGGCATGAGCAGTGCCCAAAAGCCTTTATAAACAGCAGTCCCGAATTCTTTAGCTTGATCGCCGAGCGGCATCGCCTGCATGGTTTTGATGGGAAGTTTGCGGATCATGAGCCAGTTCATTAGACTGTAGAGCAGGACCATTATTAATCCAGGCACTACAGTGGACAGGAAACAAGCTGCTACAGACTGCCATGTGACCCAGGCATAGAGAATCATGGGCACACTGGGGGGGATTAGTTGGCCAACTACTGATGCCGAGGAAATCAGGGCCGTAGCCTGACCTCGGGGATAGCCCTGGGCCAACATCCTGGGGATCATGATGCTGCCGATGGCTGCCACTGCAGCGGTGCTGGTCCCGGCAATAGATCCGAATATGGCGCTACTGATAACTGAAACCGTTCCCAGACCGCTTTTTGTCCTGCCAAGAAGAGTATCCGAAATTGCCACCAGCCTGGCGGCTATCCCGGTGGAGCTCATGATTCCACCCATGAGGATGAAAAACAGAATACAAAGTACCGCCAGGGAATTAATCTGGTTGAATCCGGTGGACATCAGGAATATCGGACTGAAACCCCCGGTGACAAGCATCATGAACAAAACTGCAGCCATAAAACAAAAGGGTACTGGAACGCCGATGATCAACAAGAATATTAGGATAAACAAGCTAGTGGCAACAAACATGATTTAAGTGTCCTTTGCAGATATGGGAGCAAAGATCTGTTTCTTCCCCAAACTAAGCAGCAGGTTGTCCACGAGTTCAGTAGTAAAATATATGCACATCAAGATGGAGCCGAAGAAAATTGCACTCTGGCAGAGGACCATGGGCAGGAGCAAGGCCTGAGAAGTTGCGCCCCGGGTTAAGCCCCAGACAAAGTAGGGATAGCTCCATTTGATCATGGTCAAAGCCAGAAAAACTGTGATTACACCGTTTATGGAGCGGATGACCGCCTTTGATTTGTTTGATGAAAATCCGAGCAGAAGGAGCTCCGCCTTGATGTGCGTTCTCTCATAGGCCCCATAAGCCGCACCCATGAAATAGAGCCAGATGGCGATGAACAGAATGAGCTCTTCAACGCCGAAAAGCGGCGAACCCAATACATACCGTAAAAAGACTTGCACAAAAATCAGAATGCCGGCCAAACACCCCCCAGCGACCATGATGAATTTTTGCAGAAATAGGAGGGTGTGCCACAAGAATAATAGTATCTTTTTCATTCCTTAACCTTTGGCCGGTTTGCAACTTATAGCTGCAAACCGGCCGTCAGAATCTGGATTAAAAAACCAATGGCTGGCGGAACTACTTGACTTCCAAGCCAACATTTTCCCGGCATCTGTCTACAAGAGCCTTGCCAAGCAGTTCTTCCAGCTCAACCCAGACCTCGGTCCGGACCTTGTGGGCAAATTTTTCAAGTTGTTCCTCAGTGGGCACAATGACTTTCAGGCCCGCTTCCTGCAATTTTTGACGGTAGAGTTCATCTTCTTCAAGGAAGTATTCCCAGCGTCCTTCGACCTGCTTTTGTGCGGCATTGATGAGCACTTGTTGATCTTCTTTTGTCAGGTTGTTCCACAGGTCAAGGTTCATAAAGAACCACCAGGGTTCAAGATAGTCGTTGTATTGGATCCAGACATTTTGGATATCTCGCATTTGATATGCCTGAAAAGGAGGTCCTCCGCTTTGGCCATCAGCCACACCCCGTTCAATGGCGCTGTAGGTTTCGTCGTAGGGAATGGTGGAAGGAATGAAGCCCAAGGCCTCCCAGGTCAGCGCGCAGGCCTTAAGGGGCATGACCCGGATCTTCATCCTGTTGCGCTGCATCTCTTCCCAGCCGTCAGGCTCCTTTTTGGTACTAACTCCGGCCCAGCCCACGGGGTATAAGGCCAGCCCTTTAATATTCTGTTCCATGAGCAGTTCGCCGACCATGTTGTAGACCCAGCCGCCTACCTGATAAGCCTCTTTGCCCTGCTCAGTGGTGGTGAACATATAAGGCATATAATACCCTATATTCAAGCGGGGATCATAGGTTGGAGCCAATGGCTGCAGGGCAATATCTACATCGCCGCGCATGACGTATTCATGGACATCCACCCAGTCGCCCAGGACTCCGCCGGAATAAATTTCAATTTCAATCCGGCCTTCAGTTCTTTCTTTGACTTCCTCTGCAAAGGCTTCACATCGTTCGTGATGATCACTGTCAGCCGGCATGACCTGGGACATGCGCAGTTTATATTCATAATCAGCCCCAAAAGAAGTTGTTCCAGCAAAAGACATGGCTGCCACCACAAAACATAGTATCAACAATTTTAATTGACCAGACATAAAGACCTCCTTGGTTCACAGGGTTATCTGAATAGAAAAAACTAAAATGCAAAAAAGGGCACCTCCTTTTGGGTTAATGATGAAACCAGAATTTAGATGAAGAGTTCTAATGAGCCCATGTTTGAGCAATCCTTTCAGCTGCTTCCAGGGAGCCCTGGACTTCTTTCTCAGTGTGGGCCGAAGAGATAGCACCATAGCCGTGGAAGATATTATATCCTTCCAGGAGCATGGCCAGTTTAAAAGTCCGGCCGCGAAGCTCCTGATCGCAGATCTCGGGGTTGAAAACATCATCTGGGGAGTTGATTTGGAAGGTTTTATCTCGGAGGAAATGGAAGCCGATTAAAGAGCTTCCTGCATTGCCTGGCAGTCCGTGACCAGTGCTTTGGACAAAAAAGCCTTGTTTGCGGAAAATTTCTTCTAAGCCCTGGCGGACCATATCGCCAAGTTTGCCGATATAGGGATAGATCTCGGATTCATGTTGGATTAAATAGCGAATAAAGCTGATCCCGGCCTGCATGCAGGCCGGGTGGGCAGAAAAGGTGCCGCCTTCGAATTTGACCCGTTTCTCAAATGGGGTCTTGGAACTACAAAGGGCAAGGATTTCTTCCCGCCCTGCCAGTGCGCTGACTGGCATACCTCCTCCGATGCTCTTGCCTAGGACTGCCAGATCCGGCTTGATTCCATACAGGGTATAGAGGGCCCCAGCATGAAAGCGAAATCCAGAGATGACTTCGTCCATAATGAGCAGCACTTTGTGCTGTCTGCAAAGTTCCTGGATTTTATGCAGGTAGTCCTCCCGGGCGCTCAAGAACCCTCCAGCTCCGATAAATGGTTCAACAATAATACAAGCAGATTTAGATCCATATTCATAAAAGGTCTCTTTAAGATGGGTGAGATCATTGAAGCGGGTCGTGACGATTCTGGAATCGGTCTCAGCTGGAAGTCCAGCTGATTCTAGACTGTTCAGGCCCTGATCGTAGGTAGAGACCCCTTTTAAAAGGTAAGGCTGAGCACCGTGCCATCCCCCTGCGACTTTTATAACCAATTCTTTTCCGGTAAAGGTTCTGGCCAACATGACTGCATACATGGTGGCCAGGGCTCCGCTGGTGGTGAAGCGGATCTTGTCCAGGCCGATCCTGTCCAGGATCAATTTGGCCAGTGTCTGCTGTAAGACCCCTGGAAAGCCGGCGATCAAACCCTGTCCCTGGGAAAACATGCCCTGCAGGGCCTCAAGAACGCAAGAAGGGTTATGGCCCAGGATATTCGCAAAGTGTCCCTGCCAGAAATCTATGTAAGTCAGGCCGTCAATATCGGTAACCTTGGAACCCTTGCTGCTTTGGTCGAAAAAGGGAAATGGAGAGAAAAGCCTTAAATTGTGACTGCCACCATCTATTTGATAACGGCAGGCCTTTTCAAAGAAATCTTTAGAGATTGGGTGGGTATTGTTATATTCTTGCAGGAGTTTATTGACTGTGTTTTCTTTATCCATAGGCTTTTCCTGTGTTTAAACTGTAATGGGAAAAATCGCTCTGGCGCATTATTGCCCCAGAAATTTTTGTAATCCTTCCTGCAGCTTGTCCACGCCCTTTTGCAGCTCTTGCTGACCACGCTGCAAGAGTTCTTGCTTCTCGGTTTCAAGTCCCTTTGTTTTTTGGTCCTGGGGTTGCTGCAGGGCCTGAAGACAGGCATCATCTAAAATTACCTCTCCCTCCAGAAGAAAATCTGCTGATCCACCTTGTTGGGAGAAATGCTCAAAACCCAGTTTTTGACCAATGCTCAGTGCAGTGCTGGCAGGATCCATAATTATTCTGGGTTGGGCCAGGGTACCTGCAATTTTGAAGGGCTTGGACAAATCGCTCAGATTTATACCCAGCTTGTCTGTTAGCTGGTTTAGATGGCTTTGTTTTGGGTTAGGTTCCAGGCTGATCTCCAATTTTTCCTGGCCCAGATCGATATGCCCCCAACCCTGGATGTTAATAAGATCTGTATCCAGAACCATGGCCTGGATCTGGGCAATGCCCTGCTCAATTTCAAACAGGGCAATACAGCAATGAATGTCTGCGTAATCCTCTTGTTTTAGATCAGGGGTCAAAAGATTGAGCAGGGGGTCCATGAATTCACCGTCCAGAGAAGAAATGTGCTTGTTGTGGATCCGGCCTTGATTAAGAGCCAGGCCTGTATTTCCTTTTAGCCCTGCCATTATTTCTGCAACAGAGCTTCCAGAGCCTGCAATATCGAGATCTATATCCATCTTGCCGTGCAAGTCGAATCCCGCACCCAAGTCCTGAATCATCTGCTGCAAATGCATCTGTTGAATCTGGGCCTGAGTGTTGAGGAGCAGCTGGTCTGTGCCGGATTGTTTCAGGACAATATTGGCCTTTAGATCCCCATGACCTGCTCTGCCTTGAAAGTTGTGTATATCCAGCACACCATTTTCTAGAGCTCCTGCTAGCTGCAGATCATTGATTGCCAGTCCGGGCAAGAGCATCTTTCCAACATTCAGGTCCCATTCTGCTTGGGCAGACTTTAAAAAGTCTGTATTAATCTGTTTGTCAGAAAAAACTTTTTCCGGATGCTTATCATTCGTGTCTGGTTTTGAAGTCTTATCCCTGGTTTGACTTGCATTAGGTAGCAAAGATTTCAGGTCAAGCAGTTTAGATTGAAGATCAGCCTTGAGGCGAGGCTTTGCTTCGGACAGGTTGAGCTCTAGATCGCCCTGCAAATCACTGTTTGCAAGTTGACAGTCGATCTCTGAGACTTTGAAGACCTGATCATCAATGTCTGTGACTCTGGCTGAGATCTGTATGGGCTTTTGCAATTTAAGATCAGGTCCGGCCAGCTCCTGGAGGTGTTCCAGTTTGTCAGCCCGGGCAAAAAGCTGGATATCCAGGCTTTTTTGAGCCAGGACGTCCTCAATCTGGCCCTTGATTGAGGCTTGCAGCCCCAAGGCCTTCATTTCTAACTCCAAAGGCCAGGTTTGATCCTTTTGTAAAAATGTATCAATCGGACCTAGCCAGCCCTGGGCAGAAAAATCAAAATTTTCAAAAGTGCCATCTAACTTGAGTTCAATGCGGCTTTGCGGAGAATCCATGCCGGCCTGCAAAACATTCAAACTGAAGTTGGTGGATTGTCCACTGGCCAAATCCCGGTACACTAAGGAGGCTTTTTGGATTTGCAGATCATAAACTGTTAAAGAGGGTAATTTCAGTTCATCTTCTTTGTCCTGAACCTGATCTGGTTCCTTTGGGTCAACCCCTTTTGATTCTACCTGATCAAAGTCAAAATTGACTTGGCCGTCCTGGCTGGTCTCAATTAGGATCTTGGGCTGGACCAGGACCAATCTTTTGACCTCCACCTGGCCACTGAGTAAAGGCCACAAGGCTACCTGCAGTTCGAAGCGTTGCACATTGATCATGGGTTCCTGACTGCCCCATGAGGCGTTTTCCAGGCTGACATCCTGGATCACCAAAGAGGGCCTCAGGCCGATATCCGGCTCTATATCGCCCTGCATGCTGAGCTCTCGGCCGGTGGACTCCAGGACTGCCTCTTCGATTCTGGGCTTTAGTCTGTTAAAGTCGTAGGTGCTCAACAGAACGTAAACAGCGATAACAACCAGCACCAATAGTAAGGCCAGACCACCTAGAATCCATTTCCAAAAAGATTTTTTTTCTAACATTGTAATAGACTTTTAAAGTTTTTTTGAAACAAAAAGGACATATTTACTTTTTGTATCTAACTTTCCTATTTTGTTGACTCTTTATTTGCTCAAAGAGGCCTTGAAGCTAAACCCTGGGCTCTGATCCTGTTTGTTGTCTTTTTCCAACCTTTTTATCTTTTTGAATAAAATATCATCAGCATATATTTTGCCCTTGCCTGATCCTGTAAGTCTTATCCTGATAAACTTGACTCCTTCAGGTATTAAAAAAGAATTTTTTAATTTTGTCCACTTATTTTGCTGTTTAACCATTTTAGCAGCGTACATCCATTCCAGCACTTGCTTGTCTT
The DNA here is from genome assembly GCA_964562725.1 of uncultured Desulfohalobiaceae bacterium. Lineage (GTDB taxonomy): Bacteria > Desulfobacterota > Desulfovibrionia > Desulfovibrionales > Desulfothermaceae > CAZBUB01. The sequence goes on along the minus strand of CAZLUR010000082.1, from coordinate 3,958 downwards.
GATCATACAAGACCACACTTAAGCCTGCTCTTGCGTCATCAGTTGTTTTGATTCTAGCTTGATAGTAAAGATTGTCATTGTCAGAAACAGAAATCAGCTTATCGTGTTGGATTGCCCAGTCCTGATGGCCCAGGTTTCTCACAAACAGATGTTTTGATCCTTCTTCTTCGTCCTGGGTTATTCGCCGGATTACCGTCCCTGGATCCCTGGTCCAAAGGTTCTCCCATCCGCCTGTCACAAGACCGTCTTCGAAATCTTCTTGAATAATTATGCCTTGAGAATCATGAGTATCTATGATTGGTTCCGGCTTTTTTGGCTTGTCTAATGTTTTGACTGGTAAAGTCTCTGATAAAGAAAATGATTCAAAAAGATCAACGCCTCTCAGGTTTTTGAGTTGATACACCAAAAAAAAGAAAAACAGGACTAGGATTATGATCGTAAGTATTTTTTTCATGGTTCGATGTCAGAGTTCAACAGAACAAAGTCTTTGAAGAGCAGTTTTTTTACATGTAAAAGCCAGTTTTTTTTAAATTAGTTACAAACATTCTAGAACATTCAATATAGATTAGATTTGATCTGAAATTATAAGAAATGTTTCTTTTAGTCAAGATATATTTTATAAAGCTCTTAATAATTACTAAACATTCGACAAGACTTTACAGCGATACAATGAATGGATATTAATAAGGTCCCAGGACGAAAAGTACAGAGCAAAAAGGACCAAGGATTTCATAAACTGTAAATAAACCATGACTAGCGCCGCGTCAATTTTCTATTATCGTATCTCAGGGAACGTCCGCTTTGTTTCTGGTCCCTCCCTACTGCCCAAAGCGGCAGCATGGAGGGGACCAGAAGGCAGAGCTAGGGTCGGGACATGCTTGGATAGCTGCCTTAATCAATTACAAAGGATATTTTATGCAGATCCGTTATGAAAAGGAACCCACTCAAGGTTTTGATTCCAAGGAAGCGATTGTGAAGCTGGCCGATGGCACCAGCATCAAAGGCTGGGTTAATCTAAAAAACAATACCCGGCTTTCAGACTTGCTAAACAACTATGACGCTCAATTTATAGTTTTATTCAATTGCAAGCTACGTGAAGAGCTGGGCGATGTACTTTTTGTGAATAGAAATCATATCCTTTGGGTCGCTCCGGTGGAAAACAAGAGAAGTAGCGCAGGACCTTCCAATACTGATCTATAGGTTCTGAGGCTCTGAACTGATTTTGCAAAATCTCCTGCATTATACTTTTCTTCTGCAGTGATTATTCCAAGCGGCCAAGTTTTGCGCAAGGCTAAGAGAAAGCGACAAATACCAGCCGCAAGGTTTAATTGCCTAGGGTTTTCTGATGCCAGCTCCAGGCTGTTTCAATTATCTGGGCCAGTTCATTATACTGTTGATTCCAGCCAAGCTTAACACATGCCTTTTCAGATCCTCCCACAAGCACAGCTGGATCCCCAGGGCGTCTTGGGCCTTCCAGAACAGCAATATCTCTTTTGGTGACCTGCCCAGCACAGGCGATGACTTCCCGGACTGAATAGCCATTGCCGTTGCCCAGATTGAAAGCATCGCTTTCCCCGCCCTGAAGCAGATATTCCAGGGCCTGATTATGGGCCTGGCTTAAATCCGTAACATGGATGTAATCCCTGATACAGGTTCCGTCTGGAGTCTCATAGTCTGTGCCATAAATAGTAATATATTTGCTGCGCCCCAGGGCAGCATCTAAAACTAAAGGTATAAGATGGGTCTCTGGATCGTGATATTCTCCGATATTGCCCTCTGGATCAGCTCCTGCTGCATTAAAGTAGCGCAGGCACGCATAGCGCAAGCCGTATGCGCTTGCATAGTCACTCAGGATATTTTCAATCACAAGTTTGCTGCGGCCATAGGGATTGATCGGTTTTTGAGGATGGTTTTCACTGATAGGTATTTTTTCAGGCCAGCCATAAGTAGCGCATGTTGAAGAAAAGACACAAATCTTGACCCCGAATTCCATCATGATTTGTAAAAGATTTAATGTGTTTCCAACATTGTTGTTATAATATTTTTGGGGATCAACTACTGATTCACCAACATAGGCAAAAGCAGCAAAATGCATTACTGCTTGAATATCGTTATGTGCAAATACTAAACGTAGTTGTTCTTTGTTTGCCAAATCAGCCAGCACGAATTCACCCCATTTTACAGCTTCTTTCCTGCCGGTGACCAAGTTGTCCAGCACCAAGGTATCATATCCCTTGGCTGAAAGTCCTTTGTTCACGTGACTGCCTATATAACCTGCTCCTCCGGTGATCAGTATTTTAGCCATTGATAAATCTCCCCTTGTGATAGACTGCCTCACTTTGAAATATAATTATCAGGCAAGTCTTACAAGATCACCTCATCCAGTTTCTGGAAATATTCAATCGTACTTTTAAGGCCTGCATCAAGTCCAATCTTAGGTTCCCAGCCCATAAGGCTTTTTGCTTTAGAAATATCCGGACAACGCTGCATAGGATCGTCTTCAGGGGCCGGCAGATATACAAGCTTGGAGCTGGAGCCAGTCAATTCTTTGATTTTCTGAGCTATATCGTAAATACTGATTTCTACAGGATTACCAAGGTTAACAGGTCCGATGACTTCAGCAGGGGTTTCCATGAAAGCCAATATCCCGTCGATCAAGTCATCCACATAACAAAAAGATCTGGTCTGCTGGCCCTGGCCATAAATTGTAATAGGCTCATTCCTAAGGGCCTGCCTGATGAAATTGGAAACTACACGTTCATCATGAGGATGCAGGCGGGGTCCATATGTATTGAAGATACGGGCAATTTTGACTTGCAGGCTGTGTTGGCGGTGATAATCAACGAATAATGTCTCTGCACAGCGTTTGCCTTCGTCGTAGCAGGCCCTGCGGCCTATGGGATTGACATCTCCGCGATATGTTTCTGGCTGAGGATGAATTTGAGGGTCTCCATAGACCTCGCTGGTGGAAGCTTGAAAGATTTTAGCCTTGAGCCGTTTAGCCAGCCCTAACATATTGATGGCGCCGGTTACACTGGTTTTGATGGTTTGTACCGGGTCCTGTTGATAATGAATAGGTGAGGCAGGGCAAGCCATGTTGAAAATATAGTCTATTTCTATATATAAAGGGAATGTGATATCATGTCTTAAGATCTCAAAGTGCGGATGATGGATGAGGTGCGCAATGTTTTCCTTGGCTCCGGTATAGAAATTATCTACACAAAGTACATCACAACCTTGATCGATTAGTCTGTCGCAGAGATGAGATCCCAAAAATCCAGCCCCTCCAGTAACCAAAACTCTTTTTCTCAACCTTTTCATGAACAAAACTCCCAATATGTTATGATGTGCTGGATAAAAATATTATGAGAATCTATGCAATCTTCAAATAAAACGTCCTAGTTGATTTTTTTTAAGAGAGCATTTTAATTGAGGCAGCTAATCCATGAATTCTTTTCTGGGCGGGGCAAAAACCTCCAGCACTGAACAATCCTCCAGGAATTTAGCAGAATGAGGTATGTTTTCTGGAATGCTCCAGCTGTCACCAGGCTCAACCTGGTATTGCTCTCCATTGATGATAAAGAGCATTTTTCCTGACAGCAGATATCCAGTTTGTTCATGGGGATGTTCGTGTTCAGCAAGGGTTGTGCCTTTTTGGATATGAAATAATACTAGGTGGGTTTTTGGACCATGTACTAAGGATTTTAATTTAATGCCTTCTGCAGGTTCTTTATAACCGGAATCGTCTTGTTTGCAGAACACTTTGCTAATCCTCCTTTTTATTTTTGCAGATGCATTGCAAATACTGGATAGGTATAAAGCTTGTAGCAGGAAAAAGGCCTGGAGGGCTGAAGCAAAAAGTGGGAAGCTCAGGTTGCTGAATTTGGTTTGCAGGGTTACATGGCGGAGCCGACCGGATTTGAACCGGCGGCCTCCGGCGTGACAGGCCGGCGTTATA
>CAZLUR010000081.1:1905-11239 GCA_964562725.1 uncultured Desulfohalobiaceae bacterium | reverse complement strand
GTTTATCAGTGATAGATTTTCATGTTTGGCTCACTACAGCCGTAAATTCGGGTTAACCTTGAACTTTGAACCTTGAACCTTGAACTTTGAACTCTAAAGTTGCATCAGTATTTACCAAGGGCTGTACCAATAGATAATATAGTCTTAAATCAGGAGCAGTCATGAGCAAGGACAATACCAGAAAAAAAATGCAGATCAGGATAGGCGGCGAGGCTGGACAGGGCCTGGAGACTGTGGGCCAGATGCTGGCCAAGGCTCTGCTCCGCTCGGGTTATGAAGTCCTGACCACCCAGAGCGCCATGTCCCGGATCAGGGGCGGCCACAACTATTTTTCCATCCTTGTTGGACTGGAGCCTCTTCTAGGGCCTGAAGAAAAGGTGGATCTCCTGGTGGCCTTCACTGAAGAGAGTGTCTACCTGCACCAGGAAGCCCTTGCAGAGCAGGGACTGATCCTGGTCAGCCAGGACATGGAGCTCCAGAAAGGCCCAAATATGCTGAGCATTCCCTACACTGAGCTGGCTAAGGAGAAGATCATGGCCAATGTTGCAGCCCTGGGAGTGATCTCGGCCTTGGTGGATCTTACACAGAGCACAGTAGCCAAAGTTGTAGAGCAAACCCTGGGGAAAAAGCAAAAAGAAATCCTCTCCAAGAACCTGGACGCACTGCAACAGGGTATGCACTGGCTCAAAGAGCAATCCTTGGATTTTCAGGCCCTGCCCAGGCCTGACAAGGAAGGATCCAGACTGGCATTAAACGGAAATCAGGCCCTGGCTTTGGGCGCCTTGGCCGGGGGAGCCAATTTTTGTTCCTTTTATCCCATGACCCCGGCCACAGGCCTGGCCCTAAATCTCATTGCCCAGGCTGAGAAGTTCGATCTGGTTTGTGAACAGGCAGAGGACGAGATAGCTGCCATCAATATGGCTATTGGAGCCTCCTTTGCCGGGGCCAGGAGCATTGTACCCACCTCTGGCGGAGGCTTTGCCCTCATGGGAGAAGGGATCAGCCTGGCCGGAATGACAGAGACCCCAGTGGTAATAGTCCTGGCCCAACGGCCCGGTCCTGCTACAGGCCTGCCCACCAGGACCGAACAGGCAGACCTGGAACTGGCGCTATACACCGGGCACGGGGAATTCCCCAGGGCGGTTCTTGCCCCGGGCAGCCCTGAAGAGTGTTTTTACTTGACCTCCAAGGCCCTTGATCTGGCTCAGAGGTTCCAGACCCCGGTGATTATCTTGAGCGATCAGTACCTGGCAGATTCCATCCGTTCTGTGCAAAAGCTGGATTTCAGCAGCCTGCCCGGTCTTGGCAAGCCCCAGACCGAGGTTGAGGACCCTGAAGGCTATCAGAGGTTCGCCTGGACCCAGAGCGGGATCTCGCCCAGGCTTATTCCGGGCTCAGGCCCGCACCTGGTGGTGGCTGACAGTGACGAGCATACCCCTGAGGGGCATATCACCGAGGATCACCAGATACGGATAAAGATGGTCAATAAAAGACTGCAAAAGCTGCAAGGACTGCTGCAGGAATTTATCCCCCCTAAATACCAGGGAGCGGACAAGCCGGATCTGCTTTTGTTGACCTGGGGTTCCAGCCAGGGAGCAGTGCTGGAGGCAGCAGAGCTGCTCCAAGCCCAGGGCCAGTCTGCAGCCACATTGTGTTTTTCCCAGATCTGGCCCCTGGACCCGGAACAGTTTGAACATTACCTGGAGCAAGCCTCAGAAGTGGTGGCTGTGGAGGGTAACGCCACTGGCCAGTTGGCCAGGCTGATCAGACAGGAGACAGGCTTTAAAGTGCAGCGCAAGATTCTGCGCTACGACGGCCTGCCCTTGACTGCTGCTGAAATCCTCAGACAGCTTTTGTCCTGAAACAAACAGTATAGAGGTGAAATATGGTATCCATCGAAGATTTCGGCCAATACGAGACAGCCTGGTGTCCTGGATGCGGGAATTTCTCCATATTGAAGTGCGTCAAGCAGGCCCTGGCAGGCAAGTCCATTACCCCTAACGAAGTGCTTTTTGTCTCAGGGATTGGCCAGGCAGCCAAGACCCCGCACTACATGAACTGCAATCTGTTCAACGGCCTGCACGGCCGGGCCCTGCCCGTAGCCACAGGGGCCAGGCTGGCCAATCCCGGACTGACTGTCATAGTGGAAAGCGGGGACGGTTGCATGTACGGAGAAGGGGGCAACCATTTCCTGGCTGCCCTGCGGCGCAATGTGGACCTGACCGTGCTGGTCCATGACAATCAAATCTATGGCCTGACCAAAGGCCAGGCCAGCCCGACCAGCAATGCCGGGCATGTGACCAAGGCCCAGCCCAATGGTGTCCAGCAGGAGTCCTTCCATCCCTTAAGTGTAGCCATTGCCATGAGAGCAGGATTCGTGGCCAGGGGCTTTACCGGCCTGCAGGATCAGCTGGTGGAGCTGATCCAGGCTGCTATTGATTTTCCCGGCTTTGCCCTGGTGGATATCCTGCAGCAGTGTGTATCTTTTAACCATGTGAATACATTTCAATGGTATAAGAAGCGATGCCGGCCCCTGGATCAAAACTATGATCCAACGCACTGGGCTGCAGCCATGGACAAGAGTCTGGAATGGGGGGACAACATCCCTACCGGGATCATTTATAAGAATACCAGCAGGCAATCCTTTGAGGACAGGCTGGGGATAGGGGCAAGGGGTCCGCTCTATGCCCAGCAGCGCAGCCTGGAGCAGGTGGCCCAGGTCATGGAGTCCCTGGTCTGAAAAGATAAATCAGGAAGAAGATGCGAGTGCAAAAACTGTTTTTGCACTCGCTAGAGGTCAGAGATCAGAGGTCAGCAAGAACAAAGGTTTACAATTCATAATTATTCACCACCTGCTGGCCGAATCTCCGGACCCAGTGAATAGTCACTGCTAAACAGTTACTAATCCCCTGGCTTTTCTACCCGGGGCGATTCCTGCTCTGCCCCTTTCTCAGCAAACAATTTTTCCAGACCACTAGCAGTCTTGATATGCAGGTCCTGCTGGGGGAAAGCAAATTGGATACCATACTCCCGGAAGATCTTGTCGATTTCAAAACGCACTGCTGATTCCGTATCCCAGGCATTTGCTATCATAGCAAAGAAATAGAGCCTGAATATCAGGGCGCTGGCCCCAAAATCTATGAACCTGACAAAGGGCAAAGGCCTTTTCAGCACGTCAGGATGTGTTTCTGCTATATACTGCAGCAAGCGCTTGCTCAGCTCAATGTCCGAGCCATGGACCACCCCTACAGTGATGGTGCGCCGGATCACGTTGTCAGCCAGGGTCCAGTTGGTGATCTGCTCCTCTATCAATTTGGAATTGGGGATCAAGAGGTTGGCCTTGTCAAATGTCTCTACCACGGTGCAGCGTATGTTGACTTCCTTGACCTCCGCCCATAAGTCTGCAACCTGGATGATATCTCCGGGTTTGATGGCTCGACCGAAAAGCAGGATCAATCCACTGATGAAGTTGTTCACAATGGATTGCATGCCAAATCCAATGCCCACACTCAATCCGCCGGCCACTATGGTCAGGCTGGTCAGGTTCAGACCCAGAAAGGCCAAAGCAATAACAATGAATATAGACCAGATGATATAAGTCAGCAGTGTCTTTAAGGTCGCTGTGGTACCTGGATCCAGGTGCTCGTTGCCTTCAGCCATGCTGTCTATGATGGAGCGCAGCAGAACCAGCCCTGATTTGACTAGAAAAAAACCAATCAGGATCAGGATCAAGCGGAAGATGTTCACTGAAATAGCCCCCCAACCCAGATCCAGGTCAGTCAATTCCTTCAAGAACAGGACATCCCCCAGCTTAAGTCCAAGCCAGAAGGTGGCCAGCAAAAAGGACAGGATCCAGAGCAAAGGAATGCCGGCGCCCTGAATCAGACCCTGGCAAAGATAGCCCAGGTTGGTATCTGGAAGTAAGGCTGCTCTGGATTTTAGGAGACGGGCAGCAGCTGCTCCGAATTGCAAGGACAGGGCCAGAACCAGCAGGAAAGAACCCAGGAGCAGGGAAATATGCACCCAGCCGAACAAGGCCAGCAAAGCCAGGATGCCCAGTATGATCAAGCAGGCAATCAGGATGATGCGCTCCAGATACAAACAGGCCTGCTTACAGCTCTTGACCAGCCAGAAGATAAAGCCCAGAGTGACTAATGGCCAGATGAGAACCAGCAGGCTTGCAGGCAGGCTCAGGCCCTGCAAGATCAGCGATGCAGTGAATAGCCACCATAAAGGGGTCAGAGGATTGGGACTGCTTCTGTCCATTTCCTTCAGGGTCAAACGGTAAATCCAAAGCAGCCTGGATAGCGATCCAAAGGCCAAAATCTGCACAACGGTTAGCAGCAAAACCGAGGAAAATGCACTGGGAGTCAGTCCTGTGGCGATCCAAAGGGCCAAGGATAGACCTAAAATAAGCAGGGAGCCAAACTGCGTTTTAAGTCCCAGGTCAGGCACATAGGCAGTAACTTTTTTGACCAGCAGGAAACCTATAAGAAAAAGCAGAGCACCAAATGCCAGGGTGTAGGCCATAAGCTTGATCCAGGGATTTTGACCTATCAGGAAGAAATTGGAATAGATGGGCAGGCCTTGACGCCAATCCTGGGCATCCTGGATCAGATTGTTCAGATGAAAACTAAATATAGAAGAGTCCGGGGCAAGAAAGTATGATTTCCAGGCAAAGCTCAAGTCTTGCTCCAGGCTGGCCTGGAAAGATTGCAGGCTTTTCGCAAAACTGTCAGTTTTATGTATTGTGCTCTGAATCTTGTCCTGCAGTTTTTTGTTTTTCAGCAGTAAAACGTCAAACTTTTCAAGCCGTTGCATTTGAGGTGGGATCAAGTCGTCTGGAGAAGTAAGCCTGATCTGCTCCAATAGATCTTTTTTCCTGGCATTAAGCCTTTCATGGCTTTTCTTCAGTGTTTCCAGGGTATTTTGTAAAGGCAACAGGCTTTGTTGAAAGTTCTGAGCCAGGCGGCCGGCAAACTGGCGCATGAGCACCACTTCTTTGACATTATCCTCCACAAAGATCTGGAGCCTGGTCAGTCTGTTCAGTTCAGCAATGAATTCTTGGTGCCTGGCCTCAAAGCTCTGGGTCAGACCGGGGATGCGTTCTTCAATGTCCTGGAGGCTCTGTTGTTGCTGCCTGAGAAATTCATGTTCAGCCTCCAAGATCGGTTCTAGACCATTGGTTTCATGGGACTGGAATTGTTGTTCCTGGGGCAGGGCTTCTCCGGAGATAAATAGGGCTATACAGCTCAGGCAGAGCATAGCGACTAAAAATTCTCTAACTCTTAGAAATGACAGCATTTAATTGCGTGACTCCTAGTTGGTAAACTTGGCCCAAAATATACTTTATTTAGGGCAAGTTCAATAGATTTTGCCTGTCTCAGGCTGCACCGTATCAGGAAATTTTAATGGATCTTCACGTTTTCTGATTAGCTCTGGCCAGGTATGCGTAATTGCAGAGTTCTGAAAAAAGCATTATGGATAATTCAACATGTTGAAAAAACGATTTTATAAGACACACTTTAAGGATAAGTCTGGATCTGTAAAAACTTAAAGAAATATTATCACAGTCTTGACTTTGACCTGTTCAAGATCCAAGCCTGTAGGTAAATAGTTTTTTAGCAAAAAGCTTAAAAGGAGGGAATTATGGCCAAGTATCTCTTTATCCTGGGCAAGGAGGACAACGAAGCTGCCACCAGGTGCTTTCAGTTCGCCAAGGTGGCCAAGGACAAAGGGCATGAAGTAGAGATGTTCCTGGTGGATGGAGGCGTGATGTGGGCCGACAAGAACCGGGATCCGTCCCAGAAGACCACCACTGGGGATTCTCCTGGAGATTATCTGCCTACCCTGGTAGACAAGGAAGTACCCTGCGGGGTCTGAATACCCTGCGCCAATTCTCGTCAGGTGGACGAGAGCCAATTCTACAGCAACATGTACCTGGGCGGGGCATCCAAGATCATCGATCTGGCTGAGAATTCAAGAGTATTTAATTTTTGATCAAGAAGGGGCCTGTTTTAATGGTCTAGACTTAAACCAGCAGTACAGTACCGTCTGCAGTGCTTGCCAAGTGGCTATGACTGGTCCTGTACTGCTCAGGTAGCTTTTTTTTTCGAGCCATATGGATCGCAGCCAGAAATATATCTCTATGTGTACTCTGGCCCAGGAAGTTCAGCAGGATTGGAGTCCATCGCACGGGGACTTCTTTGTGGGTCAAAAAGGCCGGGTAGAGGTCTGGGTGGAGAAGATGCGGGACGAGCGCAATATGCTGGGCAGCGTGAATTTGAACTTTTCTGACGGCATACCCAGCGCCACCCGCTATATCTGGCTGCCCAGACTGGACCAGCTGATCGAATTGGCCCAACGCCCCGCAGTCAGATATGAGAAAATGACCCAGGCCTTTTTTGACTGGACCAAGCGGCCCTACCCTAGATACGCCCAGGATCCGCGCCGGGCATTCAAAACCCTGGAGCAAACCTGGCTGGCATTTATCATGCATAAAGACTGGGGCAAAATCTGGGACGGCTCCAACTGGCAGAGTCTTCTGCAGATATAGCCCCAACCTGATTTGTCCTTTACCAGGAATTTTCAGGCCTAAGCCATCTCCTTTCTGGACAGAGACTTCCTTTGGATACGTCTGTCTTGACATCTCTCTATAACCCTGATCAGCCCCTGATCTTTGGCTTCCACAAAGGTAGAGGCCTCTCCTTTGCTTGCAGCCCGCCCGGTTCTGCCAATACGGTGTGTATAGGCCTCTGGGGTGTCAGGCATGTCAAAGTTGATCACATGGGCAATACGGCTTACATCCAATCCCCTGGAGGCTACATCTGTTGCTACCAGTATATTAAAGCTGCCTCTTTTAAAACCTTGCAGGACCTGACGGCGATTATTCTGGGACATATTGCCCTGCAGATCCCTGGCTCTTAGCCCGGAAGCGCTAAGGATTTTGGCCAGCTTGGTGGCCATATGCTTAGTCCTGGTAAAAACCAATGTAGCCTGAGCTTTTTTGGCCTGCAAAATGGATAACAGCATTTCTGTTTTGGACATACCCTGCACCGGATATTGGCATTGCTCTATGCCCTGCAAAGACTGCTGATGATCGATTTTAATCTGAACAGGGTCGTTTAGGATCTCTGAGGCCAAAGAGCCAATATCTTTGGGCATGGTAGCAGAAAAGAGCATATTCTGCCGCTTTTGGGGCAGCAGCGTGAGGATACTTCGTATATCAGGCATAAAGCCCATATCCAGCATGCGGTCTGCTTCATCCAAAACCAGGGTCTGCACACAGGAAAGATTCAAGGCCTTGTCGTTTAGAATATCCAGCAGCCTGCCCGGGCAAGCCACAACAATGTCCACTCCGGTGCGAATCTTTTGCACCTGCTTGAATTTGCTCACTCCACCGTAGACCGAGACTCCGCAAAGTCCTGTGTGTTTACCCAGGGCCTGAACAAATTCCAGGGTCTGTTCAGCCAGTTCCCGAGTGGGGGAAAGTACCAGACTGCGCACCTTACCGCGCCTATTTTGCAGCAAACTCTGCAAAATAGGCAGTACAAAGGCAGCCGTCTTGCCGGTTCCGGTCTGGGCTAGTCCCAGGACATCCTTGCCCTGCAGGGCTGCCGGGATAGTCTTTTCCTGCACAGGCGTTGGCAGAGTATAGCCACAGGCAGCAATCCCTGCCTGTATCTTGCTATCTAATGGAAAATCAGTAAAAATCATGTCTTATCCTTTAATAGGTTTAAAATATTAATATTTTTATACAGACCAAGCCCGGAGCACAGCAAATGTCCGGCACAGGGTCCTAATCTCCTGGCCAAGGCCGGATCTGTTAAAATGATGTCTAGTTGCTGACAAAGAAATCTGGCTCGGGTAAACAGCTGACAGAGACGGCCTTTGCCGGCTCTGTCAGCTGCTTAAGGCTGGAAGGAATAAGGCTAATACCTGGAGCGCTTTTTGTCGTGGGCTTCATTAACCACCAAATCCCTGCCCTCCACAGAAGAGCCGTGCAAGGCCTCTTGGGCCTTCTGGGCCTCCTGACTGTTAGCCATCTCCACAAAGCCGAAGCCCCGGGAACGTCCGCTATGATGATCTGTGATCACCTGGACGCTGACCACTTCCCCAAAGGGGCTGAAAAGATCCTGCAATGCAAAGTCATTGTGGCTAAAAGGCAGGTTTCCTACATACAATTTCATGAGAATACTCCCTTGCAAGTGAGCAGCGCGTTTCATAACTGCTAGGCCTCGCGAAACGGCGGGATGCGTGATGAAGGGTGCCGGGCACTTGTGTTTGAGGTGAAAAAAAAATATTATATAGGCAAGAAAACATTATAGCAAGCTTAAATTTGAGCCCCAAATGAGCAAGATTTTCGAACTGATCAACGACATCTACGAGACCTTCAATTACATTGAACCAGGGCTACATCCTCCTAGTGCCTAGTCACATATAAATCTTCGCTTATCAAGTAGAGCCCACTCGTTTATGGTTCCCCTCCCTGCTGCCGCTTTGGGCAGTAGGGAGGGGCCAGGGGAGGGTTCTTATTTACAATATTTAAGGCAATACAGGGCACTAGTGCAAAGTGGATACGATACTTATGATAAGCGCATTATTGCAAGAGATTGACTCGTAGTGACGAAATCAGCCTAAGCTTTGCCTGAAAATCAAATTGAGGTTAGGATAGTATTGCAACAGCAAAGAAATCCTGGCATGAAATAAATACAAGGAGAAGTATAAACAATGCAAAAATCCATTTGCAAATCTTTTGGTTGGAGTCTATTTCTCTTCTTTGCCTCTTTATTCAGGGCCGATTCTTTATTTGCTCAATGGGGGCGCCCAGGGGATTGGCCCATGGGGCCCGGCATGATGGGCTCCATGGGCTGGGTCGGTGCGCTCATGATGTTGGTGTTTTGGATCTTGTTGATTGTTGGGCTGATTTTGCTCATCAAGTGGCTATTGATCAAGACCAGATCCGAATCTGCACCTAAAGCTAGTTCAAACTCCTCGGCCCTGGAAATCCTCAAGGAGCGCTATGCCCGGGGAGAAATAGATAAAGAAGAGTTTGAGGAAAAGAAAAAAGATCTGCTTGCTTAAATTAGCCCTGGGTTATTGAGGAAAATCACCTGATGCTTAATCTTGAATTGCTGCTTGCAATACTGCTGGCAGGCGCAGCCCTGGGAATACTGGCCTGGAAGGCAGGCAAAAACTGCACTCCCTGACTGTATATCTATATCCCGCTGGGAGTGGGGCTATTGACTTTTTATGTGCTGTCCAAACTATTATGACTTTTGACAGCAAGGGCTTTAAACAATCAGCATACACGCCCTGCTCTACCCTGCTGCCA
>CAZLUR010000081.1:0-1895 GCA_964562725.1 uncultured Desulfohalobiaceae bacterium | reverse complement strand
CTTTTTTGCACAGTATTCTCCTGATTTTTTATCCATTTTTTCCGGGACAATCAGGCCTGGGTATCCTGCCGGGCTGGCTTGTAAAGCGGGGACATGGCCCGTAAAGTATCCACGATGCTCTTCAGAGATTCCAGGAAACGCAGCACATCCTCCCGGGTATTTTCCAGGCCGAAAGAGATGACCAGTGTGCCCTGGGCATCAGCATGGCTCAAACCCAGGGATAACAAGACATGAGAAGCCCGCAGAGAGCCTGTGGCGCAGGCCGACTTAGTAGAGACTGCGATGTCCTCCTCGCTGAGCATGAGCATCACGCTCTCCCCTTCGATATATTTCAGGGAGATATTGAGCAGGTTGGGCAGGCTGTGTTCCAGGTTGGTGTTAATGATATATTCATCTATATAGTTGGGCAACTCCCTGACCAGCATATCCCTTAGGCCAGCCAGGTGCCGGCCCCGGGATTCGATATTTTCCCTGGCAAGTTCTGCTGCCTTGGCCTGACCCAGAATGCCTATCAGATTCTCGCTGCCTGCCCTCTTGTTATTTTCCTGGATCCCCCCGTCAAGTAGGGGAAAGATCTTTGTGCCCCGCCGAATATAAAGACCGCCCACTCCAGGAGGGCCGTAAAAGCTATTGGCGGCAAAACTGAGCAGGTCAACATGCAAATCCTGCACATTGATGGGCACAATGCCTACAGAGTCCACTGCATCTGTATGCATGAGTATATTGTGTTCCTTGGCGATACGGCCTATTTCCTCTATAGGCTGGATAGTGCCTGTTTCATTATTGCTGTGCATTATGCTGATCAAAATAGTCTCGCTGGTAATGGCCTTTTGCACTGCTGCAGGGTCCGCCCTTCCTGATTCGTCCACAGGAATGGAAGTCACTTGAAAGCCATCAGAGGCCAAGCGTTTCAGACTGCGGATAACAGCATTATGTTCAATATTGGAGGTAATGATATGCCTGCCTTTATCCTTATTGGCCAGGGCTACACCTTTTATGGCATGGTTTATGGACTCTGTCCCGCAGGAGGCAAACACAATCTCCTTGGCATCTTTGGCTCCAAGCAAATTAGCTGTGGTTGCTCTGGCCTCATCCAGGAGTTCAGCTGCACGTTCCCCTAATTTGTGCTGGCTGGAGGGATTGTGATAATCGCTTTGGATGGCCTGGATCATCACCTCCTTGACTTCCGGCAGCAGGGGATTAGCTGATATATGGTCCAAGTTGATTACAGCCATGGTCAGCTCTCCTTTTTATTAATGTTCTTCACTCAGTTCACGCTGGCAGGCCTTGCAAAATGAAGGCGAATCGTCGCCGATCTCCACATCACAGTAAGGACAATAGCATTTTTCGTCCTTGACATGTTCATGGTCTTCCTGGCGTTGTGGACCTGTCCTGGAGACATTGCCCAGTTTGTCTTCATAATCCTGGATGGCCATATGCAGGGCATCAGCACCCAGGTTGGAGCAATGCAGCTTATTTTTGGGCAGCCCCTGCAGGGCCTCTGCAACATCTTTGTTGGAAATCTGCTTGGCCTCCTCCAGGGTCTTGCCTTTAGCCATTTCCGTTAACATGCTGGACACAGCTATGGCTGAGCCGCAACCAAAGGTCTTGAATTTAATGTCATCGATACGCTCATCCTTAATTTTGAGATAGATGGTCATCATATCTCCGCATAAAGGATTGCCCACCTCGCCCACACCGTCTGCTCCTTCAATCTCGCCCACATTTCTGGGATTCTTGAAATGATCCATAACAACTTCATTATACATAATCTACCCCCAGTTTATTACAAGTTGATGAAACAGTTTTTTAGCAAGCCCTGACAAATTTTTGCTGATGAAAGTTCAGATCTCTTTACAGTGACTCTAAAAAACAGGTTTTTACTTTTACACTTT
>CAZLUR010000080.1:5735-11250 GCA_964562725.1 uncultured Desulfohalobiaceae bacterium | reverse complement strand
TTACAGCAAATAACTTAGGAGGAGGTAATATGGGCAGAGTTGGTATTATCGGGGTTGGACAGAGCGCATTTGTGCGCGGTTATCCTGGTTCTATAAAAGAACTGGCGTATGAAGGTTTTAAGGAGGCTATGCTGGATGCAGGCATCACTGTCCAAGACATAGAGTCCTCTATAATATGTTCAGCACCGGAGTACGATAAGCAACGCTCTCCAGCCGGGGTAATTGCTGAATATTTTGGATTAAATCCTCAACCAACTTTTTATGTGGAAACCCTATGCTCATCCAGTAGTACTGGACTAAAGCTGGCTTACTCCCTGGTGCAATCAGGACTGCATGATGTAGTAGCTGTACTTGGCTTTCAAAAAATGTCTGAAATATCCTCGGCTGAATCCCAGGAACG
This sequence comes from uncultured Desulfohalobiaceae bacterium, assembly GCA_964562725.1. GTDB lineage: Bacteria > Desulfobacterota > Desulfovibrionia > Desulfovibrionales > Desulfothermaceae > CAZBUB01. The sequence goes on along the minus strand of CAZLUR010000080.1, from coordinate 10,850 downwards.
TATGGGGCGAGGTGCAGATCTGATGTGGGAAAGCCCCTATGGAACCATGATGCCGGCTTATTATGCTATGCACGCCAGAGCCCACATGGATGAATACGGAACAACCCCGGAGGACCTGGCTCTGATCAGAGTCAAGGCCTCAACATATGGTCAAATCAATAAAAAAGCAGTCTATCAAAAGGCGGTCTCCCTGGAAAATATTACTGACCCAGAAGGCAAAATGGCCGGGCCTGTTGCCAGCCCCCTCAGAGTAGGAGATTGTTGTGCAAACGCTGATGGGAGTTCTTGCATCATTGTAGCCAGTGAGGAAAAAGCAAAATCCATGTGCAGTAAGCCTGTATGGATTCTGGGAGTTGGGGCCTCTTCAGCACCTGTAAATATGGCGGGAAGAAATACATTCAGCGGTTTAAATGTGGCTGAACAGGCTGCAGCTGAAGCATATAAGATGGCTGGAATAGGACCTAAAGATATCGATGTGGCAGAAGTCCATGATTGTTTTACTATAGCCGAGCTCATGGCCTATGAAAACTTAGGCTTTGCAGAACCAGGCCGGGGCAAGGAATTAATCAGGGCTAAACAAACATATAAGGAAGGCAAAATCCCGGTCAATATAGATGGAGGCCTGCTCTCCAAGGGCCATCCCATAGGCGCTACCGGGGGTTCGCAACTAAGAACCATCGTCTTGCAGTTGCGGAATGAAGCTGGAGAGATGCAGGTCAAAGATCCTGAAATAGGCCTTGTGCATAATATTGGAGGGGTCGGCCTTTATGGAAACGTTACAATTTTAGGGAGGTAAATATGGGGAAAAATCAGGAAATAGATGACCGTTTTAAAAAGTTCGGTACTGTCAGCTTTACCTCTATGAGTAAGGTCAATGACTTTATCGATTATTTAGAACAAAATAAGGTAATGGGCACAAAATGCAAAGAGTGCGGAAAAGTATTTTTTCCTCCCAGAGCTGATTGCTATAATTGTTTTTCTAGTGATATGGATTGGTTTGAAGTATCAGGAACAGGAAAATTGCTTACTTACAGCAAACTACAATTTGGACCTGTAGGCTTTGAGAATGATCTGCCTTACACGATTGCGGTCCTGGATTTTGGCGATTATAAAGTCTTTGGCAGACTTGCTGATGATGTTCCGGAAGAAGAAATCCAATCCGGAATGCCCATGAAGGTTGTGGTGAACAGACTGCCCAACGGCCAATTAAATTATGTCTTTCAAAAGGCTGCCTAGTCTTATCTATAATTTTGCCTGACTTGATTCTTCTTGTTTTCAGCACATATCTCAAATTCTAACCCAAGCAGGAGGTTGAAAATGAGTAAAATTCCGCAAAAGATCCAAACTTGGCAAATGGTTCAGCCCACCACTAAAAATAAGCAAACTGGTGAACTCAGCCCTGGCAAACTGGAAAAGATTGAAATTGATGTACCTGAATTAAATCCTGGCGAGGTTCTGGTCCAGGTTGCCGGATGCGGAGTCTGTCATACAGACCTGGGTTTTTTTTATGACGCAGTGCCTACTGTGAATAAGCCCCCTTTGACTTTAGGCCATGAAATTTCCGGAACTGTGGTGGCTGGAGATGAGGGTTGGGTTGGTAAAGAAGTAATAATACCTGCTGTTATGCCTTGTAGACAGTGTCATCTATGTAAAACCGGCAGAGGCAATCGTTGTCTGAATCAAAAAATGCCTGGAAACAGCATGGGCATTTATGGCGGTTTTTCCAGCCATATTCCTGTACCAAGCATTGATTTGTGTGAAATAAAGGGCCGCAAAGATATCCCTTTATCCAATTTATCTGTGGTAGCCGATGCCGCCACTACGCCTTATCAAGCTGCGAAAAGAGCAAACACCCAAAGAGGAGACAATACCATTGTCATTGGCGTAGGCGGAGTAGGCCAATATATGGCCCAAGAGTTGAAAGCGCTGGGCGCAAGTACTGTAATTGCTATTGATATAAAAGAAGACCGCCTGCAAAGCATGCTGTCCTATGGAGTGGATGCTGTTTTCAATTCTTATAATAAGAGCCCCAAGGAAATAGCTGATGAGCTGAAAGCCTACAGAAAACAATATGACTTGCCGGTTTACGGCTGGAAGATATTTGAGTGCAGCGGCACCAAGCCAGGCCAGGAATTGGGGCTGAGCCTGATCAGCTTTACCGGAAAAATGATAGTTGTTGGTTTTGGGCCCCATAAAGTAGAATATTCCATCAGCCGTCTGATGGCCTTTGATGCAGAGCTTATCGGAACATGGGGCTGCCTGCCTGAATATTATCCTGCTGTATTGGACATGGTCTTGAAAAAAGAGATAATATTGGAAGATTTTGTACAGACCAGGCCCATGAGTCAAATTGCCGAGGCTTTTGAAGAAGCGCATGCAAAACCACCGGACAGAAGAATAATCCTAGAGCCGGATTTCTAAAATTGTGAAAAGTGATACAGGTCTATAAGTATTTTTTTGGCAATGTCCACAAAAAGCAAGGAGGTTAATGCATATGTCACTTGATTGGCTGCCCAGAGACAATAACATTAAAGATCACCACCTTTTTGGTGATGAACATTTTGGCACTGAGGCTCCCTGCACAACGTATGAGAAGAAACCCTTTATCAATCCCAATACAGGAGAGCAGGTAGACGGATTAAATACTGCCTGGGTAACCCTAAACAACCCTAATCAGTATGGTTCCTATACAACTGACATGCTCAAAGGGATTATTGCCGGGATGCACAAAGCTTCCATGGAACGCGATGTGGTGGCTATTATCCTGACTTCTGTCGGAGACCGGGCCTTTTGCACCGGAGGCAACACCAAGGAATATGCTGAGTATTATACTAGAAGACCCATGGAATATGCCCAGTACATCGATCTCTTTTCCGGGGCCATAGATGCAATTCTAAAGGCCAGAAAACCAGTTATCTGTCGGGTTAACGGCATGCGGGTCGCTGGTGGCCAAGAAATAGGCCAGGCCTGTGACTTCAGCGTTTCTGCTGATACTGCTGCTTTCGGTCAAGCAGGCACCAGGCATGGCTCAACACCTACTGGCGGCTCTACAAACTTTCTGACCTGGAACATGACCATGGAACGTGCCATGTGGCAGTCGATCTCCAATCAAATGTGGAGTGCGGCAAAAATGGAAAGAGTAGGCGCGATTACCAAAGCCCTGCCCATCAAAAAGAATGATAAAGGGCAGTGGGTGCGGGACCCCCGGGTTATCACAGACAGATATGCTGACGAAAATGGGGATATAGTATACGGAGAATTCAAGACAGGCGAGGCCTTTCAACAGGCCAAAGAAGAACTCAAAAGTCTGCAGACGGACTGGAGCAAGCTGGATAATTACATTGATAATATGATCTGGACAATCAGCAATACGACTTTCCTGTGCCTGATGAATACCATTGAGGACGTGCGGGCCAGAAAGAAGTTTTTCTGGGACAACCTGAAGAGCACTCAGATCTACTGGTTGGCTGCCAATATGAACACTGAAGCCTATCTTGGATTTAATGCCTTTAACACTGCCAAAATGACAGGCTCCAGAGAGATAGACTTCATGAAATATAGAGAGCTCATGGCACAGGGCAAGGACTTTGATCAGATAGCTGAAGAAGTGATGCCTAAACCCAAGGAGTAGATGAATACTGTTTAAGCTCATGACTCTTGTTTTATGGCAGGCGGAAAAATCATCAATCTGCCTGCCATATTTTTAGAGACTGAACAGGATAACAAATACAGCGCAAGACAGGAGAGGATACTATGAGGCTGGAAAATAAAAAGGCAATAGTCACAGGAGCAGGCCGGGGGATCGGCCGGGCAGTGGCTTTGGCTTTTGCCCGGGAAGGCGCGGATGTATTAATTAATTATCACAGCAATGACGCTGCTGCCAAGGAGGTGGCCGCCGAGGTTGAGCAGCTGGGTCGTCAGGCAGTAATTGTAAAGGCGGATGTTAGTAATTATCAGGATTGCCAGTCCATGGTCCAGTCTGCCATTGATAAACTGGGGGGATTGGATATCCTGGTCAACAACGCGGGAATGTCCAAGCCGTCTTTGCTGTTGAAAATGACCGAAGAAGATTGGGACAGGATTATAGATATCCATTTAAAGGGTACTTTCAATGGAACCCAGGCCGCTGCAAGACATATGAAAGAACAAAAGTCAGGCAGCATCATTAATGTTATTTCATCTGCTGGATTATTTGGCACAGTGGGCCAGATTAACTACAGCTCAGCCAAGGCTGGCATAATCGGATTTACCAAATCTGCTTGCCGAGAGCTAGGAAGATATAACATTACTGTTAATGCAATTTGTCCTGGTATCACTGCTACAGAAATGACAGATAAAGTGAGATCAGATGAAAAATTAAGAGAAATTTATTTAGGCAGGATCCAACTAGGCAGATTTGCCGAACCAGAAGATATTTCCCCAGCCTTTGTGTTTTTGGCATCAGGTGAAGGCGAGTATATTACAGGACAAGTCCTGGCTGTTGATGGTGGATACATCGGTTAATTTTTTATCTTAGCAATAACATTGTAGAGGAGGTCCTATATGGGTTATCAACATATTCAGACTCAGATAAAAGATGGAATAGGGACCGTAATTTTAAATCGCCCTCCGCTAAATATCTTGAATATTGCCATGATGGAAGAGATCAATCAGGTCTTGGACGAATTCTCGAACCAACACTTAAAGTTGCTGGTTTTTCGGGCCGAAGGAAAATCCTTTAGTGGAGGCGTAGATGTTGGGGAGCATATGGGTGACTTGGCCACAAAGATGATCAAAGTCTTTCATGATATGTTCCATAATATGGACAAGCTGGGTGTGCCTTCCATAGCCATAGTCAATGGAGCAGCCTTGGGCGGCGGATGTGAACTGGCTGTTTATTGCGATCTGGTCCTTGCATCTGAAAAAGCCAAGATAGGTCAGCCTGAAATACAAGTAGGTGTATATCCTCCAATTGCAGCATTGCTCTTCCCCAGGATTATGGGCCGCAAAAAAGCAATGGAACTGATCCTTTCCGGAGACGTGATTAGTGCTTCAGAGGCCAAGGACCTGGGCCTGGTCAATCAAGTGGTGCCACCTGACAACTTAGAAGAAGAAGCAGAAAAATTCATCAAAAAG
>CAZLUR010000080.1:0-5725 GCA_964562725.1 uncultured Desulfohalobiaceae bacterium | reverse complement strand
TCTCAGCATAGCGGTGTAGTCATGAAATACGCCAAGGCTGCTACGCTGCAAGGGCTGTTAGCAGAGCAAAATAAGGCCCTGCAGGAAATAGAAAATATTTATCTGCAGCAGCTCATGAAGACCCATGATGCAAATGAAGGCCTGAAAGCCTTTATGGATAAGCGCAAGCCTGAGTGGAAGGAATCTTAAAATTGATTTGCACTTTGCTGCCTGCCCTTGTGCTTTAAAAAAATAAGCCGGCGCCTTTTATAAAGGCGCCGGCTTATTTTTTGCAAAGGTTTATATCCAATTAAGATTCTATCTGTATCTTCTTACCCTTTGCTTCTTCCTGCTTGGGCAGGCTTACAGTCAATACGCCATTTTTGAAATTGGCCTTGATGTTATCTTCGTCCACCTTCACAGGCAACGGGATGTTCCGGTAAAAAGACCCATAACTTCTTTCTATGCGATGGTAATCATCCCTTTTGTCTTCGTCTTCAAACCTTTTTTCTCCCTGAATAACCAGATTGTTATTCTGCAAGGCGATATCCACATCTTTAGAGTCCATACCGGGCAACTCAGCCTGGACTTTGATCTCTTTGTCATCTTCACTGATGTTAAGTGCAGGATAATCCATCTGACTCAATTGTCCCATCTCAAAAGGGGTTCTCATGAAATCCTCAAAAAGATCAAACAGGCTTCCTGGCCTGCGCATCTGTGGAGTCATTTCATCACCTCTGCGTCCTCTGATCTCGGGTAATAGTCCTCTTCTAAACATACTCCATCACCTCCCTGATCAAATTATTCTTCTAATTTCTAGAAAAAAAATAAATCAGGAGGGCTAGCTGTCAATACCTTGAATGTATATTTTTTCCTTTAAATTTCATGTAATTGAGAAATAATTATATCTTAAATTCTCCTGAACATGCTCCAGCCTGACTACTTGTCTCTCTGGACAATATCCTCCAGTACCAAAGACAGATCTGTTGATTCTTTGCCCCTTGCAGGCAAAGTGTTCAGCACTAAATTCTTATATTATGTGCCCTCTTCCCAGGATTCCAGATAATCCTTCTGCTCCCGGGTCAGCTCGTCTATCTCTAAGCCCATGGCCTTTAATTGCAGGTGGGCGATCTGATCATCTAGTTCTGCCGGCAGCTGGATGACTTTTTTAGGCAGTTCAGTCTTGTTCTTTACGCCGTACTCACAGGCCAGGGACTGACCACAAAAAGACGTAGACATCACTTCGCTGGGATGACCCTCAGCTGCTGCCAGATTGACCAGTCTGCCTTCGCCCAGCACAAACAATTTTTTGCCATTCAGCACGAATTCTTCCATAAAAGGCCGCACATTGCGCCTGGACTGACTGGCTTCATGCAGGGCGGATAATTGAATCTCATTATCAAAGTGCCCTGAATTGCACATGATTGCCCCATGCTTCATTTTTTTCATGTGTTCAAGCCGGATGATATGTTTGTTCCCGGTCACAGTACAAAACACATCTCCTATGTTGACGGCATCTTCCAGCTTAAGCACCCTAAAGCCGTCATAAGCCGCCTGCAGAGCACGAAAACTGTCCACTTCAGTGACTACCACATTGGCCCCCAGGGCCTTGGCCTTGAGCGCTACGCCTTTGCCGCAGCTGCCATAGCCGCAGACCACAATGGTCTTCCCGGCAAAAAGCAGGTTGGTAGCTCGCAGGATGCCATCTATAGTGGACTGGCCTGTACCGTAGTAGTTGTCCACCAAATGTTTGGTCATATTGTCATTAACAGCGATCATGGGGTATTTCAAGGCATTGTCCTTTTCCATGGCCTTGAGCCGGATAATGCCTGTTGTAGTCTCCTCACAGCCGCAAATGATATCCGGGATCATCTCGCTATGATTCTTGTGAATTTCCGAGACCAGGTCACAGCCGTCATCAATAGTGATTTGAGGCTTGGCCTTGATCACGTTGCTGATGTAGCGGTAATAGTCTTCTTTGTTTTCTCCCTTGTAAGCCCAGACTTTAACTCCTTCTTCAGCCAGGGCTGCAGCCACATCGTCCTGAGTAGACAAAGGATTGCAGCCAGTAATAGCAACCTCTGCCCCCCGGCAATCAGGGTACGCACCAGTATGCCGGTTTCTTTGGTCACATGCAGAGCCAGACCGATACGCACCCCTTGCAGCGGCTTTTCTGTCTGGAACCTTTTTTTGACCTCCAGTAAAGCCCCCATGTTCAGCTCAGCCAGTTCCATGTTTTTTTTGCCTTGACTGGCCAGGGAAATATCCCTGACTTCATAATTCTTGCCCTTATCCATCACAAACCTCCTTGGTTATTAAAAAATTAATCCCAACAAAGCGTACTTTAGACACGCTTGCAAACCAAAACATTGACCTTCAAATCCAGCTGTACAGGATACTGTTGCCTGTCCAGTACAGTAAAACCAGCCTGTTCCAGCCACTGCTGCAACTGTTTGCTTTCAAAACCAAGCCAGACCCCCCCATATTTCTTGCGCACTGCCTCCTGCTCATGTCCGTCAAAGTCCGCCAAAATGAATATGCTTCCGGGTTTCAAGACCCGCTGTATTTCGCGCAGACCAAGGATTGGCTCTGAAACGTGACGCAGGACCATATTGGCTACAGCCAAATCTGCTTCTTGGTCAGACATTGGCAGGTGCTCCAACTCCCCCAGACGCAATTCTATATTGGAATTTTTCATCCGCAGCATGGCACCGGTTTTATCCAGCATTTTCAAGGAGCTGTCCACTCCTATCACCCTGCCTGCCTTGGCTGAGAGCTGCAGCAAGTTTTGCCCTGTGCCGCAGCCCAGATCCACTGCAACTTCGCTGTCCTTGATCCAGGCCTGGATAATGGGCTCTAGATCAAAATCACCCAGTATTTCCTTTTTTAATTGATCCCAATGATCAGCAACTGAATTAAAAAAAAGCCTGGTGCGCTCCTTGCGTTCGTTGAACACTGCTTGGGCCCGGGCCAAATCGGTCTTAAACAACTCATGTTCTTGGGCCCATTGCTTTATGAATTGGATCAAGTGCTGCAAGTTTTTGTCATCACAGCCTTGATAATAGACGTGGCTGCCATCCCTGTGGGAGACCAGCAAGCCTGAATCAGCCAATACCTTCAGGTGCCTGGAAATCCTGGGTTGGCCCATTTCCATGACCTGTACGATTTCACTTACACTGAGCTCGTAGTGCCAAAGCAGATGACAAAGCCTAAGCCGGGTTTCATCAGCCAAGGCCTTAAAACAACGTATAATGTACATAAATTATATATAAAGATATGTTGATATAAAAATTAATTATACAAAGAAACTTCCAGCTTGTCAAGAGCAAAATAAGAATTTGGTAATTTTTTTTTCAGCCAGGCGCAGGCCATGGCCTGAAGCCAGTCAGACTTATGTTGGGAAATATAGTTTCAGGTGCGCCGGCAGATCAGCTAGTTGACAAAACACGATAAATATGTATTCATAAATTATAATATAAATCTAAAAATGAAATCTTGTCAGCCAGCTTGGCCAGGTACACTGCAACCCCAAACAAGGAGGTCCTCATGCCTGATAGCACTTATAAAATCATTGAGATTGTGGGCACCAGCTCAGAGTCTTGGGATCAAGCCACCAAAAATGCAATCCAGAAGGCCAGCGAATCACTACAAGATATGCGCATTGCTGAGGTGGTCAAACAGGATGTGACTATTGAGAACGGAAAAATCCAAAAATTTCGCTCTAGACTTAGCATCTCCTTCAAATATCAAAAATAATGCTTAGGCAGGTCTACTCTTAAAAATAACAGCTTGGCCATCCAGCCTCTATCCTAAGCCGGATAAAGGCTGGATGGCCAACTACCTTTCTCCCTACCAGACCAATACAAGCTAGACCTTAATTATGGCCACATTAGGGCCTCTATTGTCTGGGACTAATCCAAGCCCTGTAGCAAAGGTCATGAAATTTTTCTGCCCCGGGTTTTATCAATTGCGCTCATCCTCATGCATGGCAACGCTATATTCATCCTGGATCCGATAACGATGGCAGGGACCGCTGTTCCAGGTACAAAATGGATATAACCGGCCGTCTGGCGCCCCATAATGGATAATGCAGTTTTGTACCCGCTGCAGCTCAAAATTGTAATTATCCTGGAAGTGCATGGCTGCCAACAGCAGCACATGGTAATGGTCGCCCATTTTATGGTAGTAATGGCCTTTAGCGTTCCTGTGTTCATTCCCGCCTTGGGAAAAGGTGTTTACAAAATCCAATAACTGTTCAAAATCAAGTCCCTCTGGGGCCTTATCAGGGTAATAATGTTTTTTCATCTTACGCATGATATTTATTTTACTCAGCTTGGCCCTCCAGGCACTGGATTCAATCTTGGCTGCCTCTTGTTCCAGGTCTTGCATGGCGCCTTCTATATCCAAAAACCGAGTAAAAGGCACTGCTTCCTTAGTCCTGGTATCCACCAGGAGATAGCTGGCTGCACCACAATGGGGATGACAACTAAAATAAGTTTTGGTTCTGTGGTCAATAGCCTGCAAGAGCCTGCTCACCGGGTTCACGATTGAAAAGGGATACCAGTCCCGGTACATGTCCAGGATATTGCTTTGCTCCTGTAGGTCTCGGGCCATATCTGCCATGGTGTAACGCATTTGACGGCGTTTTTCCTCTTGGATGCGGCCGGTAATGGACACTGGCTGAAAACTGATTGCAGTGACTACATCTGTATTCTGTACAGCAAAATCCAGAATATCTCCTAATTGATGGTCGTTCAATCCCCGTACCAGGGTGGGCACCAAAGTAGCCATTAGCCCGGCCTCCTGCAAATTCTGCAGGGCCTTTTGCTTCAATTCCCACATTGGCCTGCCTCTGGTTTGACGATATATATCGTCGCTGAGTCCGTCGAATTGCAGATAAACCACATCCAGGCCAGCCTCCTTGGCGGCCTTGGCAAATTCCAGGTCGCGTGCAAACTTGACTCCATTGCTGGCCACCTGAATATCCATGACCCCTTTATCTTTGGCAATTTGGACAGCTTTTAAAAAACCCGGATGGACTGTAGGCTCGCCTCCAGCGAATTGAATGCTTAAAGGTGGTGTAGGTCTGATCTCCAAGACATTATCTATAATTTTTTCCACCTGCTCCAGGCTCAGTTCGCAAATCTGGCCTGTGACCTGAGCATTGGCAAAACAGATGGGACAATTTAGATTGCAGCGATTAGTCAGATCTATATTCACCATACATGGACTGGATTTATGGTTACTGCAAATGCCGCATTCCTGAGGGCACCCCCCTTGACTTTGCACTCCAGGATTTTCCGCCTTCTGGGCCTGGCTGTAGTGCCTGCGTCTTCTATTTAAAAAAAATTCCAGGTCAGAGCAGATCAATTCCTGGTATGTGCCGTGTTCAGGACAGGCCTTGGACATCCAGACTTGGCCCTGCCAGTCGTAGAGTTCAGCCTGCAACAGCTGCAGACACTCCGGACAGATACTGGTAGTCTCCATAGGCAGAGCCTGCTGCCTTTGTTTTACCCCTTGCGGCTGGGAATTTTTTCTATTGAACATGACACCAACCTCCTTGTCCTCACTGTGGACCTGTTTAGAGTCAATTAACTACATACAAGAAATATGAATCATTTAGCCGTAGTCAAGGGAAAATTAGCTCCAGCAAGAATTATGTTCAAGTAAAAAAAAGGGGTTACATCACAACTGGACAGTCAAAAGTTCTTTAGTAATAAACTGTTTTTATTAGCTATATTCAAGT
>CAZLUR010000079.1:0-11519 GCA_964562725.1 uncultured Desulfohalobiaceae bacterium | reverse complement strand
TCTTGAGCGAGTCAGCGAGCGGGCGGTTAACCCTCTTAATGCCTAGACGACAGGCTGCTGCGCATGCAGCTGGACGCGCCCAAAAAGGAGCTGCGGCCCTCGGTGCGCAAGCTGCTGGCGCAGGGGAGGATTGTGATTCAGGGCGGGAAGTATGTTGCACGTTGAGTTGAATTTAGATTAATCCATGCTGATATTGGAGGTTTTTCATGAACTTTTGTTTAATTTTGGGGCAGAGTATTGTTTTTTAAAATATGATAAGGCATGGAATAAGAAAATTTATTTAGCTGATGAGGCATAAGAAAGGCAAGATTTGAGTTTTTAATGTTTGGGATAGCTGACTTCTAGTTTTGAAACTTTGTTTATCATGTAAGATTAGGTGTTGGCCGGAAACTTTATAATGTATGTCAGCACACGTAGATATCATTTTATAGTAAAATAGGGCTTTGGTATCTTAATGAAGAGGCTATCCATGTCACTTCAACAGACAGCCAGTACTTGGCTGCCGTTCCTGGCCACAATTCCAGATTGCCTTGACTGCTGCTGAGTTCTGCGTTGGCCTTGACACCCTGGATAATATGATGTATAATCTAGGTGTATACATTAAATGAGGAGCAAAAAATGATAAGGACTCAAATATATTTAACGGAGCGACAACGTAACGAATTGGCTACTATAGCTAAATCATTTGGAAAAAAGCAGAGCGAACTAATTAGGGAGGCCATAGACAGCCTGATCAGACAGGCCGGTAAAAACCATAGAGAAATGGTGCTTCGTGAGTCTGCCGGAATTTGGAAGAATCGAACGGATCTTCCTGATTTTGAATCAATTCGTTCCGAATGGGACCTGGGATAATAATGGAGAAGCCGATTCTATTAGACACCGATGTTCTTGTTGATTTTTTTAGAGGATTCGACAAAGCAGTTGGTTTTATTAATAAATATAATGATCGTATAATTTTGTCCACAATTGTGGTTGCAGAGTTGTATGCCGGTGTCAAAGAAGATGCGGAAAAAAAGGCTTTGCAGAACTTTATATCCCTGTTCCGTGTTGTCCCAATAGATGCCGCTATCGGAAAAGCCGGGGGTCTTTATAGACGAGATTATGGCAAGTCACATGGCGTTGGACTTGCAGATGCTATATTGGCTGCAACCGCTGAATCCGAAAATGCAGAATTAAAGACACTCAATACCAAACACTATCCTATGTTTAAAAACCTCAACCCTGCCTATAAAAAGTAAAGGGCCAACCAGTCAGCCCAGGTGACAGCCAGGGCCGAAGGCTTTTTGGCAATCTGGTGGAATTTGAACATTAACCATCTTTAATCAAGTCAGTGGAAGCCCTGGCTGCTCCTGGCTTCCAACGTTCAAGTTTGCTTTAAGGGCATGAAGATGAAAATGCTTTGTATTTGCTGGACACTTAAAGCTATGTGCTCTCAGGGGCGAAAAGATGCAAGGACTAGATTTTAATACAAAACTGGGCCAGGTAGCCAGGGAGATCCAAAGGGTCTCTTCTAATGGTCAAGATACGGACCTTGATCACCTGCAGGAAAGGCTGGGTGAGAAGCTGTCCCGCAAGGATATCGCAGACTGCGCTTCAAAGCTGTACAGGCAGGGCTACGCTGAAAGGCTGGGATTCGGCAAATACAGGGCGACTGACAAGCTGATCCAGCTTGCTGGCAAAGAGTCAGAAGGGTCCCTAGAACAAGCTGAGGAGGCAGGGAAGCCAGCAGCTGTCGTTTTCAGGAAGCAAAGCCAGGAGCAGGCTGAGCGGGCGGCAAAGAAAAGGCAAGAGGCGGAGCTGTCCCGCCTGGGGAGTCTAGTAGATAGGCTGGAAGCTGGCTTGGACAGGTTGCAGAAAGTCTCTGAGAGGATGGCTTATAACTCCGAGTTGAAGAAGGCCATGGATCTACTGGAGCAGGTCTGGGCCAAACGCAAGAAAAATTATGATTGACAAGAGATACAGAATGCCTGGTCATGGGAAGATCAGTCTCAAGGACCTGAGATATGACATTGGCCAGCTTTACAGGGTAGATCTTATTTCCTGCCTTGCAAACTATTATTGCCCATCAATTATTGACAGTCAATAATTAGAAGCCGATAATACCTCCAGGCATTCAAAATCCTGGAGGTATCCGCATGACTCAAAACCCCTTTTCCCTCGGCGGGACCGATATCCCACTTTGTGACCGCCAAACAGAGCTGCAAGGCCTTATGCGGCATGCTCGCAATGCGCAAAACGTCTTGATCTACGGATCAAGGAGACTTGGAAAGACAATGCTCGTCCGGGAAGTCCAAAGACGCCTGGCAAAAGAAGGCTTCCTGGTTATCTTTTGCGATCTCTTCGGCGTGGTTTCTATTGAGGATATCTCAGCCAGGATTTGCCGATCTCTTTTTGAGGTCACGCACAAACACGAGCCGCTGCATAAAAAAGCCATCCGGGCTTTGAGCACCTTTCGCCCTACAATACGGCCCTCTTCTGACGGCATGGAGTTTTCCTTTTCCGTGGAAAAAACATCATCCGATACTGGCATTGACGTCCTGGAGCTTACCTTTTCAGATTTGGCTTCCTTCCTGGAGAAATCCAAAGAAAACATTCATGTCGTTTTCGATGAATTCCAAGACATAACGGAAGTGGAAAAGGGGGTTCAGATCCAGGGAGTCATGCGAAAATACATCCAGAATATGCCTGCATCATTTTTCTTTGTCGGAAGTCGAAAGAGAGTTTTGAGTCAAATGTTCCATGATCGCAGCAAGCCTTTTTTTCAGAGTACATTTGATTATGAATTAAAGGCATTGCCGCAGAAAGACTGTATATCATATATCATTGAACGATTTGAATTTGGAAAAAAGACAATTCAAGAAAGAGACGCTGACCTTGTCTGCAGGCTTATATCAGGAAATCCTTATTACTTGCAGAAGCTTTGCTATATTCTATTTGATGGCATGGATGATTATATTGATAATCAAGATCAAGTTAACAAAGCGTTTGAAAGCTTGCTTGATTCTGAAAAGGGATACTTTGAAGCAAGCTTTAATGCATTGACGCCAAGGCAAAAATCTCTGATGAAAGCTCTGGCCAATCAGAAAACACAAAATCTATATGCAAAAGATTATATAAAAAAATATAATCTTGGCTCTATGGGCGGTATTCAGCAAAGTGTAGACACTTTGTCCAAAAACGATTTCATAACAAAAGAAAACGAGCTGTGGAAAGTTGTTGACCCTGTGCTGGAAGCATGGCTCAGAGACAGGGTTTTTGTTTTTTGAGAGCAGTTCAAATAATTCTCAAACAACAGTGAAACCCAAAATGATTGACCAATCCCGCAGCCTGCTAAAAAATAATGTTGGAGAATCTTCATCCCAACCACCCCTGCCCCTCCTTGCCAAGGAGGGGAGCTAAGAGGAGCAGGCTTCCATATTCGTCTTTTGGTTATCCTTCTCAGTTTATTGGGAGCGACGACTTTAAATTTTAAGCAAAATCAGACAGCTATGATTCCCCTCCTTCGCAAGGAGGGGTAAGGGGTGGTTGAATGATAACCTCTTCCTTATCCTACGGTGTCAAGTGTGGGTAAAGACCAGCTTGCCAAGGAGGGGAGTTAAGAAGATCAAGCTTACATGTGCATGTTCCTGACTTGGCAGCTACTTATAGACCTGAAGGAAGCTGGGCCATGAAAGCCAATCGCCTTATGGCTGTACTGACAGAGATTTTTATTTGACTTACGACTTAGTGATCGATCCTAAAAAAGAAGAATATCCATGGAAACCACTATTTCGAGAAAATACCAGGTAGTCATTCCAAAAGCTATACGGGATAGTCTTCAACTGCGGCCTCAGCAAAAGCTGACAATTTTAGAAAAAGACGGCATGCTTATCCTTATGCCTCAGGTAAAGCTTGGGGCCCTACGAGACATAGCGCAAGGTGCAAATGTAGCAGATTACATGGACAAAAAGGATAGGTACTGATGCATATTGTTGACTCTTGCGGTTGGCTGGAGTGGTTGACCGATGGCAATCTGGCTGAGAGGTATGAACAATACCTTGCGGAAGTAGATCAAATCCTCATCCCTGGAGTTGTTCTCTATGAAGTATACAGGATTATTAAACGTGAAGTCGGCGAAGAAAAGGCAATTCTGGCCACCCGTTACATGAAACAATCAACCATTATAGCTCTGGACGACAACCTGGCAATCAAAGCCGCAGACACGGCACTACTTCGCGGTCCTGCCCTGGCTGATGCCATGGTCTATGCAACAGCCCAGATGCATGAATCACCTCTGTACACTTCTGATAAAGACCTCAAAGGCCTGCCCCTTGTCCAGTGGATGGGCGAGAATTCAAGCGTATAATCCTGATCTAAAGGCTCCTGATGACTCTTGCAGGGTATGTATGGTAAAGTAGGCAACCTGCGATCTGCTCGGCTAGATAGAGATAGTGTAGCGTGTGTGAGGGGTTGCCATGTTTGACAGCCCCAAGATTTGGTATTACTGGTAAGAGTAATATTACACCTTAAAACCTGGGAGTTTTGCATGAGGGTTACAACAAAAGGCCAGGTCACAATTCCTCAACATATCCGGGAGCTGCTGAACATCACTCCAGCCACAGAGGTGGACTTTGTCCAGGACGAGGGCAAGGTATATCTGGTAAAAAAAAATCAAGCCAGGCCCCGGAACAGTGTATATGCAAAATTGCGGGGAGTGGCTACTGCACAGATGAGCACAGATGAGATTATGACCTTGACCAGGGGCGACTGATGTCTGGGGTAAATGAGTTCCTCATCAAGAGTTATTTGAACTGTTTTCATACCCTCACTGCCTTATCTGGATAATTATAGCTACGCTCTTCTGGTTTCCAGACTGAGTCAACTTCAGTTATTTTGAGGCCAAAACCCACCTTGACAAGCCAGGCTGATATCCATGAATATCACTGGATCGAAATTCAGAAATCCAACAAAATACATCCAGGGATACACATGTCAGCTCTTGAGTATAACCATATCCGGGACCAGGTCGCGGACAGCCCGATAATTTTCCAGCGCGGCTGCAAATTTTACGAGAACGGTGCCTATATCTGTACAGAGGCCAGCCCTGAGCAGGACTGGTTTGTTTATCATGTAGACGGCAACTATGGGGACTATACAACTGAGATTTCTATCCAGGACTCCAGGCTGGGCTATTTTTGTGACTGCCCCTATCCAGGCCCGGGCTGCAAACATGTGGTAGCAGTCCTTCTGGATGTCCTGGAGCGCATGCGCATCAGGTCCCAGGACATCTCCGACCCGGAGGCAAAGCAGCTAGATGACTACCTGAGAGCCCAGGAAATCAAGGACAAGGCCCTGGAGGATCGCATCCAGAGGGCCCAAAAAGAGGAGTTCAGGCTGCTGCGCGGAGAGATGGTCAAAGGGGAGCACATCTTGGAGACCAGCTATGGCAGGCAGTATGTGGTTACCCTGCATGATCCGGCCCAGGGTTTGGGGCACTGCTCCTGCCCGGACTTCAACACTAACCAGCTGGGCACCTGCAAGCATTTGCTGGCTCTTTGCAAAGGGTTATTGAGCAAGGAAGATCTGCAGCAGGCTGAACAGGAGCTTTTTCCCTTTGTGGATGTCTATTGGGATTCTTCTTGTTCAGCCCCGCGCCTTTTTTGCGAGCGCTCTAAGGCCGAGATCAGCCATATCCAGCCTGTATTGGAGACGTATTTTGACCAGAACAGTCTGTTTCGTTTCTCTGATCTGGGTCGAATGCTTGATTTTTTACAGGCTGTGCAAGGCTTAAAACAGGTCCGTATCAGGGAGGAGGTCCAGACTCGGGTCCAGGAATATTTGCTGCTGCAGGAAGTCCAGGAGCTGTCCCAGCATGAACTGCCCCCTGTTCAGGGGCTTAAGGCCTCCCTTTATCCCTATCAGCAGGATGGGGTCCGCTTTGGCTTATACCGCAAGGCGGTCTTGATCGGAGATGAGATGGGCCTGGGCAAGACCCTGCAGGCCATTGTTCTGGGCCTGTTGAAAAAAGAAGTCTTTGGCTTTAAGCGAATTTTAGTGGTCACCCTGGCTTCCCTCAAGGAACAATGGAAGCGGGAGGTGGAGAGGTTTACCCCGGAGCAGGCTACAGTGGTGGCTGGCTCCCCCAGGATGCGACAACAGACCTATTTTCAGGACCCTGCCTTGTTCAAGATCACCAATTATGAGGCAGTACTCAGGGACGTAACCACCCTGCGCAGGTTCAAGCCGGATTTAATCATCCTGGATGAGGCCCAGAGGATCAAAAATTTTGCAACCAAGACTGCGGACGCTGTCAAGTCCCTGCCCCGCAAGCATGCTATGGTGCTCACAGGCACGCCCCTGGAGAACAAGCTGGAGGATGTCTATTCCATTGTCCAGTTTTTGGATCCCTACCTGCTGGCTCCCTTATGGCGCTTTGCAGCTGATCACTTTTTGCTTAGCCGGGAAAAAAAGGACAAAATCCTGGGTTACCACAATCTGGAGCTTTTGCACCAAAAGCTGAAGCCTTTGGTTATCCGCAGGAGAAAGGAAGAAGTCCTCAAGGATCTGCCAGAATTGATCACCAATACCTATTACCTGGAATTGTCTGAACAGCAGGCCAAGATGCACAGCGGCTATATGCAGAGCCTATTATTTTTGCTGAACAAGAAGTTTCTGACCCCTATGGACGTGCGCCGCCTGCAGGAGATTCTGCTCCAGATGCGCATGGTCTGCGACTGCACCTATCTTGTGGACCGCAAAACCAGGATCTCGCCTAAATTAAATGAATTGGAAGGTATCCTGGACGAACTGGTACTGCAAAGCGGCCGCAAAATGGTCATCTTCAGTGAATGGACCACTATGACCTATCTCATTGCCCAGCAATTATCCAGGATGGGCATTGATTTCGTGGAGCTAAGCGGCAAGGTCCCGGTCCATAAACGCCAGGCCTTGATTGATGAGTTTAGCAATAATCCTGACTGCAAAGTGTTTTTGTCCACAGATTCAGGCGGAACCGGCCTGAATTTGCAGGCTGCGGACTGTGTGCTCAATTTTGAACTGCCCTGGAACCCTGCCAGACTCAATCAGCGCATTGGACGGATGCACCGAATAGGTCAGACCAGCTCCAGCCTGAATGTGATCAATCTGGTCAGCAAGGACAGTATCGAAGAAAAGATCCTGGCTGGAATCCACTTGAAAACCGAGCTTTTCACCGGGGTCTTTGACGGTGGGGTGGACAAGGTGGAGTTCTCCAGGGAAAAACGCACTCAGATGCTAAACGAGTTGCGGGCCATGATGGGCCAGGAGTTAAACCAGGAGCCTCCCAGGGCTGAACCTAGAATCCAGGAGGAAATCCCAGAGGATACTCCGCATTTTCTAAATCCCCAGGCCCTGGCTGCAGAAGAGCAGCAGGACTTAGCAGAGCTTGCCGGGCAGGAGCTTGAGATTTGGTGCAATGAAAGCGAGTCAGCATCAGAGACTGGGGCTTTGCCTGCAGCTGAGCCCCAGGCTGCTTCTGCAGATGCCAGGGCCAGCAATCAAGAAAAGGATTATTCCCCAGGGGAAGGGGAAACAGCTTCAGTGCCCAGACAGAGCCCGGAACAAATGGAAGCTGTGCTCAATCAAGGCTTGGAGTTCATGAGCGGCCTTCTGGAAATGGCCACAGGCCAAAAACTGCACAAAAGCGAGGAAGACAAGCCCATGCTCCGGGTGGATCCCCAGAGCGGAGAGGTGACCATGAAGTTCAAATTGCCTGGGTTTTAAAGAATAATGGTTGAGGGCAAAATGAAAGTGCACCACCCAGTAGGTATCCTTGCATGAACCAAATATTTATTTTGCTGCCAGTGTCCTGTATTGCCTCAAATGTTGTAAATAAGAACCCTCCCCTGGCCCCTCCCTACTGCCCAAAGCGGCAGCAGGGAGGGGAACCATAAACGAGTGGGCTCTATCTAGTAAACGAAGATTAATATGTGACTAGGCACTAGCGACTTGACACATCTCGAGTATCGCGCATTATAAACCCTCCCCTAACCCCTGCCTCCGGTCTGGAAGACAGGCGACAATAAGGGGGACCAGAAGAGACAAAGCGGATTGTCCCTGAGATGCGAGAATAGAAAATTGACGCGGCACTAGCTCTGACTTAGCAGGGAAGCAGCATTCTGGCCCAGGATCCTGCTTTGCTGCCCTGCATCCAGTCCTGAGAGGGCAAATTCCTGGTAGTATCTTTGCGGCCCCAACAGAGGATAGTCCGAGCCGAATAGGATCTTATCCAGCCCCACTGCCCCGGCCAGTGCAGGCAATACTTCCGGCTTATACAAAAAAGGCATGGCTGCAGTATCCAGCCAGCAATTCTGCAGGACTGCGGGCGCTTCCTTTTTCAGGTAGCCGAAAAAAGGCAGCCCACCACCCAGGTGGGCCAGGATCCAGGTGGTTTCCGGGCTGGAGCGCAGCAGCGCGTAGAGGCCGGCCAGGCTCATGGGACTCTTGCCAGGGTAGCTGTGGCCCACAGGCTCGTTTGTGTGCAAAAGCACAGGTACGCCTGCCTCCTGGGCCAGCTCCAGCACAGGCCGCATGCCCTGACCCAGCTCCTGGCCCAAATCCTGGTGGTAGAAGGCCAGCTCCCCGATACCCCTGGCGCCCAGCTGCAGACAGCGCTCTGCTTCCCGCTTTGCGTCTTCCTGTAAGGGATCCAGACAGCAAAATGGGATCAGCTGCTGGGGAGATTCCCGGGCGGCCTGCAGGACATAGTCGTTGTGCAGGCGGGTGGTCACCGGGTCCCGCCAGGGAAAGCCGAAAACCACGCTCTTTTGCACTCCCGAATCCTGCATGGCCTGCAACAGCTCAGGGGCTGTGACTAGCCTGGACCTGGGATCCTGGTAAAGGGCAGCGAACTCAGGTTCCCACCGGCAGTACTCCTGCCTGTTGTCCCTGACCCATTCCGGGCAGATATGCACGTGGCTGTCTATGAGCATGGGCTATCCTTGCATTGAGATTCTCTAAAGACAAAAAATACCTGATAGTTGTATAACTGTCTTAACTTTGGATCAGCAAAGGAGAAAAATAGCCCCTAAAATTATACTTGTAAAGGCTAGAGGGGGTCGAAAGCAGGGCATTTTGGTTCTACTTTCCATTTTCAACAATTTCATTTGATTTAAAATACTCGTTCTTTAATCAAAACCAGGATTGTTGACATTTTTTTTGATTCCTCCTAACATAATGGTACACAAATAATCAGGGAGGGCCTTATGCCAAAAACCGCCACAACCCATGCCCGCATGGACCCGGCAATCAAGAGAGACGCGGAACAGATCATTAAAGACATGGGCCTGTCCATTTCAGCGGCCCACGAGCTGTTTTACCGTCAGATCATTGCCCAGCAGGGCATTCCCTTTGAACTTCGAGTTCCCAGAAGGGAGACGATAGAGTCCATGAAAGAGGCCAGGCTGGGGATGGGTAAAAAATATGAAACAGTTCAAGACATGCTGGCAGATATTTAGATGTTGCCCATTCGTCCCACATCCAGGTTCAGAAAAGATTTAAAAAAAGCAGTCGCTCAGGGCCGTGACCTGACAAAGCTTCAGGAGGTATTGGAAACATTGGCCATCCCCAGGCCGCTGCCGCCTGAATATCGTGATCACAGACTAAAAGGGGATTGGCGGGATTTCAGGGAGTGTCATATCCAACCAGACTGGTTGCTGATTTATACCATCACTGACTTTGAACTCAGACCTGCCCGTCTGGGAACACATTCTGAGCTTTTTGAATGATATTGTTCCAGCAGAATCTATCTGATCAGGGTGTTGCTTTACAAAACCTCGCCTTTGAGACTCAGCTCAATCATCTGCAAAGGGATGTCCCTGCCAGCCTGCTGCAGGGCCTGGCGCACGATGTTTACCAGCCCTGAGCAGCAAGGGACCTCCATGGAGAGCACGGTCACGCTCTGGATGCGGTTGTTCTGGAATATCTCCTGGAATTTCTGCACATATTCCTGAACATTGTCAAATTTTGGGCAGCCCAGGAGCAGTGCTTTACCCTGCAAAAACTCCTGTTGAAAAGCAAAAAGGGCGGCAGGGGCACAATCTGCAGCCACCAGCAGATCTGCGTCCTGCAGGAACTTGGCCCGGGCCGGAACCAGCTTGATCTTGATCGGCCAGTTGCTGAGCAGGGAGCCTTCATCTGTTTTCTGCTTTTGTTGACTCAGATCTGGCTGGGCCGGGGCGAATTCATGGACCTGGGCCGAAGGGCAGCCTTGGGGCCGTACTGTTTCAGGGGATGGCTGCTGCATCTTTTGCAGGTGCTCCTCTACCGCCTGGGGATCGAATTCTGCAGCTTCTCGTTCAATGATCTGCAAGGCGCCCTGGGGGCAGTCTTGCAGGCAGGCACCCAGGCCGTCACAGACCTTGTCTTCTATAAGCCTGGCCTTGCCGTCTATTATCTGCAGGGCCCCTTCAGCGCAGGAAGGGATGCACAGCCCGCAGCCATCGCAGAGTCCTTCGTCGATTTGGATTATTTTGCGTGTCTTAGTCATTATTATTCTCCTTTGGCTTTTGCTTCCTATTCAGGTTTGGAGTCAGGACTTTTTTGGCCAAGTCCTGCCCGGCTTTGGTCCTAAACTCATTTTCTAAGCATTGGTGCAGTGCCTGTTCTGAGTATCGGCCCTGTTCTTTTTCCTGCCGCAGGTGGTCCAGGAGCACTGCGTCCTGGAGGACATCGAGGTTATTGGATTGTCCAGGCGGCTCTTGGTCCATGGATTTCAAGAGGTCCATAACTTCCTGCACCAATCCAGTGCCGGCCCCCAGCCTTTCCAGGATTTCCCTGGCTTGCTGCAGGCCTTGTTGGCGCACAACCTCCTGCAGGTAGCCGGCAGTAATCACTATTGCCGGATCTGCGTTTTCTTCGAACAGTATTTTTTGGACATTTGTGGCCACCTGCAAGGCCTTGGCAATGCTTGCAAAGTCCCGGCCGAGATAACGCTTGACTTCCAGGGCCACCTTGTCCTTGAGCATTTCGTCGCGCTTGGCCTGGATCTCTGGGGAGAGATCCCCCAGGCATTGTTCTGCAAATTTGCAATAGGCAGCACAACCCAAATCCAGTTGGGGATTGATGAACAAGTGCCCGCAAGCCTGGCATTTACGTTTGGATTCGTCCTTGAAGAACTCCACAGCTGCCCGGCATTGCGGGCACTTGACCTCGTATATGGCTTTTTGATCCCAGTATCTGCTGTCTTGTCCTGGACATTTCATATCTAAACTCCTTTGGAACAGGCCTTTTACAGGATTTACTCCTGGTCTGGCTTACAATTAGGGCGGCCATGCAGGCCTTGGCCTCTTGCTGGCTAAGATATTAAACAAAAGACCAAAGCCCGGCTTTGAGCTGGATCAAAAGCTGCAAAAAAAATCTGCAGCTTACAAAACATGTTTTTTGCTGGTCCAGGCTGAATTTTCTGGACGGGACCTGCAATAAACAATATGCTCAGGTCCTGGGCAGGTACTAACAGCTATCAAGGGCAATCGCCTATATCAAAAATTTTTTCTGGCCTTATC